>JAUPKJ010000160.1 GCA_030837505.1 Actinomycetota bacterium
CGACGAACCACGGAATCGATAGCCAGAGACCGAACCCGCGCAATCCCCATCCTTGCCACCTCGTAGCCGTCCAGTCGCTCACTGTTACCTCAGTTCAGCCGTGGGGGTCTCGGTTCGGACCTACCGGGCTCACGCGGCCCGCCTCATGGCACGTCTCGACGCCAGCAACAGATTCCAGGCGGCGCTGCGCGCCAGAGAACGTGGGTGGATCTGAGAGTTGGGCCCCGAACGACCCGGGCCGGGTATCACCCGCGCGAGCAGACCCGTCGCCCGCGCTTCACAGTGGCCCGTTGGCCCAGACCCAGCCATCCAGAGCTTGGTCCTGAAACGCCTCGGCAATCGTGCGGTGTGCCGCGGTCCCGCCGAGGTCACCATAGGTCATCACCTCCACCACGAAGCCGGGGGGCTCGATCCTCGACACCCCGCACCAGGTCCGCGGCAGAATTCCCAATAGTCGAATCACGGCGAGTTCCGGGGCAGAAGGCTGATCAATTCCGTCTAGATCCAGCTCACCGACGATACGAATGACTGAGGCCACGAGTATTCATCCCCTTCATTCCAATTCGTGGGCCCTGTTGGCCTCAGACGACGGTTCGCGGGAGAATTGGCTCCGATGACACAGATCAGAGAACTGACTACCCCGGATAGCCGGTGAGGTCCAGGCGGGCCGTTTCTGGGACATGTACCCGACGACGCGAGACACGGAATCGCGCTGCCTGCATGTCGCATCGGGACCGGCATCGGCCCGTAGCCCGCTCCATCGGTCCCGGAGCGGGCTCTTCCAGAATCGGGGACGGATCAGCGGGTATTGGCACACAACGACGAGGCACGACCGATGAGCGCTCCCAGCGAAGCTCCCTGACGGCGAACGGCGTCAATGGACGGCGTACCGTCCCGGATGGCTGCGTCGTTAAGGGCGTACTTCTTGCCATCTGCCGTGGCAAGAAGTTTTGTGCCCCCTTCGCAGCTGAGGTTGACGGAGGAGACGGTCAGAGGCCACGCCGCGTTGAGTTGCTCCTTGGTGACCGTGACATTCGTAAGTCCTGCATAGTCGCTGGGGTGGAACTCTGGTACCGAGTGGGTCGGCTGGGCGGAGGAGCCGGACCCGCAAGCGCATAGAAGGACAGAGGAGACGAGAACCGACAGGTGAAGATATATGCTTTTCATGAGATCCGAGCCTTAAACGGGGGGACGTCGCGGAGGGTGTGCATGAGGACGACGTAGCCGTCTTCAAGGGTGGGGGTGGCTGCGATGGAGCCGGGAGGCGGGGCGTCGCTGATCAGGCGGTACCAGGTTCCCTCGGCGGCGGTGATCGCAGAGATGACGGTGTGGTCACCTGCGGGGGGCGGTCCCGGCGTGAGCACGGTGGTGACCTTGCCCCGGGCCTCCTCGGCCAGCCCGAGGGTGGGGCCTCGGTAGACCAGCTGGCCGTGGGACAGGACGGCGACCTCGGGGCAGGTCTGGGAAACGTCGTCAAGGATATGAGTGGACAAGATGACGGTACGTCCGGCGCCCAACGAGGCCAGCAGGGTCCGGAACCGGATGCGTTCCTCGGGGTCCAGCCCTGCAGTGGGCTCGTCGACAATGACCAGTCGGGGGTTGCCCAGCAGAGCCTGAGCAATGCCCAGACGTCGCTTCATCCCGCCGGAGTACTCGCGGGTGCGCCGACCGGCGTCGTCGTTGAGGGCTACCTGTTCCAGAAGCTGCTGGATCTGCTCGCGTCGGGCGCGGTCGTCGTCAAGGCCCTTGAGCAGGCCGATGTAGTCCAGGAACTCCCTACCGGTCAGATCGGGATACAGCTGCAGGTCCTGCGGCAGGTAGCCCAGGCTCTGCTTGACGGCGCGGGCCCCGGCCGCTGTGGACAGGTCGTGACCGTCGATCACGACCTGTCCCGAGCTTGCCGGCAGGATCCCGCACAGGACACGCATCAGGGTCGTCTTGCCAGCACCGTTGGACCCCAGCAGGCCGAACAACCCATCGGCGACGGACAGAGTCAGGTTGTTCAACGCGGTGGCGCCCCCGCGGTACACCTTGGACAGGTCGGTAATGTCGATATGCATGGCATGTCTTCCTTCATGACGTGACCCCAGCGGCGGACGGCAGGGGTTAGGAACGGGACGAGGCGCGAACGGGGTCCATGGCGCGAGCGGCCAGATACAGCATCGCCACGGCCACAACGATGATCAGCGCCAGGCTCAGCAAGGCCGTCCACGCCGTGGGAGCGGGGCTGAGCAGTTCCGGGGCACCCCGGCCGGCCCACCCGGTCGGTGCCCCGAACCACCCCACGTTCACGTATGCGGTGTACGGGCTGAGCAGGGTTCCCGTCGGGCTGGGCAGCGGGATCAGCGACGAGTTCCACGCTGACGCCCAGAACCACAGACCGACCACCCCTGCCCGAGCCACCGCGATTGGCAGGTACACCGCCGCCACCGCACCGATCGCGACCATCACCACCACCGACGGCAGCAGCACGCAGGCCACCGCCCCGACCGCCCGAGCCACGAGCCACGCGTCTCCCGCGCGCACGGCCTCAACCGCCGCGAACACCAAGATTGCGATCACTGTGGGTGACACGGCCATCGCCAACGACCCTAGGACCGTCCCTGCCACCCGGGCTCGCCGGTCGGCCGGACACGACTCCAGCAGGTCCACCAGGTGCAGACGCCGTACCCGCACCACCACGTCCGCCAGCAGCACCGCGATCCCCGGCACCATCAGCAGAGTCGCGGCGGTCATCAGGTTGACGATCCGGCCGGACGCCCCGCCAGCCACGGACCCGCCCGAAGTCAGCTGTCCAATCACTACAAGACCCAGCAGCGGAACGGTCGCCAGCCACAGGCTGCGCCGCCGGGCGACCATGACGAACTCGTACCGGAACGTGCCTCGTACCAGGGGAGAGAGCTTGACCATCATGCCCCTTCCTGCTTCATCAACTGGTCACCACGACGGGCCAGAGCCAGCGCTGCGGCGAAGAACGCCAGTCCCACCACCATCAGCAGGGTCTTCTGCACCATCCAGTCATGCACGACCCGCTCAACCGCGAGGATCAACACCAGCCAGGCCGTGATCACGGCCAGCGACCCTGCGGCAGCCCCCCGCAACCGCAACGTGGACCAGGCCCCCACCCCGCCCAGGAACACCGCCGGTGCCAGAAGCACCCCTACCCGGACCACGCTGGTCGCCGGGTGATGCCACTGGCCCAACGCCGTCATGACGCCGACTGACACGACGCACGTCGCCAGGATCACGGCCAGCAGGACGGTGAACCGGCGCGCCAATGTCGTGGGAAACGCCGTCGCCAGCGAAAGCTGCAGCTCCAGGGCGCACTCCTGGCCTGTCCCGGTAGCCATCGCCAGCCCCGCGGCCACTGGCACTAACGTGTCGATCAACCGCAACAAACCGAACCCGGTGCTCACCCCTCCGTACATCAGATGCGCTGCACCGGCCAACAGGCATACCCCAGCGCAGGCAACCACCGGAGCCGCCAGACCCGCCCGGCCCACTCTCCTGCGTTCATAACCCCACACTGGGGACAGCAACACGATCATGCCCGGTACGTAGCGACCACCACCGCCGAGGTTCATGGGTGGCACCGACTTGTCTGAACGGCGGGGCGGACGGCGTCCTGCCGGTGGGGCGGGCTGACGCGGACGCCACCGGCGTCCCAGGGACTGTTCGTCATGTGCGTGCTCCTGCCTCGCTGGTCTGCGCGCCAGAGGAAATCACCGGGGTACGAGACGCGGAACGGACGCACGTTTTCACGGTCAGATGCTCGTCAGCAGGGCTATCCTGACCAAATCCGCACGACATCGAGCGCCGAGTTTTCTCCTCATCCTCCGCAGATGGGTATCGACGGTGTGACTACTGATACTGAGCTGTCGTGCTATCTCCCGGGTGGTGCAGCCGTCCACGACAAGCACGAGAACGTCTCTTTCCCGAGCGGTGAGATCGACATGCGTGTTCATGGTTATCTTTGCTCCCGTCGATGTGACAGCCACTCTTCCGACACGTCTTTCAGGAGGGACCGACCCCGCCGTCTAAAATGACATATGCCCCCCGTTCAGTAGAATTTGCCTGATTGCGACGCTCCTAGCCTCCGAAATCGCAGCATGCGACCGGAGGGGCATCGCGGGGGGAATGCGTTCCATACCGGTCGGCCCCTGCTCGCAAGGTCCGTGGACACATTTCCGTCCGGCATCCGCGGCCCCCCTTCCTCCGCCGATGGACGGTCCGTTCGTCACCGACATACGCAGGAGAGGATCGCTTCCCGCAGATCCCGGGGGGAAGACCCCCGCGGTTCAACCTGATGCAGCACGGTTGCAGGAACCGGAAACCCGTCACACCCCCGAGCCTGACCATCGACGTCGTGTCCCAGACGTGGAGACAGCCCCGGCGTCAGGCACGCCGTCTCCACAGACGCGGTGGTACCGAACTCTGGGGACTACTCGGGAAGACGACACCTTCATACATTTGAGACATCGAGCCGGGCCGATCTGGACGGCGAGAACAGAGAACACATCCTCAGGAGGAGATATGTCGGCATCCGCCGTCGCGAACGAGTTCGACATCGACCTTGCCACAGAAAGCGTCTCCCAGGACCTTCCCGCGAAGATGATCACGAGCGTCATCTTCTGCACCGAGGGCTGCACCAGTCCCAACACCGGTAGCGGCTGCAGCTTCTGCTGCTGAATCTGTGTGGTGGGGGCAGTCCCTGACTGTCCCCACCACGAGTTTTTCACCCACTCTCGACCACAGAGCCGATTCGCCTCCCGAAGACCACGAAACGTGCGCGGACCCTACCCAGAACGGTTATGGAGATGAGCAACCCTCGTAGTTCCAACACCAGCGCCTTCCAATGCGCTGACTTCTTCCTGCTGCGTTCTCCCGTACGCCCGGTCCCGCCCCCGGAGGATGTCTCCCCCTCGTCGTCGTACCCGGCGGGAGACCTGTCGCCGGCTGCCATGCGCGAGGCCGTCGAGGCTGCCCGTTCGGACCGTCTGCTGATGGAAGCCATCACGCTCGCCAGTCCCAGCCTGGCCCGTCGGATGCACACCGA
Organism: Actinomycetota bacterium; assembly: GCA_030837505.1. Lineage (GTDB taxonomy): Bacteria > Actinomycetota > Actinomycetes > Actinomycetales > Kineosporiaceae > JAUPKJ01. Next base: position 5,057 of record JAUPKJ010000160.1, read on the forward strand.
CTTGGGCACCCTGCCGACGGCTGACCTTCGAAGGACAGTCTTCGCCGTGGCCCGTTACGCCCGGCGCATGTCCTACCGCTGCACTCCCTTCGGGCTGTTCGCCGGAGTGTCTCTCGCGGAGATCGGCGGCGCCCCGAACGCCGGTCAACCAGCATCGACGCAAGGTCCACGCCGACAGCGAATGGCTCGACCAGGTCCTCGGACGTCTGGAGCAGGACCCCCATGTCCTGTCCGGTGCCCAGGTACTCACCAATTCTGCGGTCGTCCTGCGCGGAGATCGCCTCGTCCTCGACGCACCCTGCGACGTCTCGCCGACGACGGCGGGCCGTATCTCGTCGAACGTGTCCGTCCGTTGCACCCGGGCTGTGCACGCCTTGATGACCGTTGCCCGTCGCCCCCATCCGGCTCACCGGGTCGTCGCGGCCTTGGCGGAACAGTTCCCGGCCGCGTCCCGCTCGCAGATCACCACGTTGCTGCTGCAACTGGTCGCGAAAGGGTTCCTGCTGAGCGACCTGCGACCGCCGACGACGGCTGAGGACCCCCTTCCGTGGCTGGTCGAGCGGCTCAAGGACACGCCGGCGGCCGCGGACACGGCAGCGAAGGCAGCCACCGTCGTCGACGAACTCTCCCGGTACGAGGCGGCGCCCCTGGGGGTGGACGCGGCGTTCCTGGAGACGACGCGCATGACCCTGGGCTCGCTCGACTGGGCCGACATCCCGCTCCACGTCGACCTGCGTCTGGACGCCGACGTCTGCCTGCCGCCGGTCGTCGCACATGAGGTGGAGGCGTCGGCCACCGCTCTGTGGCGGCTCAGCCCCCAGGGCCGGGGGATGCGCCACCTGAGGTCGTACCACGTCGACTTCCTGGAGAAGTACGGCACCGGCAGGCTCGTGCCCCTCATGGAGGTGACCGATCCGGTGAGTGGGATCGGAGTGCCTGCGGGGTACGAAGGTCCTCCCGCCCGGCAGCGTCAGGAGGCCAGCCCAGCGCCGGTCACCGAGGACCAACGACGCCGCAGCAGGGTCTTGCACATGCTGTACGCGCAGGCGCTGAGCAGCGGATCCCCCGAGATCGAGATCACCGATGAGATCCTGGCGGAGTTGTCGTCCCTGGACGCCGAACCGTTCGAGGTCCCGGACCAGCTGGAGATCTACGCGGAGATCCACTCCGCTTCCCTGCAGGACATCCTGGCTGGCCGTTTCGAGCTGAGCATCGGCGCCAACCCCGGGTCCTACACGGCAGGCGCGTCCTTGTCCCGGTTCTCGGGCGTCCTGGGCGCCGAGGCCGCGGCCCGGGTCACGGCCCTCCAACGCGATCTACCGGATCTGGGGGCAGTGCGGGCCGATCTGCACTACCGGCCGCGGGCGTCCCGGTCGGGGAACATCAGCCGGAGCACCGGCTGGCATCGCTACCGCGTCGTGGCCGGCACCTATCCCCACGCCCTCGACGGACCGGACGACCGGACGGCTGATCTGCCGCTGGACGACATCTACGTCGGCGCCACCGTCGCCGGGATGTACGCGTGGTCGCAGACACTGGGCCGTCCCATCACCGCCATCCAGACGACGATGCTCAACCAGCGATCCCAGGCGCCGAATCCGGTCCGGTTGCTGAACGACATCGCGTTCGAGGGCAAGCGGTTGTGGGCTCCCTTCGACTGGGGGAGCCTGATCGACGCGCCGTACCTGCCCCGTCTGCGGTATTCCCGGTCGGTGCTGTGGCCACGGACGTGGCGCCTGCCCGCGCGGCTGAGCACAGCGCACACGGACCCGGTGGCCTGGTGCGACGAGGTGAGGTCCTGGTGCACGGCCCAAGGCGTTCCTCGGTTCGTGTCCTCGGGGCTCGGCGACCAGCGACTGCCCTACGACCTGGAGTCCGACTTCGACCTGCAGATGCTCCACCGCGGCGCCGGACGCAACACCGTGCTCACCGTCCAGGAATCCCTCGGCGGGCCGGATCAGTGCTGGCTGCAGGAGGAGGAGGATTCGGGCCGCAAGCACGTCGCGGAAGGCGTCTTCCTCCTCACCGGGGCACGCGCGCCCAAGGCCCCGCCGGCGCTGCAGCGGGTGCTGCCGACCGGCCGCGTCATGCCGCCTCGCCCGGCAGAGCTCGACTGCACGAGCGATCCGGGCGGCGAGTGGCTCTACGCCAAGCTGTATGTCGAGCCGGGGCAGCAGGACAGCCTCCTCACCGACCAGATCGCGGACATCTGCCGCGCGGCGTGCACCGCGGGGCGGACGGACCGGTGGTTCTTCATCCGGTACCAGGATCCGGATGCCCATCTGCGGCTACGGCTCCACGGTGATCCGCGGGTCCTGTACGGCGACGTCTTGCCCCTGTTGACCGACATGGTCAGCCAGCAGCGCGCGCGCCGCACCGTCCGCGAGATGACGTTGGCGCCGTACGACCCTGAGATCGAGCGGTACGGCGGGGCGGAGGTGATGGAGTCCGCCGAACGGGTCTTCCAGACGGACAGCGAGGTGGTCCTGCGCGTTCTCGAGGCCACCCGTCAGGGGGCGTCGGACCTGACCCTGGTGGAGGCCGCGGCGGTCGGAGTCGTCCGGTTGCTCACCGCCTTCGGGGGCGCCGATCAAGCCGGTGCGTGGTTGATGCGGACCGGCACGGTGCAGGAGTACCGCGACGAGTTCCGGCGGTTCCGGCGCCGGCTCGTCCCTGCGGTGGCGGGCGCCGACGGGCACTGGCGGGGGGCCGACCGGTCACCGCATCCCCTGGAACCGCTGTTCGCGCTGTCCGGCCAAGCGCTGCGCGACTACGCCACCGCACTGGACCGTGCCGCCGCGGACGACGCTCCCGTCGTAGAGCGCGGAGCCATTGCGGCGAGCCTGGTGCACATGCACTGCAACCGGCTTCTCGGAACCGATCGGGATGCCGAAGCGCAGGCCCTGGCATTCGCCCGTCATTGTCTCGAAGCCATCGCTTCCCGTGGGAAGGCCGAACTATGCGTGTGACCGTGGCGAACGACCGACCGGTGCAGGTGCCACCCGACGAGGTGACCACGTGTGTGGAGGCGGTGGCCCGTCGCCTGACGGACCCGGGGCATGTTGAGGACCAGGTGCGAAGCGTGGGCAACGTCGAGCCGGTGTTCGGCAAGCCGCCCTGGAACGGGATCTCGTTGTCCCACGGATGGAGCGGCACGGCCCTGCTCTTCGCGGAACTGGCGCGCGACGACGACGCCTGGGCGAGAATCGGCCACGCCCACCTCGTAGCGGCCTCGGAGACGTTGCCGACCTCGTCGTGGGCCGGCGGCCTGTTCGGCGGCCCAGCCGCGCTGGGGCTGGCCGCCTACGCTTTGCGGGCCGAGAATCGGCCCTACACGACCTTGCTCGAGAAACTCAACCGGGCGGTCATGGCGGACGCCCAGCAACGGCTGGCGGTGGAGCTGCGTCGCCGGGGTGTGGGACGGGGGGCCTCTTGGGTCTCCTACGACGTGATCTCGGGGTTGAGCGGTATCGGCCGGTACCTGGTGCACGCGGCCGAGTACGAGGGAGCCCGCTCCGACGTGGCACACACGTTGGGTGAGGTTCTGGCGTCGGTGATCGCTCTGGCCGAGCCGATCGTTCTCGATGGCGTGAAGCTTCCGGGTTGGCACGTACCGGTGGAGTTCGAGCTCGTCGAAGAAGACCGCAAGACATTCCCCCGGGGTGACTCCAATCTCGGGGCGGCCCACGGAATCTCCGGTGCGCTGGCGTTCCTGTCAATCGCCGCGCGTCGGGGATGGCAGGTCTCCGGCCAGAAGTCAGCGATCCACACGATGGCCTGGTGGCTGATGAGGTGGCACACTGCCGACGCCGACGGTCCGTTCTGGCCGGCCCGGGTCTCCTACGCCGAGCAGGCCTCGGGACAGCTCGACGACAACTGCTTCACCCGCGCAGCCTGGTGCTACGGCACGCCCGGCACGGCCCATGCCCTGGTACTGGCCTCGCAGGTACTGGGGGACGACTTCCTGGTGCGCACGGCCGTGGAGACGATGTTGTCCGTTCTCGACCGGCCTCCGGCGCAGTGGCGGAATGTGGGCCCCACCTTCTGTCACGGTCGGTCCGGGCTCCTGGAAACGACCCGCTCGATGTTCCGGGAGACGGGGGACGAGCGGCTGGCACCTCACGTCACCCGGCTCACCCGCGACGTCCTGGCCCGCTTCGACGACGATCATCCGTTCGGGTTCCAACACCTCGTGCCACAACTGGCCGTGAACTGGCGGACCCGAACCGAGGACTACGGCTGGGACGGGCTCACCGTCGCCGGCCTTCTGGAGGGGGCAGCCGGGGTCGCCCTCGCGCTGCTCGCGACAGCTCGGACCAGCACCGACGACGAGATCTGGCGCAGCGCCTTCATGCTCGCCTGACAGATCCTGCGGCATCCACGCGAAGACGGGGCGGAAAGGAACTGGGGATGGACCCACAAGTGCGGTGCAGAGGGCTGACCCGCCGCTACGGAAACCGTACGGTCCTGGACGATCTCGACCTGGAGATCTTCCCCGGAGAGTTGTGCGCCCTGCTCGGTGCCAACGGCGCCGGAAAGTCGACGGCGGTCCGGATCCTGTGCACGCTCAGCCGCCCGCACACCGGTACGGGCACCGTCGCCGGGCACGACGTGCGCCAGAGCCCCCGGGCGGTCCGGCGGCATATCGGTGTGGTCTTTCAGGAACCCACCCTCGACCAGCGGCTAACCGTCCAGGAGAACATCCGCCTGCACGGCGTCCTCTACGGGTTGAGCGGCCGGAGACTGCAGACCCGCATGTCGGAGGTGCTAGCTCTGGTCGGGTTGGAGCACCAGGCATCGGCACCGGTCGACACGTTGTCGGGAGGCACTGCCCGCCGGCTGGAGATCGCCCGAGCCCTCCTGCACGAGCCGGACGTGTTGTTCCTCGACGAACCCACCACGGGACTCGACCCCGCTGCCAGGGTCAAGATCTGGGACGACGTCCGGCGGCTGCGCCGTGAGAAGGGGATCTGCGTCCTGTTGACGACGCACTACCTCGCCGAGGCCGAGACCGCCGACCGCGTCGTCCTGCTCCGGGAGGGACGGGTGACGGCACGAGGGACTCCCTCGGAACTGAAGGGGGAGCTAGGCCGGGACGTCGTTGTCCTGTGCACCCCCTCGCCGGAGGCGGTGGCCCAGACCCTGTCCCGGTCGGGGTGGCATGCCCTCCCCGACAAGGACGGCGTCGAAGTGAGCTGTGCCGACGGGGAGGCTGCACTACCGACCCTGATCACGACCGCAGGTGCCGAGATCACCCGCGCGCGTGTCCGAACGCGGTCCCTGGACGACGTCTTCATGCGCTACGCCGAGAAGGGCTGACATGACGGCCACAAGCATGATCACGAGCACGGATCCAGACGCGGACACGATCGCTGAGGACGCTGGCTCGGTCGGCAGGACGCCATGGGGCCTTCGGTACGAGCTGCGGGTGGTTGCCGGCGTCTGGGGACGGGAGACACGCCGGTTCCTGCGGGCCCGCGGGCAGATGGTCGGCATGCTCGCGCAACCGTTGCTGCTGCTCGTGGTCTTCGGCGTTGGTGTGGAAGGCGTGGCCGGAGCCGTCGATCAGCACAGCTACGTGCAGTACATCCTGCCGGGGATCATCGCCACCGCCGTGGTGAACGCCTCCCTGTCCAACTCCTCGACCGTGGTGTGGGACCGTGAGTTCGGGTTCCTGCGGGAGATGGTGGTCTCACCCGCCAGCCGAGTGTCTTTGCTGGCCGGCAAGCTCGCCGGATCGATCACGAGTTCCGCTCTCCAAGGGCTCTTCGTGCTCGCCCTGGCCCCGTTGACCGGGCTGTGGCCGGATCCAGGGCGCATCGTCGGGACGATCGGTGCCATCCTGCTCCTGGCCGCTTCAAGCTCGAGTATCGGACTGTTGATGGCGGTCAGAGCCCGGTCGGTACGGGACACCCAAGGCGTGCTCCAGATAGTCGTGATGCCGATGATGCTGCTGTCGGGCGCTTTGTTCCCTCTCGACCAGGTTCCGGCGTGGTTGCGGTGGATCGGTACGATCAATCCGATCGGATGGGGAGTCGACCTCGTACGGTGCAGTCTCCTGAACGGCATCGGAGGAGGGGACATCGCCGTTTGCCGCCAGCTGGCGTGGGAGACGACCGCACTCGTGGTTGCACTCGTGGTCTGTCTGTTGGCGGCGGCCCGGAGATTCGCCCGAACCGAGTGAGCGCGTCGCCTGTGACGGCGGTGAACCTCGACGGAGTGGGGTGCTACGTACGTGACGGTGCAGACAGACCAGGACCTGCTGGCCCAGGTCCGCAGTGGTGATGAGGCAGCCCTGCGGCAGCTGTACCAGCGGCATGCACCGGCCGTGCTACGCCTGGGGATGCGGTTGTCGTCGTCTCGTACGGTGGCCGAGGAAGCCTTGCAAGACACGTTCTTGGCGGTGTGGCAGGCTGCAGGAACTTTCCAGGGGCGTTCCTCGGTGAAGGGATGGATCTTGGGCATCACTCGGCGAAAGATCCACGACCGGATGCGCGGGAAACACGCGACGCTCCTGCCGGTCGAGGAGGCCCACGGCGTGCCCGACCCATCTCCCGGCCCCGAGACCGACGTGATCAACCGGGCTGGAGCGGCGGCTTTGCAGGCACAGATCGAGGGGCTGCCCGAACATCTGCGCACCACCTTGGCCCTGGTGACGGTCGAGGAACTCCCCTACACGGAGGTGGCACAGGTGCTGGGAATACCTATAGGCACCGTGAAGAGCCGGATGTCCACCGTACGCAAGCTCCTGGCCACACGCCTGCTCACCGATCAGGCAACGTCATGAACGGACTGGAGAACGAACACCAGACCGGCGCGCACCCGGACGAGGAGGAGTTGCTGGCCCTGGTCCTGGCCCACGACGCCGGGGGCACAGACGACACTCTCCGGGAGCACCTGCGCGACTGCCGCCGGTGCCGCGACATCCAGCACCAGTGGTTCGCCATCGTCGACGCCACCCGCGCTGAGGAGGACACCCCGATCGTCGCCGCCTACGAAGACCTGATCGCTCCCGCGCTGGCCGCCATCACACCTCCGGCGGCGACCGCCGTCAACAACCGCATCGGACTCCGACGCAGCATCCGGATGGTGGCCCGGGTGACCGCACGCCAGGCGTCCCTGGTCCCTCGGTTACTGGCGCCCGCGACGCTGGGCGTCCTGCTCCTGGCCGCCGTCGCCCAAGCACAGTGGCCCCAAGGCGGCCATACGATGCTGTCGCGAGTCATCGAGCTGGTGATGGTGATCTGCGTCCTGTCCGGAATGGCCCCGGCCAACGATCCCCGCTCCGAGCTCGGCTGGACTCTGCCGGTCTCCCCCCGCCTCGTCGTGCTCTGCCGTCTCCTACTCGTCCTGGGCCTGGCCACAGTCGGGGCTCTGGCCGCCACCGGCACCCTGACCGCCGTGGAACAGGACATTGGCGGGTTCGGACCCGTTCTGGTCGGCTGGCTCGGACCGTCCTTACTGAGCGCCGCCTGCACCTCGGTCGCCCTATTGCGCCGGGGACGGGCCGCCGCCGCTTTGGTCGGGTTCACCACGTGGGCCTTGGCCCCGATGCTCGTGCACCGTCTGCCCCCCATCACCGGCACCGTCATCGCCGCTGCTTTGGCCCTCGCCCTGCTCACCGCCGCATTCATCCGTCTGAACCGGTGGGTCGCCCTGGCTACCACGTAGAGCGACCGGCGCAAGGGAGATTCGATCAGCGAGCGGCGATCCGGTCGTCGCGAGCCGGACCTCCCTCGTGCCGGTCGCTCTCAGCGCCACGGCGAGTTCAAAGTCCACGATGGGTGGTTGACCAGCACGAACAGTGCCGGACCGGGGCGAGCGGGACCCCGCTGACGAAGCGGGCACGCCCCTGGACGATCATGGATCTTGACTAGAGAGTCCGTGATCGGAGAGTCGTGCCCGCCTGCCTATCCAACCTCACCCTGCCCGCGATCGACCAGCCCGCCGACCCACAGGTCTGCCCGGATGTCACCG
>JAUPKJ010000161.1 GCA_030837505.1 Actinomycetota bacterium
GCTCGCGACGTCCGGGAGGCGCCCGGCCGCGTTGGTCCTTGCGGGATCCGGTACCACCGGACTGACAGTCGTCGGCCGACGCCCGAACCAGGGCGCCGACCTCCTGCCGCCTTGCCGGACAACCCCCGCCACGCCGCTCACCTGTCGAAGCCCCGTTACCGTGCCCGGCACCGGCGACTTCGGGCGGGTCATCGCCGGAGTGGCCGCTCAACTGCGTGACGTCCACGCCGAGCGTGCCGCCCTGGCCGCCGACCTGGACACCCGCTTGGAGGCCCGCCCTGCCCTTTCCCTGGTCCTCGCCACTTGAAGTGGGAAATGGCGGTCTTTCGTACCCACACAACCACCATTTCCCACTTCAAGTGCGGATACCCGGGGTGGGGGTGGGGTGGGCAACCACGCCCTCAAGTCCGCTTGACAACGACATAGAGACACCCCCCTGCCGGTCGCTCTTGCACGCGGTCGAGGCCGGCCGACGCGACCGAGCCCTCGCGTCGACCGGCCTCTCGTGCCGGGCCCTCACCCGCCTCACCGGAGGGCCACTGTCCCGTTCCGATTCGGCAGAGGCGCCGGGTCAAGAAGTGTCCTCAGTGCTCCCGAGTCCGGACCTCGGGCGGCGGAACAGGCGTGTCAGTAGATTCCGCAGACCGTGTCAACGGTGGCGGCAGGAGCAGAGGTCCCCTTGATCCGCAGACAGGGAGTGGGGCTCTGGATGTCGATCCCACCGGATCCCAACACGAACTTGAATTGCGCGTAAGCGCGTCCTTGGTTCGAAACGATCCCGGAGCTCTTGTTGATGACTCCCTCGTACCGCCATCCGATGGTGCTGGTCTCACCGCCGGCGTCTGCCAGCCAGGCGTCAGTAATCTTCGATCCCGACGAACACCATCCGCCCACGGTGTAATACGTGAAGAGGGTGTTCCCGGCCAGGGCTTTGCCCTCGCCGTTCCCTCGGGCGGTCCAGCACCCCGAGGCCAGCGGATCCAGGGCCTCGCCCGCGACAGCGGCGTCACGAGCGCTCCGGAGCGCCGTGGCGTCGGTCGGGACCTGGGAAGAGACCTCGACGGTCTCGGTGGCGAGAAGACGGGTTTCCACGAAGGTCTCGCGCTGATCCGCCGTCAGCGTGGCGAGGTGGGCCGCCAGCGGGGTCGCCCCCGCGTGGTCCTGCTGCGAAGCCGAGCTGCCCTCGGTGCTCGTTCCCGCACCTTCGGTCGAGGTGCTCATTGCCTGGGCGGGCAGCGAGACAAGACCGAGGACACCGAGCAGTGTTCCGATCATGCGAACTGTGCGCATCATCCCCGTATACTCCTCACGTGTCGTCATTTTGGGATGATTTAAATGTATGCACGTTTCATGCACCTTTCATCCCCGTTTGCATAAATTTACACCCCATTCCTCTGGATTGCTACCCTGTAGTGCACGCATCTAGTATCATGTGTCACACGGTAGTGACGTTATGTGCGGACATCACCCATTCCCTCATTCATCCCCCATCCACTCCCACCCACAGGTACAGGGCCGGACGAGGACCTCAGGAAGGGATCCCTTCTCCCGAGAGATCCCTGGGACCCGGGGCCCGTTCGATGATTCCTTAATCATGTGGCAAACAGGAGAAATGTCATGAAGAACGACCCCCGTATCGCCAGCTACCTTGCCGATCTCGAACGGGTTCTCGCAGAGTCCGGCACGCCCGACCCGCTGGAAGTGATCGCCTCGGTCCGGGAGCACATCGACGCGGCCCTCGAACAGGACGACGCGGACATCACGGTGATCCTGCATCGTCTCGGGCCGGTGGAACGCATCGCCGCCGAGTTCCCCGGCTCGGGGAATCCTTCCCGGGGCAGGCGGGCTGGGCTGGTGTTGCTGGTGCTCGCCACGGCCTCCCTGATCCTTCTGGTGCCCGTGCCCTTCCTGTCCGTTCCCCTGGCCCTGGCCGTCGGCCTCACGGCGATCGTGTACGGACGCCAGGACCGATCGAATCGACGCCTGTACCGGGCCGCCACGGCCGTGAGCGCAGTCACTCTCCTGGCCTCCGCCGTCGGAGCGGCCGGCCTCCTGGCCGAGGACACCGAGGTCTCCACCCCGGTCCCGGTCGTCCCCGTCTCCTCCCCCGGCGCCCCCTGACAACGAGGGGAACACCTTCCGGTCGGGACGAAGGCCGGGAGGGTCAGCCGGGCATTCCCGGGGTGGCGACGCCGCCCTCGTAGGCGATGATCACCAGTTGGGCGCGGTCGCGGGCGTGGAGTTTGGCCAGCAGATTACTGACGTGGGTCTTCACCGTGGGCAGGCTGATCGTGAGCCGTTCGCCGATCTGGGCGTTCGACAGACCGTCGGACACCAGGACGAGCACCTCGTGTTCCCTCGGGGTGAGCCCGACCAGGCGGCCCGAGGGGCGCTCGACCGGGTCGGGACGGGCGAAGGTCGCGATCATCCGGCGGGTCGTGCTGGGCGCGAGGACGGCCTCCCCCGACGCGACGACCTGCAGGGCGCGGATCAGGTCGGGCGGCGAGGCGTCCTTGAGAAGGAACCCGCTCGCACCGGCCCGCAGGGCCGGGTAGACGTAGTCGTCCAGGTCGAACATGGTGAGCACGAGGATCCGGACCCCGGCCAGGGCGGGGTCGGAACAGATCTCGCCGGTCGCCTCGATCCCGTCGAGCACGGGCATCCGCAGGTCCATGAGGACGACGTCGGGAACGAGCTCGCGTGCCAGGCGCACGGCCTGCGCGCCGTCGCCCGCCTCCCCCACGACCTCCAGGCCGGGCGTGGTTTCGATCAGAACACGGAAGCTGCCCCGCAGCAGGGCCTGGTCGTCGGCGATCAATACTCGGATCGGCCCGGACACGAATCCCCTCCCCGCTCCGACGCCTCGACGAAGCCGTCGCTCACGGTAGCTCCTGTCAGCCGCAGTTGCTGTCAGCCACAGATGCTGTCAGCCGTCCCACCGACGGCAACGCACGAGACCTGCCGCGAGCGCGACGAGAGCCCAGCAGACCAACACCCACATTCCGCGGGCCGCCTGGTCGGAACCGATGGTGAGAAGTTCCGTGCCCGCTCGGTCCGGCAGGTACTCGGCCAGGTCACGGGTGGCCCGGACCAGGCTGAGGAGATGACTGCCGACCAGCACCATGGGCAGCAGGACCGCCAGGGGCCCCACCGCCTGTCGGGCGGCCATCGCACTGCCGAGGGCGAACAGACACATCAGGGTGAGATAGGCAACGGCTCCGGTCAAGGCCCGGGGTACTCCGGGAGCGGTGATCGAAGCACCGTGGGAGCCGAGCGCCGTCTGGGTCACCAGGTAGCACCCCACGCACACCGGAACCGCCAGAGCGGCCGTGACGGCGCCGGCCACGAGCGTCTTCGCCAGGAAAAGGCGTCCGCGTCGGGGGACGGCCAACAGGGACGAGGGCATCAGGCCCGACGTGTACTCGCAGGAGCCCACGAGCACTCCGAACACGATGACAGCGAGCTGACCGTAGAGGACGCCGTCCAGTCCCGCCTGAGTCGCGGTGAAGTCGGGACGCAGGCCCGGGTTGTTCGATTCGATGGCCCCCTTCGCCGACCATCCGTCCAGGGCGGCCACCAGGAAACTGATGACGACGAACAGCAGCAGGGCCGCGCCGAGGCTGCGGACGGCGCGCAGCTTGGTCAGTTCGGCCCGGGCCGCGGCGAGGGTCTCAGGCATGAGGTGCTCGTCCCTCCCGGCCGACGATCCCCAGGAAGGTGTCCTCCAGGGAAGCCGTGCACGTGACCAGTTCTTCCAAGGGGGCCTCCACCGCAGCTGCGACACCGCTGACCCGGGCCACGTCCATCCCGGTCACCTCCAGGCTGTTGTCCGAGGTCGCGGTGACGGTCGCCCCCGCCCGTTCGAGCGCTGCGGCCAACTGCGCGCTCTCGCGGCTGCGCACCCGGACGTAGGTCCGGCCATGGCGATCAACGAACTCGGCCGCGGTGGTGTCGGCGATCAGACGCCCGTGGTTGAGCACCACCAGGTGGTCGGCCACCTGGGACATCTCCGACAGCAGGTGACTGGAGACGAACACGGTGCGGTCCTCGGCGGCCATCCGACGCAGGGTCTCGCGCAGCCACCGGATCCCCTCCGGGTCCAGGCCGTTGACCGGCTCGTCGAGAACCAGCACGCCCGGATCACCGAGGAGAGCAGCGGCCAACCGAAGACGCTGTCCCATCCCCAGGGACAGGGTGCCGAGGCGACGTCCGGCAGTTTCGGTCAGACCGACGACCTCGAGCACCTCGTGGACCCGACGCCGGGGGATCCGATTGCTGCGGGCCAACCACGCCAGATGGTCGCGGGCCTTCAGACCCGGGTGACCGAGGGCGGTCTCCAGGACGGCTCCCACCTGGTGCAGGGGACGGGCCAGTTCGTGATACGCCCTCCCGGCGATCCGGGCGCTCCCCGTGTCCGGCCGGGTGAGTCCCAGAACGATCCGCATCGTCGTGGACTTCCCGGCCCCGTTGGGGCCGAGGAACCCCGTGACGACCCCCGGCTGCACGTGGAAAGTGAGCCCGTCCAGGACGGTGACGTCCCCGTATCTCTTGGTCAGGTTCTCGACGTCGATCACTCTGTCGAGTGTGGTCGCCCGGCCCGGACCGTACATCCGTCCCGGGGCTGGACTGCGGGACGGCCCGGGGCCGCTGTGTCTCCTCCCCGGGAAGGAGTGGTGCCCTCACCCGTACGGAACGGTCGCCCGCACTGCGAAGCCCCCCTCGGGCCGGGGGCCCGCGGTCAGGGTGCCGCCGTGGGCTTCGGCCCGCTCCCGCATCCCGATCAGCCCCAGCCCTCCCGGCGGGGAGTCCGTGCGCAGGGTGTTTCCCGGTGGGGTCGGTCCCTCACGGGGTCCCGGGGACGGACCGTCGTCGGCGACCTCGATCCGCAGGACCTCCTCGGCGGCGTCCAAACGGATCGCGCAGCGGGTCGGCCCCGCATGTTTGAGCACGTTGGTGACGGCTTCCTGCACGATGCGGTACGCGCTGAGCCCGACCCCGTCCGGGAGCCCTCCCAGACCCCGCGAACACAGGTCGATCTCCAGGCCCGCGGCCTCGGCGTTCCGAACCAGGGCGGGCAGGTCCGCCGGGCCCGGCAGAGGCCGCAAGCCGTGGGGCCGGCCCGCAGGCCGTTCGGTCGGGCAGGGAACGGTCCCGGACGGGTCCCGTCGGAGCACGGCGAGGGTGGCCCGCAGGTCACGCAGGGCGCTCCGACTCACGTCCTCGATCACGGCCAGGGCCGCGCGCGCCTCCTCCGGCCGCGAGTCCAGGACGTGGTTGGCCACCCCGGCCTTCACCGCGATCAGGCCCACGCTGTGGGTGAGGACGTCGTGCAGGTCGCGGGCGACCCGGAGCCGCTCGTCCTGGCGGGCCCGTTCGCTCGCCCGCTCCACGGCCAGGAGGGCCCGCGCCCGCCGTTCCCCGGCCGCGGCCCCCGCCGCCCACGCGGCCCCCAGAACGAGCATCCCGCACAGGAGTTGCACGAAACTGTTCCCACCCGGCGTGTGCTGAGAACCGGCGACCGTGAGAGTCACCGCCCCCGCCGCGCACACCCCCACCACCACGAACACCGGCCCGCGAGACCCCGGACCGGGACGGGCCGCCACCCCGTACAGGAGGTACGCGGCCGCGAGGAAGAACACCGGCCCCGCCCCCACCACGAGCGCGACCCCGGCCACCGCCAGGGCCCCGACGCACGCCGCCACCGGCCGCCACCGACGCACGAACACCGCGACGGCGCTCACGAGCGCGAGCCCCAGGACCGTCCCGGCCCCGATCCGTTCCCCTGCCGGGCGCAGCACCGGTACCTGGGACAGCAGCAGGAGGGCGAGCCCCGCCGCGGCGTCCCGCAGGAACTCCGTCCGGTCCCGGGTACCCATCACACCGCGAACGTATTTCTCCACAGCTGTCCCCGTCCACCACTGTCCCCGTCCACCGGGAGGTCGGCGTCCCGGTCATCGGGATGGCGAGGACGGCGTTCCGCGGGGCCACCCTTACCCGACCCGTCCTGCGCAACCAGGACAGTGTGGTGGTATATTTTCTGGCATGATTTCATCGCGCACTCCCGGTAGCGAAAGGGTCCTGACCGACCTGGGCGACCGTTTCGTGCACTCCTTCATCGACGCGGTCGAGGGTGCCCGCGATGACTACACAGCTTTCCGTCTCTGGCAACCGGGCTGGTTCCCGAGCTTCACGAACCGCTTCACTGCGAACTTTCTCCACGAACGCATCTGGGATCGGTTGGTGCGTGGGATCAGTACCTTGGACGGCGTCCACGTCGTCGACCGCGAGCCGGTACGACAGCTTCGCAGCGGGACCCAGTACCTGATCAGGGTGAAGCGCCATCATCCCGGCGACCGGATCTCCGCGTATCCGACGGAAGCCTCCAGCGCGTTCTGGTCGAACAGTGTCCTCACCTTGGAGGGCCTTGAGTCGTTCAGCCTGGCCCTGGGGTACCTGTGGGACGCTGATCTGCGTGCCGTCGGCGACGCGGTGCTGTCGTTCCGTGATGGCAAGGACAACCCGATCTGGGCGATCCAGCTTCGCCGCGACACCGGCACGGAGACAGGATTCTCGTGGACGCCCGTTGCGCCTGAGCTGCCACAAATCGATCTCAGTGGTGTCCTCCGCGAGGTCGAGGAGAAGACCGGTTCATGACCAGCAGAGTCGGCGACGTGATCCTCGTCCTTCGACGTGCCGCCGACCTCACGCAGGAGGAACTCGCAGGCAAACTCGGCATCACCCAGACCACGCTCTCGCGGTATGAGAACGATCTACGCGAACCTGACGACGAGATGATTGACAAGCTCGGCGAAGCTCTCGGAGTGACCTCGGACTTCCTGCTGCACGAATTCCGCATGCACGGTGCCATCGCTGCGGACGCCCACATGCGCCGGCAGAAAACGACGAAGCCCTCGGAGTGGAAGCGTGTGGAAGCACGCTTGAACATGTTACGAATGCACTCCTCATATTTACTGGAACGAGTCCCCTTACGTCCGCAGAACCATGTCATTCAGGTCGATCCCGATGGTCACACGTCCGCTGAGGCCGCCCTGATGCTTCGCGCGGCGTGGCGGATGCCGATCGGACCGGTACGGAATCTGATCCGCTGGGTCGAGTCCGCAGGAGTGATCGTGGTCGAGGAGGACTTCGGGACACACCGGATCGACGGGATGTCGCAGTGGGCCGGCGATCATGCCGTCATCATTCTCAACGCAACGCTGCCCACCGATCGCAAGCGTCTCACCATCGCTCACGAACTCGGGCACCTGGTTCTGCACGCTCGCTACATCGATCTCGACGTGGAGGACCAAGCGAACCAGTTCGCTGCCGAGTTCCTCATGCCTGAGCACATCATCAGCCCCCAGCTGGTGAACCTCGCCCTCGGAAAATTGTCCGATCTGAAGATCGAGTGGGGCGTGTCCATGCAGGCGATCTTCGAACGCGCCTACCGGCTCGGGAAAGCAACCTCAGAGGAACGTCAGAAGTTCTACCGTCAGATGAACAGCCGCGGGTGGAAGACCCGAGAACCCGCGAGTGACCTCCTTCCCCCAGAGACACCGGAACTTGCCATGTCGGTCGGACGACGTCTCGACGAGTCGGGACTCACGCAGTCCGAGATCCAGAAACTCGTGGGAGCCAGGGACGGTCATCCCACACCGTTCGTTCCGCCGCGCAGGACGCTGAAAGCAGTGTGACCGTAGGCCGTTGGCCCGGGTAAGAGGGTCCGCCCGTGGGATCAGGTCGTTGTGGCGGACGGTTCGAACGGGTCGGTGTCATCGCGCGGGTCCCGGGCCGCGACGATCGAGGCTCGGATCCTGGCCGGTTCCCGGCCTGCCGCGTAGTGCCGCCCCCGGTTCACCCCTCGGGCGGTCAACAGGTCCTTGTCGACCAGCGACCGCAGGTCCCGTCCTGCCGTCTGATCAGTGATCTCCTCACCTTCCTGGGCCAACGCCGCCCGGTAGGTCGAGTTGCGCACCCGCAGGCCCGACGCCGCGTCGAACATCGCTGTCACCACTCTGGGAGGCAGGGAGAACCTGTCTGCGGTCTCCTCCAGGGCGGTCCACAGTTGTTCGCTCTCACGGACTCGACGCACCTGTGTGTGGGCCTGACGCAGATGCGCTGTCAGAACGAACCGCATCCACTGCCTCGTGTCGTTGCCCGGGGACCACGTTCCTCCGCCCACCCGGGACAACACGTCGTAGTAGGCCTGAGTGTTGCGTCCCAGGTATTCCTCGATGCTCATGAACACCGGAGAGGCGATCCCGTTCCGGGCAAGGACCAGGCTCTGCAGACACCGAGCCATGCGGCCGTTGCCGTCCCGGTACGGATGGATCATCACCAGATTCAGGTGTGCGGTTGCGGCCACCACGAGAGGGTCCACGGGTGTGCTCTGTCCGAGAAATTCCACCAGTTCGTCCACCAGACCGGGAACGAGGGCGGCGTCCGGTCCCTCGTGCACGACCCGTCCGGTGGCCTCCTGCAGAACGTAGACCGGTCCGGCCCGCCACAACCCTGGACGATTCTTCAAGCTGTACCCGGTCATCATGAAGTGAAGGCTTTTGAGCAGTTGGGGGGAGAACACAAAATTCTCGTCCCCCGCGATCTGCAACACGTAGGTCATGGCGTCGCGGTACCCGGCCAGGGCCAGCTCGGTCTCTTTCTGCGCGTCGATCGGTTCTTCATGCATCGCGACCGCGTCTGCGTCGTCCAGCTTCGCTTCATAGCCCTCGATGCTGTTCGAGCCCTGGATCGCACGAGCGAACGAGAGTCTGCGCAGCGATCCCACCCACCGACGTGGATGGGACAGCAAGAGTCTGCTCTGCAGCTGCTCGCGGACCTCATCGATCCGCCCGAGGACCGCCATCTCCCCAGAGTCCAACTCTGGTGCTTGAAACAACGCCATAGCGAGAGCCTTCCTCCACGGTCAGAGTATAATGATGGATTCTATCCATCATCTACGACCAGGTCAATCCGCCCATCTCTCATCGCACCGAGCAGGTAGACAGCTCCGTCATGGACTCACCACCAAAAATTTCAGAGTTTCCGCGCACCTCAAAAGCGTACGTATCACATCAGAACGACCCACACCAGGCGGGGCCTCACCCCTGCGGGGAGGGAACGCCCACCTCCACCCTTGCGCCTTCACTCACGTCATAATGAGGGATTCCTTCCATCATTTTGATGGAAGGAATCCGCCTATCCGTCATCGTGCTGGGGTTGGGGAAGCATGGCCTTGGAAGGGGCCACCGCAGAGTGGACGGGTGTGCGGGGGCATTCGGCATCCCGGTGGGGCGACGGGTGGCCCGGTGGGGCGAGGTGTTCAGGGTGTTTCGGTCAGGTTCAGCGCCCAGGTGCCTTCGGGACAGCCCTCGGCCCGTTCGAAACCGACGCTCCGATACAACCCCAGCGCGGGATTGCCGTGCTCGACACTGAGGCTGACCCGCGCCGGCCCGCGGACCCCGGCCTCCCCCAGGGCCGCAGCCTCCCCCAGGGCAGCAGCGATCAGCAGCCGGCCGATTCCGCGGCCCCGGTACCCGGGCCACACCGCGATGCTCAACTCGGGAACCCCCTCGCCCACGAACCCGAACCCCGGGTCGCCGGAGTCCAGGAAGAGCAACCACACGACCCCCACCGTCACCCCGTCCAGCTCAGCGACGAACCCGAAATCACCGCGGGAAGCACAGAACCCGAAGTAGTGCCGGAGCTCCCGGGCCCGGTCGATGTCCCGGTACGTGAACCGCTGCTCCCCCGTCCAATTCATGTTCAGGAACGTCGCCGTCCGCAACAGACCCCGGTCCGACGCCCCGAGGGACCGCAACACCGGAACGTCGGTCATGGATGGTCCTTCCTCTCGGGGCGAGGGAGAAACGTCGGGTCACTTCCCCCTGACAGTCTCGACCCGGTCGTACTCCAGGGCGCCCTTCGGGAGCTGCGGGATTCCCGGGAAGTCGCCGGTCTTCAGGCCGTCCCGCAGGTACGCGCTGAACACGCCCGAAGCGGCCTTGTCCGCGACGACGGCAATGACGTCGATGTGTTCCCCGGCGTCCGTGTCCCGACCGATGTACACGGTGGGCGAGGTCCACCGTCGTCCGGTGGCGTCGAGGGCCGCCGAACCCCACCCCACGGCCGCGTCCCCCTGGAGATACAACCTGTTGACACCGGAGACCTGGGTGAGGATCCAGATCTTCCTGTCGCCCAGGTCGAGGTCCGTCGTTCCTCGCACCGTGATGTGCCCGGGGACGACGGGGACCACCGTTCCGTCCTCCTCGCCCCTCCGAGGAGAAGTGATCACCACCTGGGAACGGGGGACGTTCTTCCCGCAGGAAACGACCCCGCACAGGTCCGTCGCCAGGACATTGCCGTTCCTGACCTGGTCGAAGGCGAATTCTTGGAGCTTGTCGCGCTCGGTGTCCACCTTCGCGACCTCCTTCTGCAGGGTGTTCACCTGCCCGTGCAGATCATGGTTCTCCGATCTCGTCAGGAAAAGGCCGACCCCACCCAGGGCGAATGTCATGCCGAAGCCCGCCGCCGTGGCGACGGCAGCAGCCATCTGAAGGTGTGCGTTCAACTTCGCAATTGTCGTTGTCATGGGGATCACACGCTCCTGGCATTCTTCCTACCCCCCTCGGCAGGAGGAGGGTGGATCGATATCAGAGGGGAAGAACAAACTGGGGAACGTCGACGTGACCCGAGGATATCGCGCACATTGTGCAAAAAAACCCGAACGGATCGGGTGGCCCGAATCAGTGTCCTTCCCCACCTGAACGGACCGCCGGAGTGCCCGACGGCCATTGTGCGGAGACAGGGGCGGTGGCCGGGGCGGAGACCGGGGCGGTGGCCGGAATCGCCCGAGCCACCGCAGGCGCGACGCCGGACCGGTGCCACAGCTCGCATACCATAACATACCCACACCCGAACGTGCCCGATCATGTTGCTATGAGCCCGAAATCCCGGCCTACCCCTTGTGAAAACAACGCGATCGGGCGTAGAACGTCAGGTCACAGCTTCCGAGTGGTTGGACGACGACGTCATGTTCGCTTCCGAACGTCAGCAGGCGATCCTCGACCGGGCCCGCGCCGAGGGCCGGGTCGACGTGATGAGCCTCGCCACCCAGTTCGAGGTCGCGCAGGAGACCATCCGGCGCGACCTCACCGCCCTGGAACGCCGCAGGCTCCTGCGCCGCACGCACGGAGGCGCCGTCCCCGTCGAACGGCTGGATTTCGAACCCCGCGTCGCGGAGCGCGAGGCGCTGTTCGTGGCGGAGAAGGAACGAATCGCCCGCGCAGCCGTCGCGGAGGTTCCCGAGGAGGGTTCCGTGCTGATCGATGCGGGGACCACGACCGGGGCCCTGGCCCGGATGCTGCCCGCCGGCCGGGAACTCACCGTCGTCACCAACGGCGTTCCGGTCGCGGTGCACCTGGCGGACCGCCCCGAGCTGACGGTCCACGTCCTGGGCGGCCGCCTGCGCGGAAGAACCCTCGCGACGGTCGACCGATGGGCCGAACAGGCCCTCGCCGAGATCTTCGTCGACGTCGCCTTCGTCGGCGCCAACGGCGTTTCGGTCGAACGGGGACTGACCACCCCGGACGTGACCGAGGCCGCCGTCAAACGAGCGATGATCGCCTCGGCCCGCAGGACCGTCGTCCTCGCCGACCACACCAAGTTCCAGGCCGACACCTTCGCCTGTTTCGGTCACCTGACGGACATCGACGTCGTGATCAGCGACTCGGACCTCGACCCCGGTCTGGCGGCCGAGGTCGAGGCCGCGGGACCCCGGGTGGTGAGAGCATGATCGTCACCGTCACCCCCAACCCGAGCATCGACCACACCCTCGAACTCGACCGGCTCGTCCGCGGCGCCGTCAACCGGTCCTCTGGCGGGCGCGTCGATCCCGGGGGCAAGGGGATCAATGTCTCCCGGGCCCTGCGCGGGCACGGGATCGCCACCGCCGCCGTGGCCCCCCTCGGCGGCGTGGAGGGCACCCGGTTGGCCGGGCTGCTCGCGGACGGGGGCATCGAGGTCCGCGCCGTCCCGATCGACGGGCCGACCCGCACGAACGTCACCGTCGCAGAACCCGCCGGGACCACGACCAAACTCAACGAGCCCGGCCCTCTCCTGACGGCCGACGAGGCGCAGGCCCTGCGCCGAACCGTCCTGGAGGCTGCCGGGCCCACCGACTGGGGGGTCTGCTGCGGGAGCCTGCCGCGCGGGGTCGGCCCCGGATTCTTCGCGGCCCTCGCCGCCCCCCTGCACGACCGCGGCGTTCGCATCGCCCTCGACACCAGCGGCCCCGCGCTGCTCGCAGCCCTCACCCCGTCGCCCCGCGGGCCCGCGGGCCTGCCCGACCTGGTCAAACCCAACCACGAGGAACTCGCCGAAGCCGTCGCCCGGCCCCTGCCGACCCTCGGCGACGTCGTCCGCGCTGCCCGGGAACTGCGCGGGCGGGGGATCGACACGGTCCTGGTCAGTCTCGGCCCCGACGGGGCCGTCCTCGTGGACGCCGCGGGGGCCGTGCACGCCGAGGCGCGGGTCGAGCGCCCCCGCAGCACGGTCGGGGCCGGTGACGCCCTGCTCGCCGGGTATCTGTCGGTCGCGGCCCGCCCGGAGGACCCCGGGCGCTCCCCCGCGGGCCCGGTCCCCCTCGACGCCGCCACCGCGCGCGAGGCCCTCGTCGCCGCCGTCGCCTGGGGCGCGGCAGCCACCGGTCTTCCGGGCAGCAGGATGCCCGGTCCGCACGACGTCGCCGCCGTCACGGTGACGGTTCACGACCGCTGCGACCCGCAGCGCCGCCTGGGAGGTGCTACCGAGTGACCGCTCTGATCACGCCAGAACTCGTACTGCTCGATCTGAAAGCCGGCGACCGCGACGAGGTGACCCGATCGGTCGCCGAACGGCTCGCCTCGGCGGGCCGGGTCACGGACCTCGACGGCTTCCTCGGGGACGTACGCGCCCGCGAGGCCCAGATGCCCACGGGGCTGCCCGGAGGCATCGGGATCCCCCATGCCCGTTCGGCCCATGTCCTGACCCCCACGCTGGGATTCGCCAGGGTGCCCGACGGCGTGGACTGGGGAGCCGAGGACGGCCCGGCCACCCTCGTGTTCCTCATCGCCGCGCCGGAGGGCGGCGGCCGGGACCATTTGTCGATCCTGGCCGCGCTGGCCCGCCGGCTCGTCCACCAGTCGTTCCGGGACGAGCTCCTGCACGCCCCGGACGAGCAGACCGTCGTCGCCATCATCTCCCGGGAAGTAGCGCCATGAGGTTCGTCGCCGTCACGTCCTGTCCCACGGGCATCGCCCACACCTACATGGCCGCCGAGGCGCTCGAACAGGCCGCAGAGGCCGCGGGCCACGAGATCCACGTCGAGACCCAGGGGGCGGCGGGCACCCGGCCGCTCGACCCCGCGGTGATCGCAGCGGCCGACGCCGTCGTCCTCGGCGCGGACGTCGAGGTGCGCGATCGGCACCGGTTCGAGGGGAAACCGATCGTCGACGTCGGCGTCAAGAGAGCGATCTCCGACGCCCCCGGGGTCATCGAGCAGGCTGTCCGGGCCGCGAGGGCCGCCGGTGCCCCGGCGGACACCCCCGTGGGCACCGGGGTCGGTGCGCCCGCGGGCCCCCGGCCGACCGGCGAGGTCACTGCGGACGTCGGCACGGGCACCAGGGTCCGTCAGTGGCTCATGACGGGCGTCAGCTACATGATCCCGTTCGTCGCCGCGGGCGGCATCCTCATCGCGGCCGCGTTCATGCTGGCCCAGGCCGTCGAGGGCGAGACGGGCGCCGTCGCCGTCACCAAGGTGCCGCTGGCCACCGTGTCCGCGGACTTCAACCCCCTGGACGGCCTGCACTGGGCCGCACTGCTGTTCCAGATCGGTGCTGCGTCGTTCGGTTTCCTCGTTCCGGCCCTCGCGGGGTACATCGCCTTCGCGATCGCGGACCGCC
>JAUPKJ010000162.1 GCA_030837505.1 Actinomycetota bacterium
GCGGCGCCGTTGTCGTCGTCGGCGGCATCGGCATCGTCGGCGGCATCACCTCGGGCCGTGATCACCTGGTCCGGTGATCGGTCACGACAGAATCTCGACGTACCCGTCGGTTCCGTGCACCCAGATCCGCTGCTCGGGGATGTGGCCATAACACCCATAATCCACACACCAGACACAACCCGTTCACTCCAAAAGACTCACACCCACTTCAGGGAGATGTCTGTCCTGGACAGATGTTCCTGGGTAGTGGTGTCGACCACGCGCATCACCGGTAACGATGCGACGGGTCGGATCCGGACGGCTGGGCACCCGGATCCGACCCGATTCATCGGCTGGATCTTGTCACTGACATCAGGGTTGGAAGATCTTCACCTTACCCGAGGAGACATCGCCACCGTAGCCGTTCACAGTGGCATTTCCATCAGTCTCCCCGCTTACCCCATAGGAATCGGGCGAGTCGAATAGGGCGGTGTGACCAACACAATACAGGCGACCTTTCGCCGGAAGCGTCTTCCCTCCGCACGTATAGGTTGGACCGCTGACCCTCATGTCATACCAATAGCCTCGTACAGTCACCTCGCCCACAGCGGTAGCTGTCGAAGTACTGGAATTTTCGAAGACGATGACTCCTTGAGCTTGCTTCCTGCCGGTCTTGGTGACGCACGCATAGGCCGTCATCGGCTTTTTATCACCGCCCACGGCCAGCTGACGTTTCTGACCGCAGACATCCAGGTTCAGTGGCTGTTTGCTGTACCAACCCGATTTGGTCGAAGTTCCGTCAGCCTGGGCGGGCGTCGCTCCGAAGACCAGAGCTGCGGAGGCCAGGGCGAAACCTGTGAGTTTCAGATGCCGGCCGAAGCCAAGCCTGTTCTTACCCATGTCGTCTCCCGAAGGTCGTATTCTTGCAGATCGAATACCACAGCGGTCTCAACCGCCCACGGTCACAGGACCGGTCGTCCCGTTGCCGATTCCAGTCAGGGCAGAAGGAGAGAACTACCGACTCCTTCGGTCAATTTTCCGGCGCCTGACGGTGAACGACTCTCGACACTGAACATTGTGAACATGCTGTGGATGTATTGCGAACGGATGCGCACTGTTCGACTGACCACCGCCCCGCTCCCCGGACGGCAGGCCCCACACGCCCTCGACCGCTACACCCGAATCACCGCCTGGAAGCACGGCTTGCCCCTGGACCCGACAGGTACCAAACGTTCTGAGAGCGACCGGCAGGAGGGGGCTTCGACAGGTGAGCGGCGTCCGGGGGCACCCAGTGGTTACGTCTGCGCACGCAGGACGGGTGTTCGTGACTATGATTCGGAACGATTCGTGTTCCTATGCACCGGTGGGGGATCTGCATGCTGTCCGACACCCTGCGGATCGAGTTCACGGCCGTGGCCGGTGAGAGCGACGACGACCTCGACCGGCTGTGCGACCGGCTGGACGGCGAGTTGAGCGACGTCGGAACGGTCCGGCGTGTCCGCGCTGCCACACCTCCCGGCGGGAAGTCCGGCGCGGACCTCGCCCTCACGGCGCTCACGCTGCTCACTCAGGTCACCCCCGAGGTCATCGGATTCGTTGTGGACGTCCTGCGCGGTCTGGTCCGCCAAGACCCCGACCGCGCAGTCAGCGTTCGGATCGGGGAGCACGAGGTCGAGGTGTCCCTCGACAACCCGACACCGCACGAGGTGTCACGCTTGATCACGCTTGCTGAGGAAGAGGTCCGGCGTCGCTGGGACCGTGGTCCGGGCCGTTGACACTCCAGGAGGGATCCGCCCGCCGGTACGCCCTACTCATCGGCACCGCCCACTACGCCGACGAGACCCTCAGTGATCTTCCAGCTGTCGAGCACGACGTGCACCATCTGAAGGCAGTGCTGGACGACCGTGGCGAGTTCGACGACATCATTCCCCTGACCGACCCGACGCGGGACCAGGCCTCGGGTGCCCTCGAACAGTTCTACGCCGGTGTGGGACGCGGCGACACCTGCCTGCTGTATTACTCCGGGCACGGCCTGACCGACGAAACCGGCAGCGCACTGTTCCTGGCCACGCGCGACACCCGCAGCGACCGGTTGCACACGAGCGGCCTCGACGCCTCCGGGCTCCTCGGCCATCTGCTCGGCACCTGCGCGGCGGCCGAAAAGATCGTCCTGCTCGACTGCTGCGCCTCGGGACTGTTCCGCGCCGCGGACCGACTGCGCCCGCTGGTACGGGCCGAACCACGCAAACAGTTCGCCCCCCGGGGAACATTCGTACTCACCGCCACCGCGACCCGCAGGGCGACATTCGCCACCGCGGACGACGCCCCGTCCGATTTCACGGCCGTCCTGCTGCGAGGACTCAACGGTGCGGCGCAGACCCGCGAGGACAGCGGCTGGATCACCACGCACGACCTGGCCGATCATGTTCACACCGTGACGGCGTCGAACGACCGGCTGACTCCGGCCGAGTCGAGCGAGGGCGTCGTGGCACCGATCCGGTTGGTCCGCGTCGCCTCAGCGTCATCCGCGGAACGTCGGGTCGGGGTACGCGCAAGCGACGATTCGGCGGAGGGCTCCTGGAACGCCGACCGCTGGCGTCAACTGATCAGGTACTGCACCAGCGCCATCGTCCAGCAGAACCACCGGCAGTCCTACATCCCGGAAGACGCCTTCACCGTTCTGCACAGCGTCCCTGTCCAGGTCCTGTCGTCCTCGGGCGCAGTGCTCTCCGCAGATGTCGATCTGCCGGTGGCCCGGGCGCTCGCCGAAAACGCCGACGAGCTCTTCTACGGGTATCCGCTGGTGCGGGTCCGGGCCAGTGGCAACAACCACAGATCGGCGCTGGCGCCACTGCTGACCTGCACCGTGCGACTCTCCGACGACGGCACCCTGCAGGCCGACGTGCCACCGCGCCCGCACCCAGGCCTCGCGGCCCTGCACGGGGTACGCGACAACGAATACCTCGAACTGGTGCAGGCCGTGGAGTCCGAATTCGGGAACGCAGACGCCAGGGGCATCGTCGCCGCGGCTGACCTGGTCCGTTCGGTACTGGGCCTGGAGCTGCTCGACCCCCTCGACCCCACCACGACCACCGCATCCTTGGCCACAGCATCTCTCGGCAGGGTTCAAAACGTCGCGGCGCTCTGGAAGGCTCCGGACTCCGAACAGATGACCAAGAATCTGCTCGAGGACCTGAGGGAGATCGGCAACAAGCCGATGACGGTCCCCGGAACAGCACTCGCCGCGTTGGCCGACGCCCCGCCCGTTCAAGCACGGACGGGCCCGCAAACCGTGAACGTCGTGGCGCCAGAGCCCCTGAACGAAGGACAGGAGGCCGTCGTCCGTTCCGCCATGACGACCGCGTTGACCGTCGCCCAGGGGCCGCCGGGCACGGGGAAGAGCCAGCTCGTCACTGCAGTGCTCGCGACAGCGATCGCAGCCGATCAGAGCGTCCTCATCGCCTCGACGAACAACCAGGCCGTCGACACCGTCGTCAAGAAGGTCGTGAAACTCGACGTGCCGGGCCTGGTCGTCCGCACCGGCAACCGCGCGAATCAGGACAATGAACGGAAGACCATCGGTGACCTGCGGGCCGCGTTCCCTTCCCCCACCGAACACGTCGATGCTCCCACCTGCAGCGCCGAGTTGCGGATCCTGCACAACAAGGCCTCGGCGCGGACCGCGGAACTCGACGAGATCGCCCTCCTGGAGTCCGAGGCGCAGAAACTGGTAGGGGACGTACACCGCGGTCGTTCGCTGCCGGTTCCGCTGCCCGACGACGAACCGACATTGCGCGCCCTCCTGCCGCGGTGGGAACGCGCGGAGCACCGGGGGCTGCGGGCGTGGCTGGCCCGTCGCCGCCTGCGCCGTACGTTCGGGACTCTGAGCCCAACGCAGGTGGAGGAACACGCGGAGCTCACCCGTTCGATGCTCCGGTTCACGGTCGTTACCGACCGGCTGGCCCACTTGCCCACGGCCACCGAGATTTGGGACCGGCTGCAGGAATTCCGGCGGACGGACCGCCCGCGGCTCAGCCAGGATCTGCTGCGCGCCCTGCAGGCCGAACGGCTACGACAGGGAACGGCGGTGCTCCAGGAACGGTGGGAAGCACTGAACCGTACCCCGCCCCGGTCCTGGCACGGTTTCAAGAACCCTTCTCTGCTGTCGGTCCTGCCCGGGTGGGCCGTCACCACGATGTCCGCGCGGGTCTTCCCCCCACAGCCGGCTCTGTTCGATCTGGTCGTGATCGACGAAGCAGCGCAGTGCTCGGTGCCCCACGTCCTCCCGCTGCTGTATCGAGCCAAACGCGCGCTGATCATCGGCGACCCTCATCAGCTGCCGCCCGTCGTCACCCTGGAGTCCGCCCAGGATCGAGCGCTCCACACCGCAGCCGGCCTGTCAGCGGACTGGATCCAGCGACGTCGCTTGTCGTACACCATGGACTCCGCGTACGACACCTGCGCCTGCGCCGCCCGCGACGTGTGGATGCTCGAGGAGCACTACCGCTGTCACCCACAGATCGTGGCCGGCCCGGCGCGCGAGATCTACCACGGGCGGCTCAGCGTCCTGACCGATGTGACCCGGCTGAAGGTGCGGACCGACCAGCCTGTTCGCTGGGTCGATGTCCCGGGGACCTTCCAGCGCCGCACCGCAGGCTCGGGTTCCAACCATGACGAAGCCGCCGCCGTGGTGAGTCAGGTGCAGGCCCTGTACTCGGACCACCCCGAAGCCTCCATCGGTGTGGTCTCCCCCTTGAGCCCTCAGGTGAACCTGATCGAACAACTGCTCCGGGAAGCCGGGCCGGGCGCCCGAGGAGTGCACTGCGGGACCGTGCACCGTTTCCAGGGTGGGGAACGCGACATCATGGTCCTGTCACCCGTCGGCGCGCCGGGCATCGGAGCACGCACCCAGGGCTGGCTCTGCGATAAGCATCAGCTCTGGAACGTCGGCATCACCCGGGCACAGTCACTGCTGGTCGTCGTGGGCCACCAGTCGTGGTGGCGTGCCCAGCGCGGGCTGCTCGCCGGTCTGGCGGCCGGAAACCCGTTCCCACCGGTCCCTGGGGGTCTGGTCCAGGATTCAGCCGACCGCCTGCACGAAGAACTGATCGAACGCAAGATGCGCGTCCGACGAGGAGTCCCCCTCAACGGCCGCAGCTACGACCTGGTGATCTCGCTGCCCGACAGAGCCGAGATCGCCGTCCTGCTGGACGACGCCGGTGCGGACCCGACCGGGCGACGGCTGCGCAGGGTCCTGGCCGAACGCGACGTGGCCCCGGCGACGACACCGGTGGTACGGCTCCCGCTGTGGCAGGCCCTGCATGACCCGGCCGCCTGCGCAGATGATCTACTGACACGTCTGTCCGCTCAGGTCTGCGGCCTGCGCTGAGGGCCCGGGAACGACCTTCCAGACCCTGTGTCCCCGCGACCACGGCCACCGACAGGATGCCCCCACCCAGTTTCTGCACTTCCGCCGTCACACAGCGCACGGGGCTCCGGCGTCTGCCCTAGGAGGGGACTGAACAACCCTGCGACCGGGGTTGGGGGGTGGGTTTGTTGGGGTTGGTCAGGCCGACGCTGGCATCGGCATATTCGATGAGCAGTCGGGCGAAAGTCAGGCGTTTGGCCTCCGGCCAGTCGTGTGTGATTTTGACGAAGGCCTGACGATGCTGGCTGCGGAACCGGTCGCGCAGTCTCGTGCCCTGCTCGGACAGTTCGAGCACGGTGCGGCGCCCGTCCCGCTGGGATGCCTTACGGACGATGTAGCCCTCGTTGATGCACTCGGTGACCAGGCGACTGGCGACGGAAGGGTCGACGGCGAGCTGTTCGGCGACTCCACCGACGGTTATCTCCCCGGCGGCCTCGTCCACGATGTTGATCACCTGGTTGCGGGACATGTCCTTGCGGGTCACCGGGGGGTCGACGTCAACGAGGGCAGTGCGACGGCGCAGCCGGGCGAACGCCGCTCCCACCGCGTCGAGCACCTGGTCGCGTTCGTCGTCGTCCATCCGCTCGTCCACCGCGTCACTGTAGCCGCACACATCTGCAAAACGCAACTACATGTCCTTACGCATGCTTCTGCTATGTTGCATACAAGTTGGCGGGCCGGTGGGCCGGACCAACACGCGAGGTGCGCAGGCGAGGTACGAAGGGTGGGACGAACCATGACGACGGCAATCACCAATGCACGGATCTTCGACGGACACGAAGTGCTCGA
>JAUPKJ010000017.1 GCA_030837505.1 Actinomycetota bacterium
GACGGCAGAACGATGCCCCGGACGACGGAGCGCATGTCCCGCATCGTGCCGACGCCCAACCCGTGCATCGCGTCGTCACGGACGGCGTCGTAGGCCTTCGGCAACGGCCCGCTCTCTTCGAGGGGCGTGGCCTCCAGGGCGCGCACCATGCGCGTATCGCCTCGCCGCCGGTACTCGGTGAGCAGATAGTCGTAGGACTCCCGTTCCGAGGCGCCCTGGTTCGACACCTGACCGACGCCGATGTAGGCGTGGAAGAGGCCGGGTGCCTTCGCCGCAGCCTGGATACCGATGAACGATCCCCATGAATGGCCCATCAGGTAGACCTTGTCGACCCCGAACCGGAGCCGGAGGTACCGCGTCACCTCGATCGTGTCGTCGACGAACTGGGCTGTGGTCATGCTCTCCGGCGGGATGCCGCTGCGGTAGGACAGCCCCGCACCACGCTGATCCCACCAGCAGACGGTGAAATGCTCGTCGAGACCTGTCGGGTGGTCGTCGCCCAGGAAGTAGCCGGACAGCCCGGGGCCTCCGTCACTGTGGCCGCTGCGCGCCGCAACCGTCTGCCCAGGGATCGCGGTGGCACGGGTGACGCAGGAACGTGGCGGGAGCGGGCCGGCTTCTCGTTCACCGGAGGCCTCCGTCGTCCGGGCCGCTTCGGGCAGGGGCCAAGGTGCCGGTCTCGTGCAGGGTGAGCAGGCCGGTCGCCAGCGCCCGGAGGGCGCGCTCGAACTCGAGGTCGCCGTCCACCCTGTCGGCCTCGGCGAGAAGGCGGGCGAACTCGGGGCTGAGTCCCTCAGCGTCGTGGTCGTCCACCGCGTCCTGGACGGCGGTCGGCGGCTCGTCCGTGGGCCCGGACAACCCGGCGGCGTGCATGTTCGTCAGGCCGAGGATCGTCATGCCGCAGCTGTCGAGAGCGATCAGTGCTTCGACCGGGCTGAACCCCGAGCCGGTGAAGATCCTGGACAGGGCCTCGATCACCCGCAACTGCGCGGGAGTGTGCAACGGCCGTACCGCGATCAGTGCGACCGCGCGGGGATGGCGGAGCAGGGCACGCCGGTACTCGACCGAGGCTGCGACCACCTGGTCCACGAAGGTCGTCGAAGGGGCGTGGGCGGTGAGCTCGATACCTCCCAGGATCTCGTCGACGATGAGGTCGAGCAGGGCCGCTCTGTCCTGCACGTGGTAATAGAGCGAACTCGCATCCACCCCGAGGGCCACGGCGAGACGGCGCATCGAGCACGCCTCCACGCCGTCGTCGTCGAGGATCCCCATCGCCGCGGTGACGATGCGTTCTCGGGTCAGGGGAGGGTGCGCCGTCCGTCGGGGTGTCATGTCCGGGGCCCTTCGTCGTCCGGTGGTGTTCGACGTCAGGTTATCCAACACTGTTGGACAGTCGCGTGGCCCCCTCCGGCCGAGGTCGTCAGGCCCCGGCGGGGAGCGGCGTCCGCCCAGGCCTTGACGGCTGGGTCCCGGGCATCCTGGGATGACGCGATGACAAGTTCTGACCTGGTGACCGTGACGACGACGATCGACGACGAGGACAAGGCGGCCGCGCTCGCGCGGTCGGCGGTCGAGGCCCGGCTGGCGGCCTGCGCCCAGGTCGGTGGACCTGTGACCAGCGTGTACTGGTGGGAGGACGCGATCGAGGAGGCCACGGAGTACACGGTCACCTTCAAGACAACCGGTGCGTTGGCCGACGTGCTCGTCGCCCACGTGAGCGACGAGCACGCCTACGACATCCCGGAGATCATTGTCACCCCGGTGAGTGGCGGGAATGCCGCCTACCTGACCTGGGTAGGTCAGGAGACCACGACCCCACCGGTGTGACACCGGCGGTCCGGAAACCGGGATGCTCCCATTTGATTGTCAGGCCGCTTGATTGTCAGGCCGCGGTGCAGCTCACCGTTCCGGGGGCGCCGGTACCGGTGCCGATCAGGCCGAAGCTGGTGCGTGCCCCCGGCGCGAGCGTTCCGTTGAAGGCGACGTTGGACGCCGCCACGTTGGAGCCGCTGGACGTCACCGTCGCGTTCCACGACTGGGTGACCGTCTGCCCGCTCGTGTAGATCCAGGTGACGGTCCAGCCGCTGATCGAGGCCGTACCGGCGGTCACGGTGACATCGGCCTGGAAGCCGCCGTCCCACTGGTTCGTCGTGGCGTACGTCGCCGTGCACGCCGTGTTCCCGGGAAGGGTCGTGTTCCCGGGAACGGTAGGAGACGTCGTGGTCGGGGAGACGGTGCTGGTCGGCGGGGTGGTCACCGGCGGAGTCCCTGCTGACGGGGTGCTGAAGGGCGGCCATCCGCCCCAGCCTCCGCCGGTGTGGGTGTTCGCCTTGACGGTGGTGACCTTCGTGGCGCCGGTGGTGCTGCCTCCGCTGAAGAGACCGCCGAGCTCGGTGCCCGACACGGTGCCACCCACGTAGATGTCGTAGCTCTGGTTGGCGCTGAGCTGGTTCGAGGAGAAGATCACCGACTGGATCGCCTTGGAGGACCGGTAGCTGGCGATCCGGGTTCCTGACGTCGTCGCGACGTGGACGACGGTGCCCGATGCCCGGCTGGATCCCAGGCTCGCCGACACCCAGGCCTGACCGCCCGAGGTGGCGGGCGCGGACGTCGAGGCGATCGTCGCCGCGGCCAGAAGGGTCCCTCCGGTGATGGCGAGGGTTCCGTTCGCGTCCATCGCACCCTCACCGCCGCCCTGGGTCGGACCGTTGACGACGAGCGTTCCACCGCTGATCGTGATCCGGCCGTTCGAGTCGAGCCCGTCGACGGAGGAATTCACCACGACGGATCCACCACTCACCGTGATGATCGCGTTCTGAGATACAGCGAACTCGTTCAGCCCTTCCTCGACCGCGTTAATCGCGTCGTCACGGGACGCCACCTTCACAGTGCCGCCCGCGATGGTGACCTTGAGTCCTTCCAGCGCCTCGAAAGACGTGCTCACCGTGACGGTGCCGCCGGTGATCTCCAGGGTGTTGTCGGCGTGGACGCCGTCGTCGTTCGTCGCCAGGGACACCGTCCCGCCGGTGATGCTCACCGCCGCGGAGTGCACTGCGTCGTCCGAGCTGTTGGCCGTGACGTTCGCGGTTCCTCCGATGGCGACCACGACGTCGGCCTTGACCCCCTTGGCGGAGGTTTCGCCGGGGGTCACCCCGCTGCCTCCACCGGTCTTGACGTTCGTCGTCCCTCCGGACAACACCGTGTCGGTCTTGGCGGAGATGCCGTCCCCGGACGCGGTCACGGTGACGGTTCCGCCGTTCACCCAGACATAGCCACGGGTCGCGTCGGTGTCGTCCGTCGCCTTGACGCCGTCGCCACCCGTCGAGGTCACCTGGAGGTTCCCGCTGTTCACCACCACGTACTCGCGGCCCCTGAGGCCGTCGTCCGCCGCGGTGACCGTCACGGCTGCGGAGTCGACGACGAGCCCGCCCTTGCTGGCGATGCCGTCCTTGAACCGGCCTGTCACCTGCAGTGTTCCGGTTCCCGTCACGGTGAGGTCAGCGGCGCTGAACAAAGCCGCGTTGGTCTCCGTCGCCGTCGAGGCGTACGTCGTGCCGTCGGTGAGGGTGCTCGTGGTGCCGGCAGACGCCACCACCATCACCTCGTTCGCAGCCACCACGTTGAGCGCCGGGCCGGAGGAATTCGTGATCTTGGCGCCGTCGAGCACGAGCCGGACGATTCCGGCCGCCGTCGTGTCCACCACGACGGTGCCGTTCGTCAGCGAGCCGGAGAGCCGGTAGGTTCCGGCACCCGCGATCCTCACCGTGCTGCCGCTGACGGCGACCTGGTCGCTGGTGCTGCTGGCCCCGCTGCCGGTCAGGGTGACCGTCGCTTCCTGGGCGGCGTCCCAGGAGTGGTCGGCCGCCGAATCGTGGTTCGGGGCGTTGGACGCCATGACGTCCGTCGGCGTGGCCGCCGCCAGTGCTGTCGTGGCGGCCATCGCTGTCCCCGCACCCTGCCAGCAGGCGATCACCAGGACCGTCGCGGCGACAGGTGCCGCGTACCGTAGTCGCGGACTGGGCATGTCCTCTCCCTCCGTCCGTTTCCCCGAGCACCGGGAGTTTCCCGAGGGTCGAGGTGAATGGTCGGCTCATGGTGGCCGAGGGCATCGGTGCGGTGGAATGAAGGGATGCCGGACGTCCCATCCTTCGTGATCAATGACTCGCCGGAGTGTTCGGAAAGAGCAGGTGAAAGGGTGTTTCCGTGATTGGTTTGACAGGTGAAAGAAATACGCGACGGCGTATTTCTTTCACCTGTCCTCCTTCGGGTCTGATTCCTTCGCTGGGGATCGTCCACGAAAACCCTGTGAATTTCCTGCCCTACTATGATCATTCCGTCGTGCAGATGGCTCCGTTCAGGGTGAATTGGCTCGGCGCGGTGTTCGTTCCGGTGTACGTCGCCTGGAATCCGAACGTTCCTGTCCCTCCGGCGGGGATGGCTCCGTTGTGAGCGGCGTTCGTCGCGGTGACCGAGCTCCCGTTCTGTGTGACGGTCGCGTTCCAGAAGCTGGTGATCTTCTGGTTTCCGGGGAAGGACCATGCCAGCGACCAGGAGGAGAGGGCGTTCCCGGACGTATTCTTGATCGTCACGCTTGCGGTGAAGCCGCTGCCCCACTGGTCAGCCCCGTAGGTGATGCTGCAACCACCGGGGACGCCGGTCGGTGTCACTGTCGGGC
>JAUPKJ010000163.1 GCA_030837505.1 Actinomycetota bacterium
ACGGCGCCTGTTGGCGAATCGCCACCGTCGGCGTCAGCCCGGACACGGCGTCGAATCGTGCGTCCCCGTCCTGCTGCACGAAGCGCCGGGCGTACGTGGAGAAGCTGTCCGCGAACCGGCGCTGGCCCTCCGCGAAGATCGTGTCGAAGGCCAGCGAGGACTTGCCGGACCCCGACAGGCCGGTGAACACGATGAGGGAGTCGCGGGGCAGATCGAGGGAGACGTCCTTGAGGTTGTGCTCCCTGGCGCCGCGAATGGTCAGACTGTCGGACACTTGTTCCCCTTCGATTCACCCGTTTCGCTGCGCAGGTTCGGCAGTACGGACTCCGTGCACAGGCTCCGGTTCACAGGCCCCGGAACGCATCGTTACGTCGCCCCCGCACGGCGGTTCGACCATGCTAGGCGCACCCACCGACAGTCTCATTTCGACGGCTCCCCCGGGGATTGCGGTATCAGGATCGAGAGAAGGGGGCGAGAGAGTACTTTCGTGACATGAGGACCACGAAGAGTTCGCGGGGCGGCGACGACCTGCCCGCGTGGAATCTGCCGGAAGCCGTCGTTCGGCAGGTGGCCGTCTCCGCGTTCGACAACCGTTGCTACCTTCTGACCTGCAAATCCACCGGAGAACAGCTGCTCGTGGATGCCGCGGACGACGCTCGGAGGATCATGGGGATGGTCGCGGAGGGCGGTGACGGACTCTCCTGGATCGTCACCACCCACTGCCACAAGGACCACTTCCAGGCCCTGGCCGAACTGTTGGGGGCCACGGGAGCCTGCAGTGCTGCGGGAAGACCGGATGCCGAGGCCCTGCCGGTCTTCCCCGATCTGCTGCTCGACCACGGTGACGAGCTGCGGATCGGCGCCCTGACCCTGCAGGTGGTCCATCTGCGGGGGCACACGCCCGGTTCGCTGGCCCTGGTGCTGAGGTCCGGGAGCGGACAGTGCGTGGCGTTCACGGGGGACAGCCTGTTCCCCGGAGGCGTCGGGAACACCGGTGGTTCACCGGAGAGGTTCACGACGCTGTTCCAGGACGTGCAGGACCGGCTGTTCGGTGTTCTGCCGGACGACACCCTGGTGCTCCCCGGGCACGGGAAGCACACGACGCTCGGAGCCGAGCGGCCGCATCTAGCGCAATGGAGGGCCCGCGGCTGGTGAGGCCGAGGACGCCTCGGCGCTCCCGCTCTCCCCCGTCCGGTCGGACGCCTCGAGAACACCGGGAACAGCGGGAATGTTGGGAACACCGGGGCGGGGGGCGGCGTTCGCGGCCCGACGGACCGCGAACCGTTCCGCGAGGAGACTGGCCGCCGCGGTCAGGGACAGCACCCCGACGATCACGGCCAGGGAGGCCCAGATCGGTACCTGCGGCGCCCAGGAGACGTGCTCCCCGGAGTTGATGAAGGACAGCTCGTTGGTGTGCAGGGCCTCCAGGACCAGCTTCACCCCGATGAAGCCCAGGATGACGGCCAGCCCGTAGGAGAGGTACACCAACCGGGAGAGCAGCCCTCCCAGCAGGAAGTACAGCTGCCGCAGCCCCATGAGGGCGAAGAGGGTCGCGGTGAAGACGATGAACGGGTCCTGGGAGAGCCCGAAGATGGCGGGGATCGAGTCCACGGCGAAGAGCAGGTCCGTGGTTCCGATCGCCAGGAAGACGATCACGATGGGGGACAGGAGCCTGCGGGCCCCGGTTCGGATCACGATCCGGACGCCGTCGTAGTCCTCCGCGAGGGGCAGGATCCTGCGGGCCCTGCGGACCAGGGCGTTCTCCTGGAACTCCCCGTCCTTGTCCTCCGGGCGCATGAGCCCGACGGCCGTGTAGATCAAGAAGGCCCCGAACAGGTAGTACACCCAGCTGTATCGTTCGATGGCCGCAGCCCCCAGCAGGATGCACCCTCCGCGCAGGATGAGGGAGAGCACGATCCCCACCATGAGCACGGTCTGTTGCGCCCTGCGGGGCACGGAGAAACGACTCATGATCAGCACGAAGACGAAGAGGTTGTCCACGCTGAGGCTGTACTCGGTGATCCACCCGGCGAGGAAGGCCGCGCCGTTCTCCGAACCTGCCATGATCCACAGCAACCCCCCGAAGGCCACCGCCAGGCTGACGTAGAACAAGACCCAGGTCGCTGCCTCCCGCATGCTCGGTTCCCGCGGTCTGCGCACCACGAGGGCCACATCGATCAGCAACAGCAGCGCCAGGATGGTCAGAGACGTCACCTGGAACCACAGGGGTGCGGACACGAAAAAATCCCTCCGAACGACGTTCGACTGTCGGAGGGCACGCGCGACTGCGCACCCACCCGACAGCCGACCTGATTCTTCGATGCTAGGACGATTTGCCGTCCGGTCCCACTCCAGGGTCCACCGGACGGAGTGTCCGGTCCGGTTTCTCCCGGACAGGTTCCGTCCGGACAGGTTCCGTCCCTCAGGCGCCGGCCGACTGCATACCGCGCAGTTCCTTCTTGAGTTCGGCGAGTTCGTCCCGCAGACGAGCGGCCAGTTCGAACTGCAGGGCGGCGGCCGCAGCATGCATCTGCTCGGTGAGCTGTCCGATCAGGTCCGCGAGGTCCCGGGCCGGCATGGTGGACAGGACCCCGGCGGTGCGCCCCGGCCGGCCGCCCGGGGCCGGGGACCGGCCCGAGGACCGGGTGAGCAGATCGTCCGTGTCCCGGTCCTCCCGGGCCAGGAGATCGGTGATGTCAGCGATCTTCTTGCGCAGGGGGGTCGGATCGATGCCGTTCTCGACGTTGTAGGCGACCTGTAGTTCTCTGCGCCGGTTCGTCTCGTCGATGGCCCGCCGCATCGCCGGAGTCACCCGTTCGGCGTACATGTGCACCTCGCCGGAGACGTTCCGGGCAGCGCGGCCGATCGTCTGGATCAGTGAGGTGGCGGACCGGAGAAAACCTTCCTTGTCGGCGTCGAGGATGGCCACGAGCGAGACCTCCGGCAGGTCCAGGCCCTCCCTCAGCAAGTTGATCCCCACCAGGACGTCGAACTCCCCCAGCCGCAGTTCCCGCAGCAGCTCGACCCGCCGCAGGGTGTCGACCTCCGAGTGCAGGTACCGCACGCGCACCGAGTGCTCCAGCAGGTAGTCGGTGAGGTCCTCGGACATCTTCTTGGTCAGGGTCGTGACCAGGACCCGTTCCGAACGCTCCGCCCTGGTCCGGATCTCCGCGAGGAGATCGTCGATCTGCCCGGTGGTCGATTTGAGGATCACCTTGGGGTCCACGAGTCCGGTGGGGCGGATGATCTGTTGGACGGTGCCCTCGGACCGGGACAGTTCCCAGGTACCGGGAGTGGCGGAGAGGTAGACGGTCTGGCCCACCCGGTCCTGGAACTCCTCCCAGCGCAACGGCCGGTTGTCCATCGCACTGGGCAGGCGGAAACCGTGCTCGACGAGCGTGCGCTTGCGGGAGGCGTCGCCCTCGAACATGGCCCCGATCTGCGGGACCGTCACGTGGGACTCGTCGATCACCAGGAGGAAGTCCTCCGGGAAATAGTCGATCAGGCAGTTCGGGGCCGACCCGGCCTCGCGGCCGTCGAGGTGCCGCGAGTAGTTCTCGACCCCGGAGCAGGAGCCCACCTGCCGCAGCATCTCCAGGTCGTACTGGGTGCGCATCCGCAGCCGCTGCGCCTCGAGGGCCTTGCCCCCCCGCTCCAGATCGGCCAACCGTTCGCCGAGTTCCTTCTCGATGTCGGTCACGGCCCGTTCGAGCCGTTCGGGACCAGCGACGTAGTGGGAGGCCGGAAACACGTACATTTCCTCCTCCTCCCGGACGATCTGTCCGGTCAGCGGATGGAGGGTCTGGAGACGGTCGATCTCGTCACCGAACAGTTCGATCCTGACGGCGAGTTCCTCGTACATCGGGATGATCTCGACGGTGTCCCCCCGGACCCGGAAGGTCCCCCGCGTGAAGGCCAGGTCGTTGCGGGTGTACTGCATCTGCACGAAACGGCGCAGCAGGTCGTCCCGGTCGAGGGTGTCCCCCGTGCGCAGGCGGACCATGCGATCGACGTACTCCTGGGGCGTGCCCAGACCGTAAATGCACGAGACCGTGGCCACCACGACGACGTCCCGCCGGGTGAGCAGGGAGTTCGTGGCCGAGTGCCGCAGCCGTTCGACCTCCTCGTTGATCGAGGAGTCCTTCTCGATGTAGGTGTCCGTCTGCGGGACGTAGGCCTCGGGCTGGTAGTAGTCGTAGTAGGAGACGAAGTACTCCACCGCGTTGTGCGGGAACAGCCCCCGCAGCTCGTTGGCCAGCTGAGCCGCCAAGGTCTTGTTGGGGGCGATCATGAGGGTCGGACGCTGCAGGCGTTCGATCAGCCAGGCCGTCGTCGCCGACTTGCCCGTGCCCGTGGCGCCGAGCAGGACGACGTCCCGCTCGTCCCCCTCGATCCTGCGCACCAGTTCGTCGATGGCCTGCGGCTGGTCGCCGCTGGGCCGGAACTCGGAGACGACGCGGAACGGTGCCACGGTCCGCTGCAGATCGGTCGAGGGACGCATCCCCCCACCGTAGAACCGGCAGGGGACAGTTCGCTTCCCGGCGCCGGGAAAGGATCAGGTGTCCTGCTGCGGGGTCCACGCCGTACGGCGCGCCCAGTCCCGGGCCAATTTGAGGGAATGCCGTTCCCAGGGTTCCTTGGCCGCGAGGTAGTCCTCCACGGGCATGCCCGTGACGTCGGTCTTCAGGGCCGCGTAGCGGGCCCTTTCCTCGGGCAGGGCGCGCAGCCAGTCCCGCAGCAGGAGACGCTCGGACCACCGGGAGCAGTCCTGACTATGAATGTGCAGGTCAGCAGCTCTCCATGGATCGCACGAGAGGAACGGCGCGCGAAGGATCTCCTTCGCGTCCGTCCGGGGAGACTCATCGACGGGACGGACGAAACCGGCCTGTTCGAGGGCAGGTCGCAGCTCGCGCGCCACGTGCGCGTCCCGGACGACCAGCTGGAGGTCGATGACGTCCTGGGCCGGCAGACCCGGGACCGCGGTCGAACCGTGGTGGTCGACTCTGAGGGCCGCCGCACCGCAGGCGAAGGCGATCCTGCGGGCCAGGCGGCGTCCGGCGTCCGCCCATTGGGGATCCGCGGGGTGGATCGTGAGCCGCGCGGGCCGGGGCGCGGGGGTCCTGGTCAGGATGTTGCGGTGGAAAGGCTGGACCCGGCCGGTCCACCACGCCCCCAGCGTTCCCCTCCATTCGCAGGCCTGGGCCGACCGCGCGCCGTTGTCCAGCCACAGGTCGGCCGCTTCCTTGCGTTCGTCGTCCCCCGCCTGCGAGATGATCCGCGTGCGGGCCTGTTCCGGGGACAGACCCCGTTCGCTGACCAGGCGGCGGGCGCGTTCGGACCCGGGGGCGTGCACAACGATCACCAGGTGGTAGCGGTCCTGCAGCCCGTTCTCCACGAGCAGGGGGACCTCGTGGACCATCACGGTGCGCTCGGGCAGCCGTGCCACGAGGGCCTGGGCCCTCTCCTCGATGAGCGGGTGGACCAGGCTGTTCAAAAGCTTGCGGGCCTGGCTGTCGGAGAAGACGATCTGTCCGAGGACCGTCCGGTCCAGGGAGCCGTCCGGTCCCAGGATCCTGGGACCGAACTCCTCGACGACGGCCCGCAGACCGGGGGTGTCGCGGGCCATGACCTCGCGGGCGATCTCGTCGGCGTCCAGCACCCGTGCGCCCAGGCGGCCGAGGTGGCGGGCCACCGTGGTCTTCCCTGCGGCGATGCCGCCCGTCAGCCCGATTCGTAGCACGCCTCATGCTCTCACGGGACAGAAGGGGCCGGGAGCCTCAGTGGGCCCCGTCGCTGCTCAGTAGGCCCCGTCGCTGCGCAGAACGGCCCTGAGGGTTCGGGCGATCAGGGAGAGGTCCAGGCCGAGCGACCAGTTCTCCACGTACGACAGGTCCAGGCGGACGGTCTCCTCCCAGGAGAGGTCCGAGCGCCCGGAAACCTGCCACAGCCCGGTGATCCCCGGTTTGACCAGCAGCCGACGGTGGACCGCTCCCTCGTACTCCTCGACCTCGCGCGGCAGGGGAGGTCTGGGACCGACCAGGGACATCCGCCCGAGCAGGACGTCGAACAACTGGGGCAGCTCGTCGAGGGAGTACCGCCGGATCACCCGGCCCACCCGCGTGACCCGAGGGTCGTCGTGGAGTTTGAACAGCGGGCCGGCCCCCTGGTCGCTTCCCCCCAGATGGGCCAGCCGCTCCTCGGCGTCCATGTGCATGCTGCGGAACTTGTGCATTCGGAAGACCTTGCCCGCCCGCCCGACCCGTTCCTGCCGGAACAGCACGGGTCCGGGGCCGGAGAGTTTCACCGTCAGGGCCACGGCGAGCAGGAGCGGACTGAGCAGCCCGATCGCCAGGAGGGCCACGGTGTAGTCCAGCGCGGTCTTGGCGAACCGGCGCAGACCCGTGAACTCCGGCTGCTCCACGTTGATCAGTGGAACCCCGGCGACCGCTCTGATGTTCAACCGTGGCATGGCGATCTCCCGCAGCCGGGGGGCCACGAGGAGTTGGACTGCTGTTCCCTCCAGGTCCCAGGACAGGCGGCGCAGTTCCTCCTCACCGACCTCGGACCAGGCGGTGAGGATCACCGTGTCGGCTCCGGTACTGCGCAGGGCGTGCAGGACGTCACCGGCCCCCCCGAGGACCGGCACTCCTTCGATCATGGTGTGTCGGCTGCGTCCCACGCAGGCCGCCACGACGCGGACCCCGCTGCGGCGGTCGCGGTGCACTGCCTGGACCAGCCCGGCCACCGATCGCTCCAGTCCCAGGACCACGGCTCGTTGCCGACAGCGGCCCCGGGCCCGCATCACGTACAGGAACCACCGGCCCGACAAATGCGACAGCAGACACAGTCCCAGGGCGGCGGGCAGAGTGGTCAGGGCCATCCGTCGGATCTCGGTCTCGCCCGTGGCCAGGGCGAGCGTGCTGACCGCCGCCACGAGCACCACCCCGGCCGTCATCAGACGCCGCAGTTCCTCGGGCCCCTGTCCGAGGAAACGCCGTTCGTACACTCTTCCCAGGGTGAGAACCAGCAGGAGAACCGGGGCGAACCGGAACACGGACAGGAGATCCATCAGGGAACCGTGGGCCGTGAGCAGCCCGGCGAGCAGGACCGCGCCCAGGTCCCCCAGGACCGCAGCCCTCTGGTACAAGCGCTGCCAGCGCAGTGCCCTCGCGCGGGGGGCCGGGGCCGGGGCTGGGCCGTGACCGACCTGCAGGGGGACCCGACGACGGGTCGATTCCTCCAGATCCTCCACGGCGTTGCGCAGCGCAAAAATCTTCGCGCCGAACGGCGTGGGGACGTGCGCACGGGTCGAGGGTCGCTCCACCGTCCCCTGCGAGCAGTTCGTTCCCACCAAGGTCGTCCTCTCCGCTGCTTCTGCTTCTCGATCGAATCGGTTCGGATCGGCTGCCGCGGCTACCGCAGCTACCGCAGCAGCCTCGGCGGCCGCAGATCTCCCACGGTCGATGTTAGGCAGGGGTACCGCACCAAGGTGGTCACGGGCAGTGAGAATCACCCGCTGGGCTCACCCAATCACCCGCACGGACGGTCCACGGACAGTCACCGGCCGGCCAACACTCGGCGCAAACAGCGGGACGGGGCCGACCCGAAGGGGCCGGCCCCGTCCCGGGACACGGTTCTCACGATCCCCTCGCCGCCGTCACGGCTCGGGGAGGGGGCTGTCAGTACCCGCCGGTCAGTTTCTCCCGAAGAGCGGCCAACGCCTCGTCCGAGGCCAGGGTGCCCTCGGCCTGCGGAGCGTTCGAGGAGTAGGAAGCCGGTGCACTGCTCTGCACGCTGGGCTCCGTACGGGCCTCGGCCTCGGCCTTCTGGGCCTCCTCGACCTGCTTGCGGTGGGCCTCCCAGCGGGAATGGGCCTCGGCGTACTGCCGCTCCCACTCCTCCCGCTGCTTCTCGTACCCCTCGAGCCAGTCGTTGGCCTCGGGGTCGAAGCCCTCGGGGTACTTGTAGTTCCCCTGGTCGTCGTACTCCGCAGCCATGCCGTAGAGGGTGGGGTCGAACTCGTCCCCGTTGGCCGTGGCGCCCTCGTTGGCCTGCTTGAGGGACAGCGAGATCCGACGACGCTCCAGGTCGATGTCGATGACCTTGACGAAGATGCTGTCGCCGACCTGAACGACCTGCTCGGGGATCTCCACGTGGCGCTCGGCCAGCTCGGAGATGTGGACCAGGCCCTCGATGCCCTCGTCGACCCGGACGAACGCCCCGAACGGCACCAGCTTGGTGACCTTCCCGGGCACGACCTGACCGATCGCGTGGGTCCTGGCGAACTGCTGCCAGGGGTCCTCCTGCGTGGCCTTGAGGGACAGGGAGACGCGCTCGCGGTCCATGTCGACGTCGAGGACCTCGACCGTGACCTCCTGGCCGACCTCGACAACCTCACCGGGGTGGTCGATGTGCTTCCAGGACAGCTCCGAGACGTGCACCAGACCGTCGACACCGCCGAGGTCCACGAAGGCCCCGAAGTTGACGATCGAGGAGACGACGCCGGAACGGACCTGACCCTTCTGCAGAGTCTGCAGGAAGGTCTGGCGCACCTCGGACTGCGTCTGCTCGAGCCAAGCTCGGCGGGACAGGACCACGTTGTTGCGGTTCTTGTCCAGCTCGATGATCTTGGCTTCGATCTGCTTGCCCACGTAGGGCTGCAGATCGCGCACACGACGCATTTC
Source organism: Actinomycetota bacterium (assembly GCA_030837505.1). Taxonomy (GTDB): domain Bacteria; phylum Actinomycetota; class Actinomycetes; order Actinomycetales; family Kineosporiaceae; genus JAUPKJ01. Next base: position 8,685 of record JAUPKJ010000163.1, read on the forward strand.
CACGAGAGAAGCCGGGAGGAAGCCGCGCAGGCCGATATCCAGGATCAGCCCACCCTTGACGACCTCGATCACCGTACCGGTGACGATGCCGTCGTCTTCCTTGATCTTCTCGATGGTGCCCCAGGCACGTTCGTACTGGGCGCGCTTCTTGGAGAGGATGAGACGGCCCTCTTTGTCCTCCTTCTGGAGGACGAGGGCTTCGATCTCATCACCGACGGTGACCACCTCGGAGGGGTCGACGTCGTGCTTGATGGACAGCTCGCGCGAGGGGATGACGCCTTCGGTTTTATAACCGATGTCGAGCAGCACCTCGTCACGATCCACCTTGACGACGGTTCCGGAGACGATGTCGCCGTCGTTGAAGTACTTGATCGTCTCGTCGACCGCCGCGAGGAATTCTTCCTCGCTGCCGATGTCGTTGACCGCGACCTGGGGAGTGCTGGTCTTCTCGGTCGTACTGGTGGTCATGAAGTCGGGACTCCGATGCGGACTGGGTTGTCGATGGGAATATGGACCATTACGACGCTCGCAGGAGCGCGGTCCGATTGCCCAGAGGCGGTGGTGATCTGAGCCTGAACTCCAGGACCCATCGACAGGAGACCTGCCGAGGGGCCGGGCCCGCCGTTACACCGGTCGGGCCTGCCGATACACCAGTCGGATCAAGGACAAACACAGTCCGCGCACACGACGTGCGCCATCGTCACCCTACCGGGTTGCTCGATCACGGGTCAAAGGCTGTCTGCCAGAAGCTCCGTGAACGGGAAAGATCAGGAAAGATCAGTGCACCATGGAGCCGTGAGAGATGAACAGGCAGGTCCCTCGCCGACGGCGCCCGACCCGCTGCGGCCGGCCTGGGCGGGACACGACCAGGCCGGGGCGGAGAACAGCGTGCGGGCCAACCGGCGCTGGTGGGAGGCCTCTGCCGTGGACTACCTGGCCGAGCACGGCGACTTCCTGGGCGGGGAGCGGGGCGAGAGGTTCGTCTGGTGCCCGGAGGGCCTCGACGAGGCCGAGGCCGGTCTGCTCGGGCCCGTCGCGGGACGGCGGGTCCTCGAGATCGGCTGCGGGGCCGGGCAGTGCTCGCGCTGGCTCTCGGAACAGGGCGCGCAGGCCGTCGGGCTGGACCTGTCGGCGGGCATGCTGACGGCGGGCATGCTCTCGGCGGGCAGGCTGACGGCGGCCGTCCCGGCGGAACGTTCGCCCCGCGGCGGACCGGGGTGGGTCCACGGGGACGCACGCCGTCTGCCGTTCGCCGATTCCTCGTTCGACCTGGCCTGTTCGGCCTTCGGGGCGATCCCGTTCGTCGCGGATCCCCACTTGGTCATGAAGGAGGTCGCGCGCGTGCTGCGTCCGGAGGGAAAGTTCGTGTTCTCCGTGACCCACCCGATCCGCTGGGCCTTCCCCGACGATCCGGGACCGGCCGGGCTCACGGCCTCGCACAGCTACTTCGACCGGACCCCCTACATCGAACGGGACGCCGACGGGAAGCTGTGCTACGCCGAGCACCACAGCACCCTGGGCCAGCGGATCCGAGACCTGACCCGAGCCGGCCTGGTCCTGCTCGATCTCGTCGAACCCCGGTGGCCGGCGGGGCACGAGCGGGTCTGGGGAGGCTGGAGCCCTCTGCGAGGGCGGTACCTCCCCGGGACCGCGATCTTCGTGGCCCGGAGGCCCGCCGACTGACCCTCGACCGGCTCCCGGCCCTACTTCAGTGAGCGGCCTCCTGCCAGGTCCGGCCGGACCCGACCGAGACCTCCAGGGGCACGGACAGGTCCGCTGCCCCCTCCATGGCGTCGCGGGCCAGGCGTTCGACCGTCTCGGCCTCCCCCGGCCGAACCTCGAACACCAGTTCGTCGTGCACCTGGAGGAGGATCCGGGAGCCCAGACCGTTCTCCCGCAGCGCGCGGTCGGCCCTGAGCATCGCCATCTTGATCAGGTCTGCGGCGGACCCCTGAATGGGCGCGTTGAGGGCCATGCGTTCGGCCATCTCGCGACGCTGGCGGTTGTCGCTGGTCAGGTCCGGCAGGTAGCGACGTCGGCCCAGGATCGTCTGGGTGTACCCGTCCTTGCGCGCCTGTCGTACGACTCCCTGGAGGTAATCCCGGACCCCACCGAAACGCAGGAAGTAGTCCTCGGTCAGAGCCTTGGCCTCCTCGACGGGGATGGCCAGTTGACGGGCCAGACCGAAGGGGGACAGTCCGTAGACCAGGCCGTAGGACATTGCTTTGATCTTGGATCGCATGGCGGGCGTGACGTCGGTGGTGGGAACGCCGAAGACGCGCGAGCCCACGAAACGATGCAGGTCCTCCCCCGAGCGGAAGGCCTCGACGAGACCGTCGTCCCCGGACAGATGAGCCATGATCCGCATCTCGATCTGGGAGTAGTCCGCGGTGAGGAGGCAGTCGTAGCCCTCGCCGACGACGAAAACCCCCCGGATCCGGCTGCCCTCGTCGGTGCGGATCGGGATGTTCTGCAGGTTGGGATCGGCACTGGACAGACGTCCCGTGGCGGCGATCGTCTGGTGGAACGTCGTGTGGATCCGGCCGTCGGGACCCACCGACCGGCGCAGTCCCTCCACGGTCTGACGCAGCTTGCTGACGTCCCGGTGCCGCAGCAGATGCAGCAGGAAGGGGTGGGAGGTCCGCTCGTACAGATCGGCGAGGGCCTCGGCGTCCGTGGTGTAGCCGGTCTTGATGCGTTTGGTCCTGGGCATGCCCAGGTCGTCGAAGAGGACCGCCTGGAGCTGTTTGGGGGACCCGAGATTGATCTCGCTGCCGATGACGGCGAAGGCTTCCCGGGCGGCGTCGGCCACCTCCGCCGCGAAGTGGTTGTCCAGAACGTCCAGGGCACCGCGGTCCACTGCGATCCCGGTGGTCTCCATCCGGGCCAGGACGTCCACCAGGGGGATCTCCAGATCCTGCAGGAGGTTCCCGGCCGCCCGGTCGGTGAGCTCGCGGTCCAGGACGGCGGACAGCTCCAGGACGGCGCCCGCGCGCACCATGGCGGCCTGCGCCTCGTCGGTGTCCGGCCCGTCCCCGGTGTCCAGGGTGAGCTGCCCGTCCGAGGTCTGTTCCGTACGCAGTTCCCGGGCCAGGTGACGCAGGGAGAGATCGCCGAGGTCGTAGCCGCGTTGGTCGGGACGACACAGGTAGGCGGCGAGGGCGGTGTCGCACCGCAGCCCCCGCAGGGGCAGACCGGCGGCGGCCAGTGCCTTGACGGCCGATTTGGCCTCGTGGACGGCTTTGGGGATCCGGGGGTCGGCGAGCCACGCCGCCAGGGCGCTGCGGGCCGGGTCGGCGGCGTCGTCCGGGAGGTCCGCCAGGTCGAGGTGGGCGGCGGCCCCGTCGTGGGTCGCCAGGGCCAGGGCCTTCGCAGCGGGGCCGCCGGCCGTGGGCCCCCCGGGGGTCGGAACCGTCACGTGCAGGCCGACCAGGCAGGGTCCGGTGTCCTCTGCGCCGGGATCCCCTGCGCCGGTGCGCTCCGGGCCGGTGCGCTCCGGGCCGGCGTGGCCATCGAGCCAGGCTGCGACGTCCGCGGGGGCCAGGACCTCCCCCACCAGGTCGAAACCGCCCTCGGCCTCGGGCTCGGCCCGTCCCAGGGTGCTCACGAGGCGCTCGCGCAGGCTCCGGAACTCCAGGGCGTCGAAGATCTGGTGGACGGCCTCGCGGTCCCAGTCGGTCCTGCGCAGGTCCTTCAGGTCCAGGCCGAGGTCGAGATCCGTGAGCAACTGGTTGAGCTGCCGGTTGCGCAGGACCGAGTCCAGGTGGGCCCGCAGGCTCTCCCCGGCCTTGCCCTTGATCGTCGGCGCGGCCGCGATCAGGCCCGTGAGGTCACCGTGCGCGGTGATCCACTTGGCGGCGGTCTTGGGCCCGACCCCCGGCACCCCCGGGAGGTTGTCGCTCTTCTCGCCGACGAGGGCAGCCAGGTCGCAGTAGCGCTCCGGGGGAACGCCGTACTTGGCCAGGACCGCCTCCGGGGTCAGGCGGGCGAGTTCCGAGACCCCGCGCACGGGGTAGAGCACCGTCGACCGGTCGGTGACCAGTTGCAGGCAGTCGCGGTCCCCGCTGCTGATGAGCACCTCCAGCCCGGCCTCGGTCCCCCGGTGGGTCAGGGTGGCGATGATGTCGTCGGCCTCGTATCCCGGGTACTCGACCCAACGGATCCGCAGCGCGTCGAGCACTTCCTTGATCAGGCCGATCTGGCCGATGAGCTCGGGCGGGGTCTCGGCGCGTCCCGCTTTGTACTCCTCGTACTGATCCGTGCGGAAGGTGCGCCGCGCCACGTCGAAGGCGACCGCGAGGTGATCGGGTTCCTCGGCCCGGAGCACGTTGATCAGCATCGAGACGAAGCCGTAGACGGCGTTGGTCGCCTGCCCGGTCGCGGTGGAGAAGTTCTCCACGGGGAGGGCGTGGAAGGCCCGGTAGGCCAGGGAATGGCCGTCGATGAGCAGGAGACGCTGGTGTCGGGCTGGGCCGTTCGACGTGGGCTGGCTCACGTCTGCCACCCTAGGGGTCATGAGTTCCGGTCCGTTGCCCGAGCCGTACCCGACGCCGGGACAGGCCGGGCTGATCGAACGGATGGGGATCGAGATCCTGAGAGCCGACCCCGAACGGCTCGTCGCCAGGATGCCGGTCGAGGGCAACACCCAGCCGTTCGGGCTGTTGCACGGCGGCGCCTCCTGCGTCCTGGTGGAGACCCTCGGTTCCTGGGGCGCGGCCCTCCACGGCGCCCCGCACGGGCTCGTCCCGCTCGGGGTGGAGATCAACGCGACCCATCACCGTTCGACGGCCGGCGGGACCGTGACAGCCGTGGCCGAACCGCTGCATCTGGGGCGCACGCTGGTCACCTACCAGGTGAAGGTGACGGACGACCAGGACCGTCCGCTGTGCACCGGGCGGGTCACGTGTCTCCTGCGCGAGGACCGGGAGGGCTTGCGGACCCAGGCCGTCCAAGAACTTCAGGCCGCTCAGGGGGACCAGGGACTTCAGGGGGATCAGGCCAGGGCGGGGTCGGTGGAGGACCCCGGGGGTCCGGTCCCCTGATCGCCGGGTTGCCGGGTTGCCGGGTACGGCCCGCCGGCCTCGGACGAGGGCGTTGCGCATCGGGCCGAGGAGAGGCGCTCCGTCTCGGCGTCCCTCCTCGACCCCGGTGAACACCTGTCCCTTGCTCACGCCGCAGTCGGGGCCGCATCGCACGGCTGCCCGGTCTGCGAGACGTCACGGAGGGGACATCAGTTCCGTGCGACGGCACCAACCCTCGGGCCGATGCGCCACGCCCGACCTCGTTTCAAGCCCCCACCTTGCCCTTTTCTGCGCAGAGCTCGATTGTTCTCACCCGGAGGGCCCGGCAGAAGAGGGTAGCGGTGTGCCGGGCGACAAATATCTTTTCGCCCCGAGACATGTACAGAGCGCGGTCTGTCACTGTACAAACGAACTCGTTCCTCCAGTTCGAGCCCTTTGTCCGGGCGGCAGGGGCACTGATGACCGGGCGCCGGATCACGGTGACGTGACGACCGCGCGACGGCGGGACGGAGTGTGGTCATGACGGAGAACTCCCCTGTTGCCGGCATCCGCGGGCGATCGCGGCCCACGGCCCTGGCGACCGCGGCGGTGCTGATCGGAGCCCTGACCGCAGCCTGCAACAGTTCCTCCCCCGCCGAGGGCGCAGCAGACGCAGAGTGCGGTCGTGCCCTGGCGTTCTTCGGTGCCCTGACCGGTCCCGCAGCCACTCTGGGGGTGAACATCAAGAACGGTGCGCAGTTGGCGGTGGACCAGTACAACGCGAAGCACACCGACTGCACGGTGCAGCTCAAGCCCTTCGACTCCGAGGGCAGCCCGGACAAGGCCCCGG
>JAUPKJ010000018.1 GCA_030837505.1 Actinomycetota bacterium
CCGGCGGCGGGTACTGCCCGGGAGGGGGGTAGGCCCCCGGAGCCCCCGGCTGGGGGTACTGCCCGGGCGAGCCCTGCTGGGGGTACTCCCCCGGAGGGGGGTACTGGCCCTGCTGGGGGTACTGGCCCTGCTGGGGCGTGAACCCTTCACCGAACATAGCGACGCATCTCCCGGAACGCGGTGTAGTTGGCGGCGACGACCATGGGCCCGGGCGGGAGCTTGCCCGCGAGGCGGAGCAGGTCGTCGTCGACCACCGGTAGGGCGCCCGCGTACCGCAGACGGACGGCGAGGTCGTCCCGGCGGTCACCGATGGCTCCGATGGTCTGGCCCGCGAGCAGCTCGAAGGGCACGTCCCACAGCCAGGAGGTGTCGGCACCGTCGGCAACCCTCGCGTTGATGCCCACGGCCAGCGCACTGCCGTTCTCGATCATCGCGAGGGCCGCGGCCCAACCGGCCGGGTTCTTGGCAAGGAACAGGCGGGCGTCGCGCATACCCAGGTCGAGGGTGGAGTAACGGCCGTCCACGGTGTCGACCTCGCTCAGCCGCTGCGCGGCGAGTTCCGGCGGGACACCCATTGCTGCGGCCGTTGCGATCGCGAAGACAGCGTTGCCCCGGTTGACGTCACCGGGCAGGTTCAGGGTGAAGGGGATCTGACGGCCGTCGATCAGGCGCACGCCCGTGGGGGTCACGGTGTAGTCGGCCACGGGCATCGCCAAGCCGCAGGCAGAACTCCAGCGGCCGTCGGACCACCAGTCGAGCAGCTGTCCGCAGCGGGGGCAGACGGTGGCGTCCTCCGTCCAGCGCAGGCCGGGGTCCACCCAGACGGGCTCGCCTTCGAGGGCCGCAGCGACCACGTGGGGATCGGCGGCGTTGGCGATCACTTTGACGGGATGCCGGGAGAACGCCGTACCCCAGATCTGGGAGGTGCGGCTCACCTCGTGGGTGCGGTCCAGTTGGTCCCGGGTGAGGTTGAGGGCCAGGACGACCAGGGGTCTCGTCGCCAGCATGACCGCGGGGACGTGGAGTTCGTCGACCTCGAGGACGGCCATGGGACTGGCGTTCTCATCGAGGGCCGTGAGGATCCCCGGAGCCATGTTGGCCCCGGTGGAATTGGTCGCGACGTCCCCGCCGAGGGCCGCACACACCAGACGGGTCGTGGTCGACTTCCCGTTGGTCCCGGTGATGACGATGGTCTGGCGCCCGGCGGAGAGGGTCGCGAGGGCATCGGGCGCAACCTTGAGCGCCACACGGCCTCGCACAACGGTCCCGGAACCCTTCCCGAGCCGGCGGGAAACCTCCCCGGCCAGACGGCCGGCATTGAGGGCTGCGGAGAGCCGGAGCCGTTTGAGCCCCGAAGAATCCGGCTGCGTCGGCGATTGCATTGGGTCAGACTAACGGTGCTCCCGGCCGGGATCGCCACGGCCCAGGGGCATCCATCCCCGCGTGCCCCAAAACGACGGAACCGCTCCGGTTCGGAGCGGTTCCGAAGATCATGAAATTCAAGACATCAGAGCAGGCGCACTGACTCCGCCTGGGGCCCCTTCTGACCCTGCCCGACCTCGAACTCCACTCGCTGGCCCTCGTCCAGCGACTTGTAGCCGTCCGCCTGGATGGACGACCAGTGGACGAAGACGTCAGCTCCGCCACCATCGACGGTGATGAAACCGAAGCCCTTCTCGGAGTTGAACCACTTGACGGATCCCTGAGCCATTCCTGCTCCTGTTGCTGTGTTCCGTGGGGCGGCTCGTGCACTGCACCCGAGCCGGGTCTCACGCTCGTCGTACCGCCCCCTGGGGGGATGGGTCCGCGATGGTCCAATGTGCGGGCCTCTTGCGTACTGCAGGAGAGGACTTGCTCATCGAACTGTTCGACCGCGCACAACTCTACCGGCTGAGACGCCGTAAGAGCAGTCCCCGGAACCGTTCGGACTCGAATCCGCAGCAGTCCGTCAACCGGCAGAACCTGCCAATGCGGCGAAGTCCTCACCGACAACGACCGCTATGCCGCTTACCGCATGGATGGACGATTTCTTGACCGTGCCGACTCCTAGGTCGTCTGCCACTTGTTGCGCTGTTGCACTCTGTGACGAAGCACCGTAGTAGATCGTGGTGGGAAGACCGGGGGTACCCGATTCGTAAGAGACCGAGGCGTCCCATTCTGCGGCGACGAGCTTGGCCTTGGCCTTGCCCGCGAGACCATTGATTTCCGTGGCGTTCGTGACCGTCACCGGAATCGTCCGGTCGACCTGGGCCGCCGCTGATGAACTCGGTGAGGCGGAGGAACTGCCCGAGGCCGACGGCTTGCCCGAGGCGGACGGCTTGCCCGAGGCCGCCCCGGACGGTGTGCCCGAAACGGAGTTCTCTGCGGCCGACGGACCGGACGACGACGACGAGTTGCCGCTCAGAAGAGTCCAGGCCACAGCGACCACACCGATGACGACAAGGGTGATGGCCATCACCGGCAATGCCGCGATCAAGGGATTGCCCCGTGCCCGATGGGCCCCCCTGCGGCTGGCTTCCAGGGGGACGACGAAACGATCGTCATATCCGGGTGGCTTCACAGTGCTCACCGGTTACCTCCGACCATCCGGCCTGCGTTCCCTGCCTGACCCGACGCACGCGCCGCAGCCTTGTGATCAGCATCGGATCGTGACTCAGGGCCTCGGGCGAGTCGATCAAGCAGTTGAGGATCTGGTAATAGCGTGTCGCGGAGATCCCGAAGGTCTCCCCCACGGCGTGTTCCTTCGCCCCGGCGTACTTCCACCACCGGCGCTCGAAGGCGAGGATCCGCAGTTCCAGCGCGCCGAGAGTGCCGGTGGTCCCCCGAGGACCGGTCCGGCCGACCGGTTCCTGCATCGCGGAAGTCTCGCTGTGCATGAAGGCCCCCAGTGGCTACGGACAAGACACTGTACGGGCGGAGCACGTGCTGTTCCATCCTCTTGTCCCCGCAGTTCCGGACGGATCCGCGCCCGGGGCGGATCGGGAGGTCCCCCGGAGCACGGCAGGACGGGAGACCGGGGGCGGCGCCGCCCAGGAAAGGTCCGGGACACGACGCCGGAAACCCCTGGTTCGCCCGGTCGGGGATCTCGGGCAGATGCGATCGTCTGGTCGCAGCTGTGCCCTGCCAACGGTCCACGGCCGGAGTCTACGGGGTGACCCGCGCAGGCGGCCCGGGGCCGGGCTCACGGTAACCAGGGAAATGCGAGAAGTGACCGCTCGTGTCCGATCGATCGCGCGGGCCCTCTGGGCGTCCCACCCCTCGGCTACATTCCCTGCCGTGCCACCTCAGACATTGGACACGTTGATGGATCCCGGTTGGGCTCGCGCCCTGGAACCGGTCGGCGAACGGATCGGAAGGATGGGCGATTTCCTGCGGGCCGAGATCGCCTCGGGCCGGGGATACCTGCCCGCCGGGCAGAACGTCCTGAGAGCCTTCACCCGACCGCTCGCGGACGTGAAGGTCCTGATCGTCGGACAGGACCCCTACCCGACCCCGGGACACGCCGTCGGGCTCTCCTTCTCCGTGGCCCCCGACGTCCGGCGACTACCGGGAAGCCTGCAGAACATCTTCCGGGAGTTGGTCAGCGACACCGGCGTGGCTCCCCCCTCGAACGGGGATCTGACGGCCTGGGCCGACCGCGGGGTGCTCCTGCTCAACAGGGTACTGACGGTGGCACCGGGTGCCATCGGCTCACACCGGGGGAAGGGCTGGGAGGCCGTCACGGAGTGCGCCATCTCGGCGCTGGCGGCCCGCGGGACGCCCTTCGTGTCGATCCTGTGGGGCAGGGACGCCCGGACCCTGCGCCCCCTGCTGGGGAACGTCCCGCGCATCGAGAGCGCTCATCCCAGCCCGATGTCCGCGAGCAGGGGATTCTTCGGTTCCCGCCCCTTCACCAGGGCCAATGAACACTTGGTGCGAGCCGGGGCAGAACCCGTCGACTGGTCGTTGCCGACCTGAGCTGGTCGTTGCCGGTCTGAGCACGGTTGTGGCCGGTCTCCCCACCCGACGGCTCGAGCTACCGACTCTCGAACTGTCGACGCCGGAGGGGAGCCGGGCTCGGCAGCTGTTCAGAGGCTGCGGTAGGAGGCCCGGGGACGGCGGCCCGGCTGCCGTCCCCGATGGAACTCCTCCCACATGGTGTGGCGATATTCCAGACAAGCAGTCTCGTACGCCCTTTCATCCAGGGGCCACCGGGTCCGGGACACCGGGATCCCCGCCAGGAGCCGAAACAGGGCCTCGGTGCGTCCGGCGTTGCCCGGAGGGCGACCTGCCGCACCGGGGCGGGCGTGCGCCACCAGGCTCCGACCCGCCGGGGTCACCCAGAGGCGCTGCCCCTCGGCCTGGATCAGTCCGGTGCCCTGGAGCCGGCCCACGCCGTGCTCGAGTTGTTCGCGGGACGGGATCAGCCTGTGCACGGTGTCGATCGCAGCGATCAGATCGGTCAGGGAGGCCGGCGCGGCGCGGGTGCCCGTGACCCTCACGGCCGCGAGCACCCAGGCGTCCGACAACACCCACCCGTCGCCGTCCGAACTCATGGTGGGCAATTCCCGAACGGGCAGCTCCCGATCGGCCGGTTCCCGATCGATGCGCCCGGAACAGAAGGTGTCGGGAACGGGATCATCGAACGGTAGGGGAAGAAGCGCATCGATGAGCGGGAACGCCGTACAGGGTGGTCCGTTGCCGAGGAGTCCGGCCCAGGCCCGACACGATGGACTGCAGTTCCGTCTCGGTGCGGGCGGAGCCGTGCCGGGCCCCCGCCGTCCACGAGATCGTCTCCTCCATGAGGGTGCCTCCCAGGTCGTTGGCCCCGCCGCGGAGCATCGCCCGGGTTCCTTCCGTTCCCAGCTTCACCCAGGACGTCTGCACATTGGGAATCAGCCCGTGCAACAGGACCCGCGCCAGGGCGTGAACAAGGACATTCTCGCGCATCGTGGGCCCGGGACGACACAGACCCGCCAGATATATCGGCGTATTGTGGTGCACGAAGGGCAGCGGCACGAACTCCGTGAAGGCCGCGGCGCGGCGCTCCAGGCTCTCGCGCTGGATGGTGGCCAGCAGGCGCAGGTGAGCGACCCAGTGCCGGGGCTCGTCCACGTGGCCGTACATCATGGTCGAGCTGGTGGGCAGTCCGGCGGCATGGGCGGCCGAGATCACCTCGACCCAGGTCGATGTCGGCAGTTTGCCCTTGGTGAGGACCCAGCGGACGTCGTCGTCCAGGATCTCCGCGGCCGTGCCGGGGATCGAGTCCACCCCGGCGGCCTTGACCTCCTGCAACCACTCCGACAACGACAGACCGGTCCGGGCCGCGCCGTTGATCACTTCCATGGGGCTGAAGGCATGCAGGTGGATCCCGGGAGCTGCGGCCCTGACCGTCCGGGCGAGGTCGAAGTACCCGTGGGCGGGCAGGTGGGGGTCGATCCCGCCCTGCATGCAGATCTCCGTCGCCCCCACCCGCTGCGCCTCCCGAACGCGATCGGCGACCTCGTCCAAGGACAGCCGGAGGGCATCGGGGTCGCGATGGCGCTGGGCGAAGGCGCAGAAACGGCACCCCGTGTAACAGACGTTGGTGAAGTTGATGTTCCGGTTGAGCACGTAGGTCACGTCGTCCCCGCAGGTCTGCTGACGCAGACCGTCGGCCAGCTCGACGAGTGCTGCCAGGGCCGAGCCGCTCGCGGACGCCAGGGCGAGCGCTTGTTCCTCGGTGAGATCGGCGCTGCCGCGTTCTGCCCGTCGCAGGGCCTCGGCCGTCCCCGGATCGATCCTCCCGGGCGCCGTGACGTCACGGCGCGGCGATCCGGGCTCACCGCCCGACGACAGGGCTTCCTGCGCGCTCTGCACGGAGGACTCCGGCCCGCCCTGTTGCACGGGTGTGCCGTACACCCGTTCCCGCAGGACTTGCCAGTTGCCGTGGACCTCGTCGAAGTCCCGAAGGGTTCGTTCGGACTGTTCGGGTCTTTCGGGCTGTTCGGGTCGTTCTGGTCGTTCTGGTCGGCCGGGGACGAGGGGCCGCAGGCCCCAGTGTCGGTCCGGTTCCCGCCAGGGCAGGCCGACGGGCACGGCGTCCGGCCTGGCCAGACCCGTCACGGGGTCGGCGAGGGCTCGCACGTGCCCGGCGACCCGTGGGTCCAGCCAGGGTTCACAGGCCCGGACGTACTCCGGGTGCACGGCGAGTCGCTCGACGAGTTCGAACCCCGCTTCCCCACTGATCCTGGCCAGTTCCTCCACCCGGGGCCAGGGGCGTTCGGGATTGACGTGGTCGTCGCTCACGGGGGAGATCCCTCCCCAGTCGTCCACGCCCGCGGCCAGGAACCCCGGCAGTTGCGCAGGATCGGACAGGTTCGGGGGAACCTGGATCCGGACGGACGTTCCCAGGACCAATCGGGCGACGGCGATGGTCGCCAGGTACTCAGCCGGGTCCGGGCCCTGTGCCGAACACAGGGCGGTGCCGGGTTTGGCCAGGAAGTTCTGCACGATGACTTCCTGAACGTGCCCGAACTGTCGTTCCAGACCACGGATCGCGAACAGCGAATCGGCCCTCTCGGCGAGGGTCTCACCGATCCCGACGAGGATTCCCGTGGTGAGCGGGACCGCATGCCGCCCGGCGTCCTGGAGCACCCGCAGCCTCACCGCAGGTTCTTTGTCCACAGAACCGTGGTGGGCAGCTCCGGGGGTCGTCCACAGGCGTTCGGACGTGGTCTCCAGCATCATTCCCAGAGAGGGGGCAACGGGTTTCAGACGGCCGATCTCCTCCCAGGACATCACCCCGGGGTTGATGTGGGGCAAAAGCCCTGTTTCCTGAAGAATCCTCCTGGCCAGCTCCTGCACGTAGTCGAGAGTGCCGGTGTGCCCCGCCTCCTCCAGCCAGAGGCGGGCCTGCGGCCAGCGGCTCTCCGGGCGGTCCCCGAGAGTCATCAGCACTTCCTTGCACCCGGCCCGCGCAGCCCTTTCGACGAGGTCCAGCACGTCGCCCGTCGACAGGAAAGGTGCCTGACCCGAGCGGCTCAGAGCCGTCGGCGTCGAGGTGAAGGTGCAGTAACGGCAGTGGTTCCGGCACAGGCGGGTCACGGGGACGAACACGTTGCGCGAGTAGGTGACGGTTCCCGGCCGCCCCGCCTCGGTCAACCCGACGTCCCGGACCGAACCGGCGATCCGGACCAACCGCTCCAGGTCCTTCCCACGGGCGTGCAGGAGGACCTCGGCCTCGGCCGGGTTCAGGGTCACGGCGTCGTCCGCCCGGCGCAGCGCCCGCCGCAGGGAGGACTCAGAGGGCATCATGCGGGCAATCCCACCACGCCGGCGTCCGTCGTAGGCGCCGGGCACAGGATCCCGTTCGCTACGGCCCCGACCGGGCCGGGTGTCCCCGGGCGTCCCCACCAGCCGTTGTCCGAAAAGACCACGTATCAGGGCCCCGGGAATGTGACGATGACCACTACAGGACGGCGACAGGCCCGGCACCGGGACGTTCATCCCGGCCTCCGGCCGGGGGGACTGGCACGGTGGAGTCGTGAGGACCGTCGACATCGCCGAGTTCCAGTCCATCCTGGGCTCGCTGCCCCCTGACCCCCGAATCATCGCGTCGGGTAATTTCGCGACCCCGAAGACTCTGCTGGCCGTTCTCGATGAGGCCCTGCCCCTCTTCACCCTGAACATGTTGAATGCCCAGCCCGGCATCCCGAACCGCGAGGGCATCACCCTGGAGACCTCGTTCGTCGGCCCGGGGATGCGTAAGAACCCGCGCCTGAGGTACGTGCCTTCCCGCCTGTCGCTGGTGCCCCGGCTGTTCAAAACGACGTTGCCACCGGACGCCGTCATCATCCACACCTCCGCCCCCCACGAGGGCGCCGTCTCCCTGGGGGTGGAGACCAATGTGATGCCGGCTGCGATCGAGGCCGCCAAGGCCCGCGGCGGCGTCGTCATCGCCCAGATGAACCCGAAGATGCCGTACACCCTGGGCGATGCGGAGATCAAACTCGACGACATCGACTATGGGGTCGAGGTCGAGGAAGAACTGGCCACCCACCAGCCCCTCGTCATCGACGAGATCTCCGGCACGATCGGTGAGCTGGTCTCCGAGCGCGTCGTGGACGGGGCCACGATGCAGTTGGGCATCGGCGCCGTTCCCGACGCCGTGCTGCACGGCCTGCTCAAGCGGCGCGGCCTGCGGGTGTGGAGCGAGATGTTCAGCGACGGCGTGCTGGAACTGGACGCCGCCGGTTCCCTGGACAAGGACTCCCGGCTCACCGCGTCCTTCATCTTCGGGACCCGCACCCTGTACGACTGGGTCCACCTCAACCCTCGCGTCCTGATGCTCCGGACGGAGACCACCAACGCCCCGGCGAACATCGCAGCGAATCCCAACATGGTCTCGGTGAACACCGCGATCCAGGTCGACCTGTTCGGCCAGGCCAACGCCTCGCGGATCAAGAGCCGGATCTACTCGGGCTTCGGGGGGCAGACCGACTTCATCGTCGGTGCCCTGCACTCCCCCGGCGGTCAGGCGATCATGGCCCTGCGCTCGTGGCACCCCAAGGCGAACACCTCGACGATCGTTCCGATGATCGAGGAACCGATGACCTCGTTCCAGCACACCGCGGTCGTCACCGAGAACGGTCTGGCCGAGGTCTACGGCCACGACGAGCGCACCCAGGCCAAGAACATCATCGAGAAGGCCGCCAACCCCAAGGTCCGTGAGGAGCTGAGGGAGGAAGCCCGTTCCATGGGTCTGGCCTGACCACCTGCGACCGGTGGCCGTTCCTCGAACGGCCACCGGCTCCGGCCGTTCTCAGAAGTCCTCTTCCTCCTCGTTCTCGAGGTCCAACGGGATCGTGATCGTGAACTGGGCGCCGTGGCCCGGGCAGGAAACCACGTCCAGGGTCCCGCGGTGCTGCTGGACGATCGTGGCGTAGGCCAGGCTCAGCCCTTGCCCCGTCCCCTTGCCGACTTCCTTGGTCGTGAAGAAGGGGTCGAAGATCCGGCGTTGGGTGTCCTCGCTCATCCCCGGGCCGTCATCGATGACCTCGATCCGGACCCTGTCCTCCTGACGGCGTGTGGCGATCCGAATGTTCCCCACGACGGCCGTGCTGCCGGCCTCCCGTTTCTCCTCGATCGCCTGCGCCGCGTTGACGATCAAGTTCAGGATGACCTGTTTGAACTCGTTCGCATGGCACGGGATGATCCCGGTCTGCGGATCGAGATCCAATTCGAGCCGGGCAACGTACTTCCACTCGTTCCGGCTGATGTCGACCGTCGTCTGGATGGCCTGGTTGATGTCTGTTTCGACCAGGCCCTGCCCGGGATGCGAAAAATCCTTCATCGCCCGCACAATGTGCGTGACCCGTTCGAGTCCCTCCATGGTCTGGGTCAGCGCCTGGGGCACCTCCGTGACGATGAAGTCGAGGTCGATCTGCGCCAGATCCTCCCGAACCCGCTGGACCTCGGCGTTCACAGGAGAGTCGGGATCGGCCCGGAGCAGTTCCGCCATCTCCTCGCCCAGCAGCGTCGCCGTCCGCCGGAGCGTTCCGGTGACCTCGTCGAAGATTTCCGCCAGGAACCGGGTGTTGTCCGTCACGTACTGCATCGGGGTATTGATCTCGTGGGCCACTCCCGCAGCGAGCTGCCCGATCGACTCCAGACGATTCGCCTGGGCCAGTTTCCTTTCCAGGTACCTGACCCGGGTGACATCCGCACCGACCCCGATGACACCGGTCCGGAGAGATCCCGGATCGCTCCGCTCGTCCAGATGGGGCAGGACGCTGAGCAACAGGGTGCGCTGCTCGCCGTCCGGACAGATGAGATCGACCCTCAGCCCCTCGGTGCGCTCGCCCGTCGCCACGACCCTCGGCTCGACCTCGGTGAGAATCTGCTGCAGGACGTCGTCCACGCCCAGTTCGGCCTCTGTCCGGCCGAGCACCTGCTCCTGGCCCTTGGTGCCGCGCATGGTCAGGAAAGCGCTGTTCACCCCCTTGTAACGCAGGTCCGGCCCTTTCCAGTAGACCAGGTGCGGGATGGAAGAGAGGACCTCGGCCAGAAGGGTCTTCTCCTCGGCGAGGGCCGCGGCCAGGGTCTGCGCCTCATGGGTGATCCGACGCAGTTCCTCCTGGGTCCGCATGCCCTGGGTTATATCGACGAACGTGGCCACGGCCCTGGCACTGGGATGGTGACGCACGGGCTGGATCCGCAACACGAACCAGTCCGAACGGCCGGTCCAGAGCATCTGGTACTTCAGCGAACGGTTCTCCGTGCCTTCTTCGATCACTTCCAGCAGCATCCCTGCCAGGGTGGGTCCCAGGGGCTCTGGCAGGGCGCTGAAGGCGTCCAGGAGATTGGCGCCGGCGCCCGAGGCCGCGCCGTCGAGTTGAAGCGCGACGGCGTGTTCGCCCCAACCGCGGCTGACGTCCAGGATCGCGCCGTCCTGCGCGACGATGCACAGCCATCCGTCCAAGGAGTCCACGACGCTGCGCAGCAGCCGTTCCCGCTCGTGGACGTTGTTCTCCGCCACGGAATCCCTGGGGGTGGCCGTGCCTGTGATGTCGTGCACTGTGGCCGCGCTCCTTCCCCGGCTCCCGTTCGCTGGCGGAGCGTGTCGGATGTTCTCGAATCGGCAGCCCCCTGCCAGAGGTTGAGAGCGAGGCGGCGGGGCTCCCGGCGCCGGTGCCGGTTCGGGTGTCCTCCGCACCCTCTACAGTGAAGTAGTGGGTATCTTCTCGGGGAGCGACGGTGACGTCGGGGATGAACTCCCGTCCCCCGGACAGACCGAGGTCACGCCGCTGAGCCGGGACCGCATCACCCATTGGCTGGAGTCCAACGACTACGCGCACTTCGTTGACCACGAGGGGGACGTCGGTGGGCTCTGGAGGGGTCGGCTGTTCCATTTCCTGCTGCTGGGGAGGCAGACGGAGATTCTTCAGATCCGGGGGCAGTGGAACCGGGAGGCAGCGATCGAGCGCCTCGGCGAGGTCCTGGAGATCTGCAACACCTGGAACCGGGAACGGATCTGGCCCAAGACCTACGCCCGGGTCCGGGACGACGGCATGGTCTGCGTCATCGCCGAGGAATCGACGGACCTCGAGCCCGGGGTCACCGACGGGCAACTGTCCCAATTGCTGCATTGCGGGCTCACGACGGGCAGCATGTTCTTCGACTCCCTGGACGAACGTTTTCCCGATCCGGTGGCCGCAGCCCCCTGATCGGCCCGGCACCGCGCAGACCGGGACCGCCCGCGTCCGAACCGTGGGCACACACGGGAGAGGCCCCTCCACTCCCCGGGATCCCGCACGGCCGGTTCGGACCGTTCGGACCTTTCGGAATTCAACGGTACATTGCACATCGATCGCCCAGAAAGGATTGCCCGTGGGGCTGTTCAATCATTCCGAGCCGATGCAACCGGAGCCCGTGGTGCCGCTGGACCGGGAACGTATCAAGGACTATCTCAACTCCCAGGAATACAACTTCCGCACCGACGACGACGGCGACGTCTTCGGACTGTTCGACGGGCACCCCTTCTGGTTCTTCCTCATGGGGGAGCAGGAGGAGATCCTCCAGGTGCGCGGGCGTTGGCGCCCCTCCGTGGACGAGGGGCGCGCGGTCGAGGTGGCACAGATCGTCAACGACTGGAACCGGGACCGCATCTGGCCGAAGGCCTACACCCGCACCGAGGACGGCGAGATCTTCGTCTACAGCGAGGTCTCGGTCGATTTCGAGCACGGCGCCACCGACGGCCAGGTCGCTCAGGCCCTGGCCTGCGGTCTGGCCACCGGAGTGCAATTCTTCGAACACCTCACCGAACGGTTGGCCTCGAACGTCTGAGAGCTACCGGTCTGGACCCGACCGGTAACAGGGAGCTTCGATCAGCCGGCAGCGGTCCGGGGCGAGGGCTCGCACGGCAACGGGAGGGCAGCGTCCCGGGCAGCTTCGCCGACCGGATCGGGGACCGCCCCGGGTCAGCAGCGCGCCCCGTCCTCGACCTGGGCGACCTTCCACGCCCCGTCCCGGCGTACGACCGAGACGGTCCTCCACTGTGCCCGCGTGCCGGGAACCGCGGTGTCCGGACGGACGGAACCGCCGGTGTGCACGGTCCCGCTCTCCAGGGCCTGCGCACCCTGGGGGTCCAGGCACTCCACGTACGTGGCGCTGTCGCCGACGACCGTGATGGTGCGGGGGGTGTGGCGGGCCTGTCCCCGAACGGTGTGCCGCTGGGCGGCGGAACGACGCAGCAACCGACCGACCTGCCCGGCCCACTCGGACGTGGCCACGGAGGACAGCTGCGCGCCGTCCACCGTCTCCCCGCCCGCCGCCCGCTGCAGCAACTGGTGGTACTCACCCACGCTCTGCGCGACGGCGGCCTGTTCCTGGCTCAGCCGGGCGACGGGCGTCCTGCCCACTTCCGGCAGCATCACCGGAGGAGGACCCGACCCGGCGGAGCCGCACCCGCACAACAGGGCCGTGCCCGCAAGGAGGAGGACCGCCGCCACCCGAGTCTCGTGCATCCGCACAGCCCTCCGTTCCCAACACTGCGGGAGTCCGGATGTCCGTGGACAACGGTCATCCGTCCTGTTCGACCGCAAACCGTACCGCGATCGGACAAAGAACTGCTCTCCTTCGCCCTGGGCGGCCAACCGATCAGAGCAGGCCGGGTGTTCCCCAGGAGGCGGGCTCGGTCTGCAAGGGCAGCGGCGGGGCCGTGAGGGCAGACGGGTCCGTGAGGGCGCGAGCCTGGCGGTAACGGTGCAGGACGAGGTCAGCCAACTGGTCGCTTTCCCCGAGCAGGCCCGCAACGCGCAGGTCCAGCTCAGGGTTCTCGGCAGCGAACTGGGCCGTCTCCGCAGCGATCTGTTCGGACAGCAGTCCTTCGAACAGCAGGTAGGGAAGTACCACGATCCTGCGGGCACCAACCCGGCGCAGGCGTTCCAGGGACTGGGGCAGGGACGGCGCGGTGACCGCGACGAACGAGAGTTCCACGCAGTCCAGACCGCTGCCCTCCCACAGCAGCCGCGTCACCGCAGCCACGTCGGCGTTGGCCTGCGGATCGGTGGTGCCCCTCCCGACCAGGACAACGCTGGTCCCGGGCCGCCCGGCCCCTTCGAGGGCCGTGTCGATCCGTTCCCGCAGCAGTTCCCGCAGGATCGGATGAGGGCCGAGGGCCGAGGCGAGACCGAAGGTCAGACCCGGATGGCGGTCCTGTTCGACAGCCAGAAGCGCCGGGATGTCCGAACGGAGATGGCCGGCTGTCCCGAGCAGGAGCGGCACGGCGATGATCCGCCGGGGAGGGCGCGGGCCACCGACGGAAGCCGACGCCTCGTCCAGAAGGCGGGCCACGCCGTCGGACACCGTCGGCCGTGCCAGTTCGATCAGTCCCCCCTCGATCCGGGACACCTGACCGGCCGCCCGCAGCCGGATCCGGTCGACGAGTTCCAAGAACTCCTCGACGCCCCGGGGGCGTCGCGTTCCATGACCTATGACGAGCAGGGAGGGGTTGTTCACAGGATCTCCTCGGGTGTCCACGCCCTGGGGGGGTTCGGCCGACGGCGGAAGTGTCCTGGCTCCCGGGTCATGGCTCCTCCCGGCCTTCCGGTCCCTCAGAGGGTCCGTGGCCGACCGGAGTGCGCCGCCGGCCGGGTGAGGGCCGGCACGGCGACTCCTGTGGGGATCGCTTCACCGGTGACAGTGGCGGGACCGCGCCGGATTCGCACCGGCTTCCTTCCCCTTGCCGTCCCGGCGAGAAAACCACAGCGTTTCGAACGCGGTCAATTCGTCGGCACGTCCCCGGGGTCCGACGGGCCGACGCGATCGAGATTCGCCCCCCTGGGACGGACGTCTGGGGACGTCGTCGGGCAGGGGGATTCTCGATCGCGGTTGGGGGGGTGAGGGTGGGGCAGGGCGACCGGGCGGCAGCTACAGTAAAGGGACACCTCGTTCCCCCTGTTCAGGGTCCCGGGTTCCCGCGTCGGGATCTTCGGTGCGACCGGACGAGGTCCTGACCCGAGGGATTGAACCTTGACCGAGGAGTTCCGGACCACGGTGGAACGCCTGTTCAAGGCGCGCTACCCACTGCTGTACGTCGAGTCCTTCGAGGAACAGCGAGTCATCGCAGAGGTCCGAACGGTGGCCCTGGACGCCACCCGGATGCGCACGCCCCGGGGCGTGGCGATCTGGTCGACCACCCAGGGGCTGATCATGCCGGACGGGACCCGGTCCCGGGACACGGCCGATCCGACCAAAGCCCTCGAAGCCGCACTGTCCGTGACCGAACCCACCGTCTTCGTCTTCCTCGACCTGCACCCCTTCCTGGGGTACGACGGCCGGTCCCCGGACCCGCGGGTCGTCCGGCTCCTGCGGGACGCCGCCGCCGCCTTCAAGAGCGGCCCGGTACCCAAAATCCTGATCCTGCTCTCGCCGGTCCGCGCCGTCCCGGCCGACCTGGAGAAAGAGATCACCCTGGTCGACTTCCCCTTCCCCGAGCCGTGCGAGATCGCATCTCTCCTGGATTCCCTCATCACGGCGAACGCCGGCACCGGACGGATCCACGTGAGGCTCGACGCCGAGGAACGTCAGCGCATGGTCGCGGCCACGAGCGGGCTGACCCTCGGTGAGGCGGAGAACGCCTTCGCCCGCGCGATGGCGGACGGTTCCCTGACCGGCCAGGACATCGACAGGGTCCTGGAGGAGAAACGGCAGATCATCCGCAAGTCCGGCATGTTGGATTTCATCCCCTGCCAGGTGAGCAGGGACGACGTCGGCGGCTTGGAGAACCTCAAGAGCTGGCTGAGCCGCCGGGAGGGCACCTGGCTGCCCCACGCAGCCGAGTACGGCCTGCCCTTCCCCCGCGGGGTCCTGGTCACGGGCGTTCCCGGCTGCGGAAAATCCCTCACGGCCCGGGCCACGGCCTCCGCCTGGGGGCTTCCCCTCCTCCGCCTGGACATGGGCAGGGTCTTCGCCGGAATCGTGGGTTCGAGTGAGCAGAACATGCGCTCGGCCATCCGGACGGCGGAGGCCATCTCCCCGTGCGTCCTGTGGATCGACGAGATCGAGAAGGGCTTCGGCGGGGCCGAGAGTTCCATCAGCGACTCGGGCACGTCCTCCCGCGTGTTCGGAACCTTCCTGACCTGGATGCAGGAGAAAACCCGTCCGGTCTTCGTGATCGCCACGGCGAACAACCTCAACAGTCTTCCGGGCGAGTTCCTCCGGAAGGGACGTTTCGATGAGATCTTCTTCGTCGATCTGCCCACCAAGAGCGAGCGTCGGGCCATCTGGCATCTGCACCTGGCCAGACGGCTGCAGTACCCGGCGGCAGCCCGGGAGATCGTCGTGAACGACGATCTGATCCGGCGGCTGGCCGACGCCACCGATGGGTACTCGGGGGCCGAGATCGAACAAATCGTCGCAGCGGCCCTCGTCGACGCGTTCTCGGAGCGTCGCGGTCTGCGGGACCAGGATCTCTTCCGGTCCGCTCGCAACATGGTGCCCCTCAGCCTCGTCCAGGCCGACCGGATCAAGGCCGTCCGGGAATGGGCCGGGCTGCGAGCCGTGGCAGCCACCGCGACCGAGGACCTGGACGGCGCGGAGTTCCTCATGGATCCCACGGGCGGATTCGGAGTTCCCAACCCCGGGGCCCGAGGCAGGGACGGCTTCGGCTCCGACGACGATCCCCCCTCGGGCAGTTCCCGAGGCGGCAGGATCGTGGACTACTGACGGCCCCTCTTCCCTCCCCTGGATCGACAGGACTCGAGGTCCACTTCGGGACAGGGGACGTTCGAAACGGGTGTTAGAGTCTTTCTTCCGGCCCTTCATGCCCAGTGCACTTTTGGATGAATCCAGCCCGCCTGCGGAGGCCTGGACCGGATCCCTGCCGTCATCCGATCGGGTGTCCCGTCAGAATCCGACCGAGACGACCGTCCGGGTCTGCGCTCCCTGCCCGGTACGGACGTCCCGTTCCGTTCTGCGGCGCCCGTCTGCTGCAAGGAAGGTAGAGGCGCGTCGTCCATGACAGCGTCAACTCAACGTTCCGAGAACCGCCCGCAGACCGATCCGATTCCCCCCGCCGACATCGACCCGGAGATCCGCGCCGAACAGGAGTTCCTGGCCCGGGCCCGGACGGCGCTCGCACAGATGCACCGGGAGGCCACCGAGGTGGCCCCGGCGCTGCAGAGCTCCGAGGACTCCGACGAGATCTACCACAACACCGTCTATCGGATGACCCTTGCCCGCAGGGTCAAAGCTCTGGTGGACCTGCCTGATGTCCCCTTGTTCTTCGGACGTCTGAACTATGAGCCCGGCACTGTGTTCGAGGCCCGACAGACCGGGGTGGACCTGTCCGGGGTGGACCTGCCCCGGGCAGACCGCTCCGGTCAGAACGCGCCTCCCGAGACCATCGATCATCTGTACATCGGACGGCGGCACGTGCACGACGAGGCCGGGGACCCCCTGGTCATCGACTGGCGCGCCGAGGTCGCGACGGCCTTCTACCGTGCGTCGCGCGTCGATCCACAGCAGATCCGCTCACGTCGGCGCTACGGGTTCTCCGACTCCGCCGATCTGACCGCCTACGAGGAGGAGATCCTCACGGGCGGTCCCGTCGTGCCCGGGGACGGCCTCGTTTCGGACAGCGGAGTTTCGGACAGCGGTGTTTCGGACGGACTTGTGGCGAACGGACTGCTCACCGCAGAGATCGAGAGACCTCGCAGCGGGCCGATGCGCGACATCGTCGCGACCATCCAGCCCGAGCAGGACGACCTGGTCCGCGCGCCCCTGGCTCCCTCGCTGTGCGTCCAGGGCGCTCCGGGGACCGGCAAGACGGCCGTGGGACTGCACCGCCTCGCCTATCTGCTGTACAACGAGCCCGAACGGCTGGGGGCCGGGGTCGTCGTCCTCGGGCCGAACCGGTCCTTCCTGACCTACATCCGCAGGGTCCTGCCGGCCCTGGGCGAGGTGAACATCACCCAGACGACGACAGAGGGTCTGATCGGCCGCTCCTCCCGGGGACCGGAGACCGACGACCGCGTGGCCCGGCTCAAGGGTGAAGCCCGTCTGGCGAAGGTCCTGCACAGGGCGCTGTGGGCTCCCGTGGGACAGCAGTTCGACGGCCTGCTGTACGCCCAGGGGGCGTACCGATACCGCCTCGGGGCCGACGAGGTCGAACGGGCTCTCACGTCGTTGCGGAGCGGTCGCCGGTACGACGCCGGTCGAACGGCCCTGTCCCAGAGGCTGGCCCACCTCGTTCTGGTGCAGATGGAACAGCGCGGCATCGTCACCTGCGACCGGACCCAGAACGCCGTGGCCCGTTCACGCCCCGTCAAACAGCTGATCGATCGTTTGTGGCCGAAACAAAATTCCGAACAGGTCCTGTTCCGGCTGCTGTCCGACGCCGAGTTCCTCGCCGAGATCGCCCAGGGGATCCTGACCGACGAGGAACAGGCACTGCTGTTGTGGGACAAGCCGTTCCGATCGTGGCGATCGGCGAAATGGTCGACCGCGGACGTGGCCCTGCTGGACGAACTGGACGACCTGTTCGAACACGGTCGTTCCCTGTCCCACATCGTCATCGACGAGGCCCAGGACCTCAGCGCCATGCAGTGCCGGGCCGTGGGGCGCAGATGCGCGTCCGGGACGGTGACGGTCCTGGGCGACATCGCCCAGGGCACGACCCCGTGGGCGATGAACGACTGGTCGAGCCTGCTGGAGCATCTGGGCCACCCGCAGGCCCGCTTGGCGGTCCTGGAGCGCGGGTACCGCGTCCCCGGCCAGATCATCGACTTCGCGGCCAGGCTCCTGCCCGGGATCGCTCCCGGGTTGCAACCCCCTCAGTCGGTCCGTCGGGTTCCCGGCTCCCTGAGAGTGCTCCGGACCGGGCCGGAGGACCTGCCGCGCCGGGTCGTCGGGCTCTGTCGCGAACTGCTCGACTCCCCCGGTTCGGTCGGCGTGATCGCCGCCGACGCCGAGCTGCAGGACCACTACAGCGTTCTGAACGGCGCGGGCCTGCAGTGCACTCTGCTGGGCGAGTCGGAGGACAGCCTGGAAAGCAGCCGACTGGTCTGCGTCCCCGCCGGTCTGGCCAAGGGACTGGAGTTCGACACCGTTGTCGTCGTCGAGCCCGCCAGGATCGTCGCCGCGGAGTTCCACGGCACCCGTCGCCTCTACGTCGCCCTGACCCGTGCCGTCAGCACCCTGCACGTTCTGCACTGCGAGGACCTGCCCGAAGCGCTGTGCCGAGAGGGCTGAGAACAGGGCGCCGGACGCTCGGGGAGCGTCCGGCGCCCTGTTCAGGCGGCCTGTTCCAGGAACCGTTCTAGGACCTGCCGTACGGTTCCGGCCTGCTCGGAGTGCACCTCGATCCCCGCGGCGGACAAGGCGTCGGAGGCCTTCGGGCCGCAGCGCCCCGTGAGCAGGACCGTCGCCCCCGTCGAGACGAGCAGTTGTACCGAACGGACCCCCGCGCCACTGGGAGCTTCGCGGGAGGTGTTCGTCACGGTCCGGACCTGGGACGGGTCCAGGACGCCGCCCTGGACCTCGACCACCACCAAGAAGGGACAGCGCCCGAACGCGGCCTGGACGGGGGCGTCGAGACCCTCGGCGTCCGCGGACACGGCAATCTTCACGGGGACGCTCACTTCTCGCAGAAGTTCGGGCTCGTCGACAGGTTCCCGGCGAGGTAGGCGTCCACGGCCGACGCCGGGTCGCCGGGCTCTGCCCCGACCACGACCTCGATGCCCTGCTGGACGAGCATGTCCCGTGCCCGACCGCCCAGTCCCCCCGCGATGACAACGGTGACCCCCTGCTCCCCGAGCCAGGTGGGGAACACCCCGGGCTCGTGCCGGGGCGCGGGATGGTCGTTCCGCGAGGTGATGGCCCGCTGGGTGTCATCCACCTCGAACAGGGCGAAGTGGGTGCAGTGCCCGAAGTGCTGGCACAGGGAACCGTCCGCAACCGGAAGGGCGATCCTCATGGTTTCTCCTCGTTCTCGATCCACCGGAGCACCTGTGTCCACAGGTCCCGGATGTCTTGGGCGGCGTGGCTGTCAGGCGCGTGTTCGACCACGCAGGTCCGGTCCAGGTGCGCCCGACGGACCGCCTCGTCGTACCGGACGGTCCCCAGGACGGGCAGACCACGCCGGGTCACCTCGGCCAACAGCTCCTCTGCCATCCGAGGCGACAGATCCACCTTGTTGAGACACACGGCGGTCCTCACCCCCAGCCGGGCAGTCAGATCGGCGATCCTGCGCAGGTCGTGCAGACCGCTGCGGGTGGGCTCCGTGACCAGCAGCACGCGGTCGGCCCCCGTGGCAGCAGAGGTCGCCGGGCACCCGATCCCGGGAGGACCATCACCGATCAGCAGATCGGATCCCCGGACACGGCCGAGGTCCGCGGCCTGTCCGCGAACGAGTGACACGAGCTTGCCACTGTTGTGCCGTCCCGGGCGCAACCTGGCATGGACCATCGGACCGATGCCCGTTTCCGACAGACCCCATTCCCCACAGGGATCGTCGAACAGACAGGCTGCCCCGCTCGGACACAGGTCCACGCACACCCCGCAGCCCTCGCACGCGATCGTGTCCACAGTCACAGGACCACCGGGTTCGCAGGACTCCCGCAGGGCATCGAAACGACAAGCGTCCAGACAAGCCCCGCAGCCCTCGCACAGAGCCGGATCGATCGACGCCGACTGCCCTCCGACGAACAGCCACCGTCCCCCGGGCCGCCCCGGCAGCAACAGATGCAGGTTCGAGGCGTCCACATCGGCGTCCGCGAGCACGATCCGCGCCCTCGCCCCGCCCTGCCCGGCTTCCCCGTCGCCTCGCCCGCCGGGCGGAAGGACACGGTCGGCCCCGCCGGTGAGCGTTCGTGGACAGCGCACCGGATCGGCCAGGTGCGCGAGATACGCCAGGGAGGCGGTGACGGTGGTCTTCCCCGTCCCGCCCTTGCCGCTGAGCACGATGAGTTCCGGTGCCCGATCGTGCCCCGATCCGACATCGAGCCCCGGTCCGACGGCCCGCGCGGCAGCGACCAGGGCTGAGGGCCTCAGATCCGGCTCGGACCACGGGACGGGGACCGTGCCGGGTCCCCGCCCCTCCCTCAGGACGGGTCGGGAGGACGCCCCGGCGCCGGCGATCTCCGCCAGACGCGAGGCCACCTGCAGGAGAGCGGGGGCAAGGGAAGGCTCTGTCTCCACAAGCAGCTCGCCGACCGCGCAGGCCCGCGCGATCCGCCGGCTGTGGGGAATCTCCAACAACAGTTCGATCCCGGCGCGCTCGCAGTGCGAGCGGACGTCGTCGTCCCCGGCCCCTGCTCGGTTGAGCACCGCGGCGTGGGGCAGGCCGATCTCGCGGACCACTTCCACGGCCAGATCAAGATCGTGCAGACCGCACGGCGTGGGCTCGACGACCAGCAGAACGACGTCGGCCCCGGAGAGAGTCGCGGTGAAGGGGCAGGCCGTGCCGGGAGGACCGTCGAGGATCGCCCAACCGTTCCCGGGCAACCGCCCGAGAACGGCTTTGATCACCTCGGGGCTCTCCTCCTGACCGACCTCCGTCCGGCCCTCGACGGTCCTCAGCGCCCCGGAAGAACCCACCAGGACCGTTCCGATCAGCTGTTCGATCTCGTGGAGGGCGGTCTGGGGACAATGCCGCACACAGGCCCCGCAGCCGTGACACAGATCGGGCAGGACCGTGGCACCGCCCGGAACCGGCAGAATCGCAGCGAAACGGCAGATCGGAACGCAGTCGCCACAACCGATGCACTTCTCGCGGTCGATCCTGGCCCTGGGGACGAGGACCTCGTGCTCCGTCTCGATCCGGGGTCCGAGGAACAGGTGTCCGTTGGGGGCCTCGACGTCGCAGTCCGCGAAGGTGACCGGGGCGCCGGAGCCCTCGGCGAGCACACGGGCAAGGCTCGTGGCCACGGTGGTCTTCCCCGTGCCACCCTTGCCGCTGATCACGGCCACGCGGACGGGGGTACCCGGTCGGTCGGTGGGGACCATATTTCTTCCCGCTCCTGCCAGAATCGGTTCGGTGGCCGGCGGACGCCGGTGAAGTGGAGTGTCCAGCAACAGCTTAACGATATATCGTTGACATGTCGCTGACTGGGAGGCGGGTTCTGTGACCGACACGAGCGGAACGGGACACCCTCGCCGCCCCCACGGACCCGGGGGTGCTCCCGAGCCACCCGCCGGCGAGCCACTCGACCAGGGTGTTTTCGCTCCGGGTCGGCACGGTCCGGTTCGATACGGTCCGGGGGCCCATGGCCACGGGTTGCGGCGCGGACGACGTATGGGCCGAGGCCGGGTCCGGGCCGCCCTGTTGGCCCTGCTCTGCGAACGACCGATGCACGGCTACGAGATGATCTCCGAGTTGGCAGAACGCACTGCGGGCACCTGGCGCCCCAGTCCAGGATCGATTTACCCGACGTTGCAGATACTGCAGGACGAGGGGCTGGTGGAAGGGCGCGTCGAGGCCGGTCGGCGACTGTTCACCCTCACGGACGACGGCAGGCGGGCCGCGCCGTCCCCGGACGGTCCACGACCGTGGGAACAGGGGAACTGCGGCCGGTGCCCCCGCCCGGACCCCTGCGACACGGAGCTGAGGGACGCCGCGGCCCAGCTCCTCCTGGCCGTCGATCAGCTCCTCGACGCCGGTACCTCCGAGCAGAAGGTCCGCGCGCTCCCCCACCTCACGGCCGCCCGGCAGGCGATCTATCTCGCCCTCGCCGACGCCGTTCCTCCCGACACCGATCTGTCCGACACCGGCCCGCCTCCCGGTACCGCCTCGCCCGGGTGACCCCGAGTCGGATCCGCTGCGCTCACTCGTCCTCGGGGAACGAGTCGGAAGGCAGGCCGAGAGTCCCCAGGGCGAGCGCCTGCAGGTCGATCGGGCCTGTGGGGTCGCCGGGAACACGCTCGGAGTCCGGGATCAGAGGTTCCACGGAAGCTTTGGCGTGAAGGCGTTCGACATGTTCGCGCAGAACGGCGGCGATATCGGGGGCCAGCGGGTGGATGAGGGACAGCTCGAAGGAGTCCTCCGCGGCATCCTCGAGGTTCGCCGTCGACAGCCAGGTCCCGTCCCCGTCCAGCACGGCGAGTTTCAGGTGCATCCTCCCGATCGCCCCCGTCCGGTCTCCCGGGTAGTAACGCACGTCCACCCCGGCCTGCCGCAGCAGGGGAACGGCGTCCCAGGGCTGGTTGCTCTGATCGCCGTCGACGACTCCGACGACGCGCACTCCCCTGTCCACAGCCTGCGACAGGGCGTTCAGGGTTTTGCTGTCGGTGGTGATCCGGCAGAAGGCGAAACAGAGTTCACGCCGGCAGCTGTGGACGGCTTCGACGAACGTCTGTCTGGCCAGGGAACCGGGCCCGAGGTCGAGGATCGCGTTCGGACCATTGTCGGTCCTGATCTCGATCCGCCGGGCCGGGATGCTGGTCTCTCCCAGGAACAGCGGGTGGACCGCCTCCTCGACCGCGGCGGCAACCGTCGGGTCCTCGATCACCGCACACCAGTTGTAGTTCCGGTCCAGGGAACCCGGTGTCAGGTAGGCCGAGGTGACCAGGACTTTCTCGAGCCCGTCCCGGCCGGTGAGGACGATGTTGGCGTGCCGGGGGCCGACGAAGGAGTTCAGACGGACGTCGACGCTCGAACGGAGCAGGGCTCCCAGGCAGCGGCGGGCATCGGCGTGCACCCCGGCGCCGCGGGACCACAGTCCGGATTCGGGCACGGGGGCTGGTTCTCGGACGTAGCTGGACTCCATCAGGGCACGTGCGTCGGCACCGGCCCGGCAGCAGGCGGCGATCCTGCGGACGATCTCCGGATCGGTCACTTTCCGGGTCACGACGGTCAGGTGCCGGATCTGGTCGAGCTGGTCGTACAGAACCTGACGCAATTGGTCGGGGGCGGCCCGCACCTGCGGTGAGAGACAAACCTCCGTTGTTCCGTGTACGACGGGCATCCGCCGTCCCCCTTCCGCCCCGTTCTCGGGTCCGGGTGTCATCGGCTGTCCGCAAAACCCTCGACGGTCCACAGCACCCTTGGGTCACAACACCCGGTCACAACACCCCGGGTCACGAGCATATTGCTATCAATCAGTTTCATACAGTAGTCACACTCTGAGCGTCCCCACAACGTTCGACATTCCGTGGGGCGCGTCCGGTGCCCGGTCGCCGAGCCTCCGGTCGGTGGCGGTCGGCTCGCCCTGGTCGACGGCCGTCGACAAGCCGTTCCCTGCCGGAGGAGAGCTCGCGGGGGGGTCGCCGTCATCGGTCGGTCACCCAGGACAGGCACGTGCGGGGTCGCCAGGGCAAGGAGTCCGGGAGCGCCCCGTGCCCCGTGTCCCGGAGGAAGCCGCCGGGACGGGAACCGTCAGGGCAGCCAGGATCCGCGGGGCCGCCGCCAGGGCGACCGCGCCGGGTTCGACGACGTCGGGTTCGAGGTACGACTGGTTCAACCCGCCCTCGTGCAGTGCGAACAGCCAGCGCACAACCTGTTCGAGATCGACCTCGCTGTCGAGGCCCAGTTGGGAGAACGAGTCCCTCAACAGATCGGCCAGCCCGCTGCGGACCTTCGCGCGCTCGGCCACCAGGGCCGCGGCGACCGTGGGGTTGCGGACCGCGTACAGGATGAACTCGCTGTTGACCAGGAACCAGCGTCGATCCTGCGGGATGGCCCGCAGCACGGCCGCAGCCACCTCCTCCACCGACAGCCTTCGGGCCGCGGGGTCCTTCGCCGACTCGACGTGCAGGCTTACGACCTCGTCCAGCACGGCCATCAACTGCACCGATTGGTGATCGTAGAGAGCCAGGAGCAGATCGTCCTTGTTGGAGAAATTTGAGTAGAACGCGCCGCGGGTGAATCCGGCCCGTTCGCAGATCTCCTCCACGGACGCCGCTCCGACGCCACGCTCCGCGAACACCTCCAGGGCAGCTGCCAGCACCCTCCTCTGGGTCTGTCTGCGTTTTCGAGACAGAGCCGGCCGGGATCGTGTCGCGGCCATGTCAGTCGCGGAAGCTGGCGAGGGGACCGGCTGAACCATGGCCCGACCGTACCACCCGTGCGATACAGAGCCGTATCAGATACAGTTCCGTATTGGATACGAACATGCATTCAAGGGAGCGCCCGTGAACACGCCATCAAGATGTCGCTCTTTTGCGGCGTCTGTCCCGTCGACGCACTGGCGGATCGGTTCCGCACTGGTCGCCGTCGTGCTGCTGCAGTTGCTCTTCGCACTGTCCTACTTGGCCGTGTTCCACGACCCCACGCCGCAGTCCCTACCCGTCGCGGTGACGGCCCCCACTCCGCAGATCGCCCGGCAAACCGCGGAAGAGCTGCGATCGGCCTCCCACAACGTGATCGACGCCCACGTGGTCGACACTCCGACCGAGGCCAAGGCAGAGGTGGAGGACCGCGCCAGCGTGGCCGCTTACACCGTGGGGCCCACCGGCGACCAGCTGCTCGTCGCCTCCGCCGCGGGCCCCTCCCAGAGCCAGACCCTCACCGGCCGGTTCCAGCAACTGGACGCGCAACAGGGGCGCAAACTCCAGGTGAACGACATCGCCCCGCTACCGCAATCCGACAGCCGCGGGCTGGTGCCCTTCTACGTGACCCTCGTACTGATCTTCGGCGGCTACCTCGGCACGGTCCTGTTCGGCCTGCTCACCACGACCAGGGCACCCGACCCCCGGGCCGCAGCCGTCCGGCTCGTCGGGCTGGCAGGGTTTGCCGCCCTGAGTTCCACGGTCGTCGTCCTGGGCAGCCACGCGGCCTTCGACGTCCTCGGAGGGCATCTCCTGCAGGCCATCGCCGCGGGAACCCTCATCTGTTTCGCAACCGCCGCGACCGCCCTGGCGCTGCAATCCCTGCTCGGCATCCTCGGAACCGGTCTTGTGATCATGCTGTTCGTCATCTTCGGCAACCCCGCCAGCGGCGGAGCGGTCAGCTACGGCTTCCTGCCCACGCCGTACCGCGACCTCGGCCCCCTCACGGTCAACGGCGCAGGGGTCGATCTCCTGCGCAACCTCGCCTACTTCGACGACCACGACCTCACCCGGCCCCTGGCCGTCCTGGTCACCTGGTCACTGATCGCCACCGCCGGTGCGATCGCCCTGAGCAGCCACCGCTGCGCCCGCCTGAACACCATCCACCACAAGATCGCTCCTGCGTTCGGAACAGGAATGTGACCAGGGCCTGTTCCCCCACCCGACCACAGGGCAGAACGCCGGTTCCGGCCGAGTTCCCCAGGGCCGCGCGAGGCGCCGACCGCAAGCCCGCGCAGCGCCGAGGGAAAGGGACAAGACAACCGTTAGGGTCTGTTTCGGAATTCCTGCCCGGCGCGAATCCTCACCCGCGCGGACAGCACCTCACCGGAGGAGGTCTTCCCCGTGGCCGCGTACAGCCACAGGACCCCGGCGCCGTCCCTCGCCACCACATCGGCCCGCCGGTCACCCGTGAGATCCGCCAGAACCGGAGTCAGGCCCTTCCACCCGGCACCGATCCGAACACGCCCGGCCACCACCTCGTCCGGAACCCTCTTCCCCGTGGCCGTGTACAACCACAAGACCCCCGTACGATCCCGCGCCACCAGATCCGCCCGACGGTCCCCGGTCACATCCCCGACCAACGGCATCAAGTCCTTCCACCCGACACCGATCCGCACCCGCTCGAACAACACCGGCCGCCCGGCCACATCCCGCGCCGCCGGGTACAACCACAGAGTCCCCTGCCCGTCCCGGGCCACCAGATCCGCCCCGCCGTCCCCCGTCACATCCCCGACCGCGACGACGTGTGTGCCCGGCCCGGGCGACACCTGGTCCCGGACATGCCGGTACCGGAGAGCGACATAATTGCCCGACGGCCACCCCGACCAGCGGGAATCCTCGAAAGAAGCCCCCTTGACAAGCTGGATCGGAGTCCGCCCGAAACTGTAGAACGAAAAGTGGACCTTGTCCGTCTCCCAGCCGGCGAACAGGATCACGTGGCCGTCGACCCGGTCGTTCAACAAATCCCCCGCCCGCAACTTCGACCGAGAGATCTTGGTCGAAACGTCGGGAAGGGAACTCGTGTTCAGCCCACCGGACCTTCCCGGTTCGAGATGCCAGGCCATCGAAACGAAACCCGAACAGTCCCTCCGGTACCGCTGATCCCCCTCCACGTCGGGCAGCAATGCGCTCGCGGCCCGGGAGTTGCTGTAGGTGAGGGAACTTCTGCGGTCGTACCAATCCTTGGCACGGACCATGATCTCATCCCGGGTGATCGCTTTCCCGGACGTGGAAGCACTGGCCGATGAACCGTCCGTGGCCGAGCCGAGGACGGCCCCCGGCACGGCCAGGCCCACGCTCGCCACGAGCACGCCCCAACCGCGCGGGGAACGCAGGCGGGCCCACCGTCCGCCGGCCGGCGTGCACCGGTCACCTGGATCGCCCCGCCTCACCCTTCTCGCCTTCCCTCTCGCCGCCCCCTCAACAGCCACCCGTCGAACACGACCGTTCCCAACGGTCTGCTGTCCTCGGGCGCCCCGGGGCACTCCGGTTCGGACCACGGTCACTGCGCCGAACACGACGTTCGCACAGCCCCGGGACACCCGACGTCAAGCGGACGTGTACGCACCCTCAAACTGTCTCGAAGCCCCGAGCTTTCCCGACCGGTCAGGGCGACGTGTGCTCCGCCAGGAGATCGCTGAGACCGCCCTGTCTCAGGGGCACTGCGAAGCCACCGGCTGGTCGGTTCCGGTGAACACGTAGGAGTCTGGGACGTAGCCCGTTCCTACCTTGTTCCACAGGGTGCTGACCGTGCCGTAGGGACTCTGCACGGGGTCTCCCTGGACGGTGCAGGAGATCTCGACCAGATTTCCCGTCGTGACGTTCCCGACGATCCGGTTGGGCCAGTGGGTGCCACTCATCAGCGGCATGGGGACCCCCGGGGCCGGTCCGAGGACGTACCCGTGCCCGGGGACAGCGGGGGCCGCCGGGATCGGGGAGGGCACCGGGACACCGGTCAGGTGCACACAGTCCGCAGGGTTGGAGTCCCCGTCCATGATCCCGACATGGCTGACCCCGTCCATGGCCTGGATGTCCACCCTGTTGCGCTCCACCCGGGACGAGAACCACCCGTTGAGACACAGGACCACCGCCCCCCGACCGTCCAGGTCGTACACGTCCTTCACCTTCTTCCCCCGCACCGTGTGGACGAGGGAGACCCGGGTCTTGTCCTCCGAAAGACTCTTGTCCACCTCGACGCCGGCGGAAACGGTCCCGATCAGCGTCGGCATCGAGGCGCTCGCGGCGACGGAGAACTTCCCCGTGCTGTCCAGGGAGAAGACGACCGGCAGCATGAGGGGTCTGTAGGAACAGCTACCGGTGCAGGCCGAGGTCAACGACGCGGCCAGGAGCAGAACCATGTGACGGAATCGAAAGACCATCGTGAACCCCCGTGATACCGGGCACCATGAAGGACGTTCGCGGTATCGGTCACCTTCTCGGCAACATCCTTCTCGAACCGCTCTTGCGCAATTCAGTGTCCCATCTCTCACCCGTAGGTGTCGGGTGTTTTCACAATAAAATCCCTCCAACACGATCCCGTTGGCTTTTCGCTCTCCTGTCCGAGACATCCGTCGCCCGCCGGCCTGCCATCATGGCGTCGGCCACCGGGGTCGCGGGCTCGGAACGACCGGCAGGAGGGAGCTTCGGCTCGCGACGGCCCGTTCGGCAGACGTTCCCCCCTGACCAGTCCCTGACGAAAATCCGGTCCACGGACTTCCGCCTTCGTGTTGTCCCTGAAGGAACGGGTGACCGATGACGTTGGGAGTCTTCGTTCCGATCGGACGCCGGTGCCGGGGAGAGGTCCCGGTCGCGACCGTACGCGTGTCGTGGCTCCTGCGAGGAGCGTCGAATCAGGTACAGAGGTTGCCGCTGGTGCTGTCCGCGCAGGGAACGTGACCGTTGATGAGCAGGATCTTCTTGGCCGTCTCCTCGGAGAGGAAATCCAGGAACGACCTGGTCAGGGGGCTTTCTTTGGAACGTCCGGAGGTGTAAAAGTACTCCACGGCCCAGAAGGTGTAGTCCCCCTGCAGGACCCGCTGGATGTCCGGCTCGCTGCCGTCGATCTTCACGGTGGAGACCTCCTTGGTCTTCAGCACCGCGTGTTTCTCTGCGTAGGCGATGGCCCCTGGGATCCTGCGGACGGTGTCGAGCACCTCCTGGGTGCTGGAACGTTCGCATCGGAGTACGGGAGCATCCTGGCTGAACTCGGTGCGGGTCTTGCAGTCGCCGGAGGAGACCACTGCGGGTTCCGCTGCCTTGAGGACCTGTCGTTGGAAGGCCGTTCGGGTCCCCGAATCGGCGTTCCGTCCGACCAGAGTGATCGATTGGTCGTCCCCGCCGAGCTGTTTCCAATTCGTGTAATCCCCCCGGTAGATCCCGCGGATCTGACCGGCGGTGAGGGACTGGACGTTGGCCGCGGGGTTCACGACGACGCTGAACAGCATGACCGCGATCGGATGGGCAGCCAGAGGCCCGGGAGATTCCGCTTTTCCGTCGGACATGCTGATGCTGTTCCCGGACACCGAGGATTCCTGGCGTTGCAGCCTGCGGATGCCTTCGACACTGCCATTGTTCGAGATCGTGACGGTGGCCTGTTCGCACCGGTTCCGGTAGGCGGAGGCGATGTCCTGGATCGCGTCCCCGAAAGCGGTCGACCCGGAGATCTCGATGCTTCCCGACTCGCATCTGGCCGGCGAGGTCGTTTTTTTGTCCGTCAACAGGGAACCGGTCAGAAGCCCGAGGGACAAGACACCGACGAGGCCGACGACCACGGTGGTCCTCCTGGGCCGTCCGCTGTGCTGGGGGCCTTTGACGATCTTCCCTCCTCTGAGGAATCCCTTCGCCCTCACCCCGGTGGCCTCGCCGGAGAGTATGACCAGGAGCTTGAAGTAGTTCCCCTTGTTCAACGAGATGCGGGGGACGACGATCTCGTTGCCGGACACGAGGACCCCGGCGTGGTCCGCGTGCCCCCCGCTGTCGACGAAGCGCTGGGCGATGTCCTCCGGTTCCGGATCGGATTCGGGGATGTCCACCCGGACCACCTGCCGGTCCCCGAACGAGAACCGGAGCCGGGACTCGAAATCCAGGGCCTCGACGTGCTGGCTGCCGGTGTTCTCCACCCGGAGCAGGACGAGACTCGGGTCCTGGATCTCCTGCCCCCGGTCCTCCAGCCGGACCCGGACCAGGTCGCCGACGTGCTGTGGGCTGAGGCTGACCGGGCTGTCCAGCTGAACCCGGTACGACAGGCGTTTGCGGCTCAACCACAGCCAGTCGAAGGCTGCGACCATGGTCGAGACGAGGATCCCCAGAGACGCGAGGACGTTCTGCGGGTCGGACAGAGAAGACATACGTGCCCCTGTGACTGTTTCGTTGGTGCGGATCCGTAATTCTTCATCATGTCGAAGTGCGACAAAGTCTGTTTCGTCGCGAAGAATCAAAGTCTTCATGACGCAGACATCTGGACGACCACGGGAATTCATGGACAGCAGGAAATGGCACCGGTCCCTCGACCGGGGCGAGGGACCGGGTGCCTTCCGGGGCGGTGTTCCCACCCCGCTGCGCAGGGGGGACACCTCCGCTTCCCCACGGCGCGGGCCGTGGTGCCGAGCCCCGCGAACCGGCATCATGAACGATCCGTTGTCAGGGAGGGAGATCCATGGAGGTCGTCGACCTGTCGCAGGATCGGGAACCCCTGTTCGCCGTCTGTCTGGAGGACTGGTCCGACGACGCCCGGCAGGCCGGTCCGAAACGCTCCCAATGGGTGAGCAGATGCCGTGCCGAACGCGGTCTGCGCGCGAAGGTGGCCCTCGACGACGATGGGAACGAGGGCGGCATGATCCAGTACAGCCCGATCGAACACACCACCGTCCTGGGCACCGGCCTGTACTTCATCCACTGCATCCACGTGCATGGGCACAGCCAGGGACGCGGTGACTTCCGCGGGCACGGCATGGGGACGGCCCTGCTGGAAGCGGCGGAGCAGGACGCACGGAACCTCGGGGCCGAGGGAATGGCAGCCTGGGGGCTGCGGCTGCCGTTCTGGATGCGGGCCGCCTGGTTCCGCAAACACGGATACCGCACCGCCGACAGGCAAGGTCTGTCCGCGCTCGTGTGGAAACCCTTCACGCAGGACGCCGCTGCCCCGCGTTGGCCGCGCGTGCGCCGGCACCTGCCCGACCCCGTGCCGGGGAAGGTGAACATCGTGTCCTTCACCAGCGGCTGGTGCATGGCGCTGAACCTCACGCACGAGCGTGCCCACCACGTGGCGGCCGAGTTCGGCGACGCCGTCGCCTTCCGCGAGATCGACACCTCCTCACCGGAGGCGTTCGCGCAATGGGGTGTCCAGGACGCCCTCTTCATCGACGGCAAAGAGTTCCGGTCGGGTCCGCCCCCGAGCCTGGCCTCCCTTCACCGCGCGGTCGCCCAACGAGCCGCCCGCCTGTGAGAGACCTGCCGGGCAAACACCTTCGGGTCCGTCCCCACAGCTGACGTTCCGTACTACCGGCGTTCCTAAAAGGTGATGCCCACACCCCCGGAAGCCATCTGAGGGTCGGAGCTGAGGAAGCGACCGGTGTTCAGGAAGGAGTAGGGCCCGGCCGCGCGGGTCTCGAAAGTGGGAACGAGGGCTCCGAACGGACCGCAGTTGCGCACCAGGACGTACTCGCCGTCGCGGGTGGACAGGGCGTAACGGGCGTCGAGGCGTGCCGACCCGCTGCCCATGAGCTGGTAGTCCGCGCCCCCGGGGACCACAGAGCCCTGCACACGGCCCGACGTCGTCCCGCCCGTGATGGGAATGACGTTGCGCGTACCCCGCTTGGTCGCGCCCACGGACAGGGACGCCCCCAGGGAGACCGACTCGGAGAAGACGCTGGCCCCGCGCGTCCCGGTGCCCGTGGCGCATTCCCAGTTCTGGTTCGGAACACCGGCCGGATCGTTGAGCCTAACGGTGTTCGCGGAAGAAGAGACCCCGGAGACGTCGTAGACAGCAATCTCGATGGTCCGGGCGACCAGGTTCACGGTCCGGGTGCCCACGAAACTGCCGCTGCCCAGCCAGGCGTACGAGCCGGACGTCGCCACCTCGAAGTCGGGAACGATCCGCACCGTCTCCTCACCGGCCGGAGCCACCCCGCAGGTGCGCAGGTACACGAGGGTCCCGTCGTCCAGGCGCAGCATGTCGAGCTCCTCGAGTTCCACCGACCCGCCGGTCAGCGTCATCTCGAGGTCCAGGCCACCGGTCAGGACGGTTCCCCGCACGCGCCCACCCCGGACCGTGCCGCCGGTGACGTCCAGGACACGGCGCTGCCCGTACTGGGTGACCCCCACGTCATGCACTGTCCCCACGGTGAGGGACAGGCGCAGGACCGGCTCGGCTCCCGGAGGGGGCTGTGGAAGACCCTGCGGCTTTCCACAGGTCCAGGAGGGGTCCGGCACGATCGTGGACTCGGACACCGGGGCTGCCGACGCCGGTCCCGCCCCCGGCACGGCCAGCAGGGCCGCGGTGGCGAGCAGGGCAGCGAGCGCGCTCGCCGTTCCCGTTCGGCGGGTGCTCCGTCTGTTTCGCATGGTTCTGGTCCTCTCTCGCGGTGCTCGGTCGGGGGACGACGTTCGGACGGAAGGTGCTCCGGTCGAACAGGAGAGGGAGCCGCAGGGGAAGGGATCCGGTCCGTGGAGGGCCGCCCGTGGGCTCCGTCAGGTGACCGTGCCGGTAACGGATGTTCCCGACCTGATGACGTGGTAGGTGACCCGGACCCCGTTCCAAAGGTTGAAGGTGAGCGTCACCGGGACCCGGTCCTCGACCGTCGTCCTGGCGTCGCTCTGCACCCCCGACAGGGGGGAACGGACGGACCGGGAGGGGAAGGATCCGTCGGACGTGTGTGCGGGTACCGCCGTCGCGATGCCGGCGGCCGCCACGAGGCTCCCCGACACGATCAGGGCGAGCGTCCTGAGAGGTCTGTGCCGGCGCATGGTCCCTCCCCTGTTCTCCCTGTGAGGGGGCACGCTCGTGTTCCAAAGAGGAAGACGGAACGGGATCCGGGGATCCAGGACGCTGACGACCCGTCGAGGACGCGCGGTCCCGGACCCGCTCGTTCACGGTGGAGGTCTCCGATCGAGCTGCTCCCACCGGACACCGGAATGAATGTCACCAAGTATCCCGATCAGACACAAAACAGTCAAACGTCACGTAACAAACCCAGCCCGTCCACGACGGGACGGATACCCGGGCAGCCCCGCAAGGCTGCGCTCCGTCCGTACCGCACAGG
>JAUPKJ010000164.1 GCA_030837505.1 Actinomycetota bacterium
CCACGGCGCGGCGGATGACCGCCTCGTCCAGCATGAAGAAGAGTTCGGGCCGGTCAGGGCGGTCGAGCAGCTCCTGGTGCTCGGCACGGTACTCCACATAGATGTCAATATCGGAGTCCGACTTGTTGAAGGCGTCCTTCATGAGGGCGCGAGTGTAGTCTTCCGTCTGCAGGAGCCCCGGTATGATCAATGGCTCGTAATTCCTCAGGACCAGGGCGTCGGCCTCGTAGCCGAAGAGCTGGATGGCCTCGGGCGGAAGAGCGTCCTTGTACTGGGTGCCCGGTTGTTTGCGGGAGGCCTTGGCCCAGGAGACGAGTTCTTCGATCCGGCGTCGGTCCGTGATGGCGTAGGCGTCCAGGAGTGCTTTCAGATCGGTCGTGCTGATCGCGACCGCGCCGTTCTCGATCCGAATGATCTTGGATGGGGACCAGTCAAGTTGATCTGCGATGTCCCGTTGGGTCATGCCTGTTGTCGCGCGGGCTTTCTTCAACTCCACGCGGAGCCGTCGCCGGAGTACTACGGGATGACTCGTCGTTGCCATCGTGACCATTCCTTTCTGGCGCTCCCGCCTTTGCTGGCAATTATTGGAACATCGCTTCTGCTCTGGTGGTCACGTTGTCGATGAGCATATGACCGGCAGTGGCCTGGCGAACCGACAGATAGCGCTGAGCGACACCTCGATCGTGCGACGAAGTCTTTGTCCCGTCCGCTCGGTGACCGAGCGGACGGCGGACGGCGGACGGTCGACAGGCTTTGTGCGTCGTCTCGACGGACCTGCGACCAGCTTGAACGGAGGAAGAATACGCCGTTCGACGGCATCGACCCGGTAGGACGGGCTCACGCTGCGTGTCGCCCCCGATCCGGCGCGGGCGCGCCTGCAGGGCGGGGGCGTCGGAACGCCGAGGAGCGGGTTGTCGGGTGCGACGCGGGGGCTCACCGCTGTGGAGATTCATGGTGGAACCTCCGCTCGTGTGACGTCACTGGCCGGAGTCTGCGGGACGACAACCCGTAGGGGGCGTCATGGCGTTCTGACAGGTGGCATTTAGGAGTGTAGGTCACTGGGCTGTTGACTGGTAGAAACCGGAGTGAATTAACAAAAACGATACGATATCTACCTTCGGCTGCAATGTTCGTGAGCGTCGGATCGTGAAGGGTCGAGTGGGCCACGCGGTGAGGGCCGTGGGGGGCCCGAGCCGACCCCCCACGGAGGATGAACCTTTCACGGTGGGGTCCCGACGGGGTCACTGGCCGCCGGTGGGCGAGGACGTAGGTCTGGGCGCCGGCCTGGATGTCGGCCGGAGCACCCCGTCCAGGCCCGTGGTGACTCCGAGGAAGGTCACCACGAAGGCTGCGGCACCCCAGCCCAGTTGGATCGCGAGGGCACACGAGATCCCGACGGCCGAGGCGACCAGGAGTCGTGCGCGCCGGCTCCGGGGGCGCGCCCCGCGCAATCGGCAGGCCCACAGCGGTGGACGGGGGCGAAAGCGGTTCCGTACAGTGGGTCTCACGTCGTTGTCTCCTTGTCCTGGATCGGGTGTAGGGCCTGTTGCGGAATGAGGCGGTCGACGCAGGACGGCTCCCAGTTACCGCTGGGAGCCGTCGTCGTTTTGCGGGGGCCGTCCTGGGACGCGTGATCGTTACAGCATCCGCTGGGGGTTCGCGTTCCCCCACCCCCATGCCCATCGTTCCGCCTCGCCTCGCCGCGTCGGCTCCCGCCATGAGATCCGGTGTCGGCGGCTTGTTGCCGTTCGATCGGTGATGCTCCATCCTGGGCGCCTCCTGACCGGTTCACTGCGATGCGGGTGGGTGCGGTGTGCTACATGTCAAGTAGGGACGTATTGAAGTGTAGGTCGACTTCGAACTTCATCGCAATGCTCTCGGGGTATTGGACCGGAAACTCGTCATATACCACCTGAACTGTGGCTTTATGATTTCCGCTCCACCCGGTGGCGGTGAATCGCCCTGTCGCGAAATGACAGGTGGCGGATCGGAGGGAACCGAGGGGAGGCAAAGCCTTCCCTCGGGTTCCGATTGCACGAGTCAACCCGTTTCCTGCTCTCCGGTGCGCGGCGGAACGCCCGCGTTCTGCCCGACCATCCCCGTCCCGGCGGATCGCGGACGGCACGGTGGAGGGTGCTCCGAAGCAAGGGGACACCCCCACCAGCGGAAAGCACCGGGGAGACCCGGCACCGACGACCTGTCCGGCGCTGCTCGACGCCGTTCAGTGCAGATCGGCCGCCGGATCCCGGTCCAGCAACGACGCAGCGACCGGACCGATCACCGAGGCGAGGACGCGGGCCTGGCGGATCTGGCGCCGCGTCCAGGGGACGGGAGCCGTGAGATAGCACTCCAGCAGGCCCATGGTGCGTCCGTGTCCGTTCACCGGTACCAGGAGCACCCCGGAGTGTCCCGAGCCGGTCAGGATCTGTTGTTCGGAGTTCGGGATCTGTTCCCCGGTGTGCAGAGGGATGATCCGGCGCTCATCCAGGCACGCTCTGGCGGTGGGACGGTCGTTCAACCTGGCACCCGCCCCGGTCCGCCCGCTCCGGCAGGTGAGCGACTGCAGGGCTTGTCCTCTTTCGCACAGCAGGCTCAGTGCCAGGGCATCGCAATGGACGACCTGGGCCCCCAACGGGGCCAGATGCGCGAGATCCTCCCACTCCCTGACCTCCGCGAGCCGCCCGAGCAGGTCCTCCAGATCGGTGGCGCTCGTCCCCCAGCGATGGGGTCCCGCGCCGAGGGGCGAGCCGATCGGCCAGGACAGGGAGTGCTGCAGCGAGTTCCGGCACGCAGCCACGACCAGGTCGTCCACGGGACCGCATTCCCCGGCGGGCGGGGCGACGAGCCTGCCCTGGACGAGGGCCACATCGAGGTCGGCCAGCACCAGAAGGTCGTCCAGCCTCTCGACGCCCTCGGCGCAGACCGTGGCGCCGATGTGCTCGGCGATTTCCACGACAGCCCTGACCACAGCCGTCCTGGAGGAACTGGACGCGACGCCGTCCACGAGATGCCGGTCGAGTTTGACGGTGTCCGGTCGAAGATCCATCACCCGACGCAACCCCGAGTGGGCGGCCCCGACGTCGTCGATCGCCAGACGGGCCCCACGCTCCCTGAGCTTGCTCAGCTCCCAGCGCAGCAGGTCCGGGTCCTGCAAGGCTTCCTGTTCGGTCAGCTCGACCTCGATGCCGCTCAGATCGGTGGGCAGACAGGTCGAGAGAATCTCGCTGCCGAGCAGCGCTGGGGAGACATTGACGGCCAGAAGAGTTCCTTGCGGACGCGAGGAGCCCGTCAGGAGGGCGTTGGCGACCGCTCGTCCCTCCAGCTCCTCGCCCAGCCCGACGGCGTGAGCCGATCGGAACCACCGCTCGGGGTCCTGTTCGGGATCCCCCGGGAAACGAGCGAGCGCTTCGTAACCGGCCACCTCCAGGCGCGTCAGGGAGAGCTGCGGTTGGAAGACCATCCTGGGGCCCCCGTGCCGCAGGAGGTCCCGGATGGCGCGTTCGGGGTCGCGGAGGGAATCGGGGCGTTCCTCGGGCTCCTGCGACCCCGTCGGAGGGAGGGCGAGGTCGTGGCGCAGCTCGATCGTCTCCCGCCGGTCGGAGGATCGCCCGGTGGCCGGAGACGCTGTCGCCGGAACTGTCGTAGCCGGAACTGCTGTGGCCGGAACTGTCGTGGGAGGAAGCGCCGGAGCCGTCGCGGGCTGGGTCGGGGTCTCGGGACCGGCCAGGAGCATCCAGCCCGACACCGCAGGACGGGAGGGCGCGACATGCCCCATGAGGCGACGGGTGCGGTCGGATTCATGACCACGGCCGGAACGGCCTGCGCTGGGCGCGCTACTCATCGGTGGCCCTTCCGCAGGTGATGAGCGCCGCAGACATGATGACACAGAGTGGCTGTATTGACCGAATTGTCGCTCACTGTGGACAAGTGATTACGTCTTAGCGCCCCTGGGGCTACCAAGAAAGGGTACATAGAGGTGTTTTCCGCTCGACACCGGGCTCAGGCTCCTCCGTCGAGCGTCGTCCGGGCGAGGGCTCCGGGACCCTGACCGCAGGACATCGCGCAGGTTCCCGGGGCAAGGCAGGCACCCGGGGCAAGGCAGGTTCCCAGGGGGAGGCAGCTGCCCAGGGCCTGGCGGAGGAATCTCCTGCGGGGGCCTGCCCGTGGCCCCGTCACGGGGCGGGTTGGGTGCTGACCTCCGTGAACAGGGTTTTGATCTGAGGGCCCAGGTACGGGCCCCACAGGGCGTCCGGCTGGGTCTAGTAGTAGAAGCTGGTCACGGAGGTAATGGTGCCCAGGACGGTCACGGGATTGAACCCGGTGAACCAGGGGCCACCGCTCGACCCGGGGGTCATGGTGCACCCGACGCCCTGGGCCGAGGTCCCCCGGGTGTCGTCGGTGGGGATCCCCGCACACCACATGAGGGTCTGGCCGGTGAAGGGCGGGTCGTTCGGGTAGCCGAAGAGATGGGTCTGTGCGCC
>JAUPKJ010000165.1 GCA_030837505.1 Actinomycetota bacterium
CTCTCGGCTCGCGCCCTCTCAACTCACGGTGGTCACGCCCTCGCGGGGGGTCGGGTGGGTCGTGTCCACGACGTCGCACGAGGTGAGGTCGTGCCGGGGCTCCTGCAGGACCATCAGGGTCAGGGGAAGGATCAGCCGCCGGAGTTCCTCGGAGGTCACGTCCGACAGGTGGAACACCGTCGACTGGATGACGCCGATCGCGGCGAGGGCCCGGATCCGGTCCTCCGCACTCGGGGAAGGCGGCAGGAGGATCTCACGGATCTTGAAAAAGGTGTCCCGTGCCCGCTCGCCGAAGGTGCTGGGAATGATCGCCTTGCACTCGAAGGCGATGAGGGCACCCACCCCCCGGTTGTCCAGGAGGAGGTCGAGCAGGCTCTCCATGAAACGAGCGCGGGAGGCGGATCCGCGATCCGAGTTTGCCTGCGCGCGGTCCATGAGCTGTTCGAGATCCGACAGAACATCCCCGGCGAGGGCTTCCAGGATGTCTTCTTTGGCTTTGAAATGATAATAGAGTGCGGCTTTCGAGAACCCGAGTCTGTCGGAGATCTCCCGCAGGGACGTGCGATCATAGCCCTGGGACATGAACAGTTCGAGTGCGACGCGCAAGACCTTCCGACGGGTGTCGACACCCGGCACCCTCGTCATCGATGACCTCTCTTCTCGTGATCTGTCGTTCATACAGCATCCGATTGTGATGTTCTGACCAATTTGTCTGAATTACATGTTCATGTCGCCGATGGCAGGAAACACGGTAATGACAAAATCGCCCTCATTGCAAACCACCCGAACTACCCTGTGTGTTCGACCACTTCCCATGTGCAGTCGAACGATACCGCCCACGGTACCCAACTTGTTTGCCGACCGGCAAGCAAGGGGTTATGGTGAGTACCTGCCGGCCGACAGGTAAGATGAAGCCTGAAGCAGTACGACACCTGATTCAGTACGACAACAGCCTTGAGGTAGTACGACTCAGTACGACAACAGCCTTGAGGTAGTACGACACTGGCGAAACACTCTGACACTGGCGAAAGACTCTGACGACACGACCAGCTCGGAGGGTCCGCCAGCAGAACTGTTCGACACACTGCAGTTGTTTCGACGCTGCTGCCTGTTCGATCAGTAGTCACGGTCCGCACGGATCCAGCACACGGCGGGGGGACAGACCTCGGTGCTGGATCCCGACCGGCGGCAACGGCGCCGTTCCCCTCGCAGACAGCCGGACAGCCCTGCTGCCCGAACCTCCCTGACCAGTCGAATACAAGGAGAGATGGATGTTCGCCCGTCTGGGCCGCTCCGTCGTCGCATACCCGTGGCAGATCATCGCCGCATGGGTCGTGGCAGCGGTGGCCTTGGTCGCCCTGGCCCCGAGCCTGAGCGACGTCACCAACTCCGACCAGACCGAGTTCCTGCCCTCGAGCTACGAATCGGTCCAGGCCCAGGAGATCGCCGACAAGGCCTTCCCCGAAACCGCTGCTGCTTCGACGACGATCGTCGTCAAGCGCCAGGACAACGGCGCGCTGACGGAAGCTGACATCGAGGCGGTCAGCAAAGCCGCCCAGGATCTCCAGTCCAAGAAGATCCCCCAGGTTCTCTCCGTGGTCACCACCCCGCAGATGGTGTCGGAGAACAAGAAAATCGCCCTGGTGAACATCTCCCTGAACGGGACAGTCTCGGACGAGCCGGTCATGGACGCCGTGGCCGACGTCCGGGAGGCCCTCCCCTCAGCGATCAAGGGCACAGGGCTGGCGGCCGGGGTCACCGGCCAGGCTGCCGTCACCGTCGACACCATGGACAAGTTCTCGACGGCCGAGAAGGTCGTCGGCATCGTGACCATCGTGCTCATCCTCACGCTGATGCTGCTGATGTTCCGCAGCCCGGTCGCGGCGATGCTGCCCATCCTCAGCGTCGCGCTCGTCATGACCGTCTCCAACGCCCTCATCGCCCTGTGGAGCAAGGCGTTCGACGTTCAGATCAGCCAGGAGCTGCCCATCCTCCTCACGGTGGTTCTCTTCGGCATCGGGACCGACTACATCCTGTTCCTGCTGTTCCGCTACCGCGAGCGCCTGCGCAAGGGCGATGAGAG
Source organism: Actinomycetota bacterium (assembly GCA_030837505.1). Classification (GTDB taxonomy): domain Bacteria; phylum Actinomycetota; class Actinomycetes; order Actinomycetales; family Kineosporiaceae; genus JAUPKJ01. Next base: position 2,084 of record JAUPKJ010000165.1, read on the forward strand.
CCACGAGGCCGTTCGCACGGCGGTTCACAAGGTCGGAGAGGCGATCGCTTCCGCGGCCGGCGCGGTCATCGTGGCTTTCGCGGCCCTGGCGCTGTCGAGCTTCGAGGGCTTCAAGACCATGGGGCCGAGTCTGGCCATCGCCGTGGCCTGCATGCTGATGGCGGCCCTCACCCTGATCCCGGCGCTGATCTCTCTGGTCGGCCCGAAGGTCTTCTGGCCGTCCTCCGGGTGGAAGAAGGAGCCCAAGGGCACCCTGTCCAAAGCCGCCGGACGTCTGGTCGCCAAACGGCCGGCGCTTCTGGCCGGGGTGGGAACCCTGGTGCTGCTGCTGGTCTCGGCCGGCGCGGTCGAACTCAAGCAGAGCTACGAATCCATCGGGTCGCCGCAGTCCGGCACCGAGGCCGCCGACTGGTACGAGACCATGCAGATGGGCTTCCCGGCCGGGGCCACCACCCCGACCACGGTCTATGTCACGGCCGATGCCGGTTCCTCCCTGAACTCCAGGCACCTCGACGCCTACGCCGAGGAACTGGGCAAGGCCAAGGGGGTCGGCGTGGTCCAGCCCATCTCAGCCGGGCCGGACGGCCAACCCGTCCTGTACAAGATGGACAAGGGCGGGAACACCGCCCAGTTCGATCTGCTGCTCGCAGAGGACCCCTTCAGCAGCACCTCGATGAACGCCGTCGAGAAACAGGTGCGCGACACGGCCCACACCAAGGCCCCCCAGGGGACCACGGCCAAGGTCGGCGGAATGACTTCCGCCTTCGTGGACGTGCGCGACGCCACCAGTCGGGACCTCGGGGTGATCCTGCCCATCGCTGGGCTGTTCATCCTGTTGATCCTGGCCCTGTTGCTGCGCGCGGCCCTCGCTCCCCTGTACTTGATGGTGGCGGTCGTCCTCGGCTACATCGCGACTCTGGGGGCCACGACCCTGGCCTTCCAGATCGTCGGGGACGAGCCCGGGTTGATCTTCATCCTCCCGATGTTCGTCTACCTGTTCGTCGTGGCGATCGGAACGGACTACAACATCCTGATGATCGCCCGGCTGCGGGAGGAGGCCCAGAAGGGTCTTTCCCCGAGGCAGGCTGCCGAGGAAGCCGTGGAGCACACCGGGCCGTCGATCGCGTCGGCCGGGCTCATCCTCGCGGGCACCTTCTGTGCCCTGCTCTTCTCGGGGCTGACGATGATGGTGCAGATGGGCTTCGCGGTTGCCGTCGGCATCCTGATGGCGGCCTTCGTCATGGCCATGTTCATCGTGCCCTCGGTCACGGCCCTCGTGGGACACGCGGCCTGGTGGCCGGGCCACGGTGACGCGGCACGGCCCGAGAAGGACGAGGACCCCGCCGGGGAGACCAAGAAGGAACCTCTGCCCGCACAGGTGTCCTAACCCGCACAGGTGTCCTGACCCGTACCGGTGGGTTGAGGCAGCAGCTCTTCCCTTGAGGGGGCGGTTCCCGGATCTCACCGGGGACCGCCCCCTCGCCGTGCGCCAGAACGGGTTTTGGGAACTCGGAAGCCGAAACTCGAGGACCGGCCAGGTGTTCCCTGTCACCCGGAGGGCCGGCGCACCAGCTGGCTCGAAAAGCCGGCTGGCTCGAAAAGCCGGCTGGCTCGAAAAGCCGGCTGGCTCGAAAGAGCGGGTAGCCGGGCAGCGAGAGTCAGGGGCGGGGCGTCCAGGCGGGGTCCCTGCCGAGCAGCCCCAGGAGCCGGTCCAGGACGGGGGCGTCATCGGGGACGGGGACTGCGGGCCCCATCATCTTGGGGGACCGTAGCCCCTCGCCCAGGGCGGTGGCGGTGGCCAGAGCCCTTTCGACCAGGTCGTCGTCGGGGCGCAGCTCCTGTCCGGTTGCCAGGGCGACGTCCGTCCCGTGCACCACGAGCTCCATGATTTCGAAGCCGGTCAGGTGTTCGCCGGACATCGGGCCGAAGGGGGTGGGGAACACCCTGGGCAGCTGGTCGGCCGTCCAGGACCGCCGTGCCAGGTCGGCCTCGGCGCGGAACGGGGCCGCCAGGTCCCGACCTTCCAGGTCCATCTCCTCCACGGCGCTGGGATCGCCGACCCCCTGCTCGGGGATCACCGCGTACCAGTGCGTGCCCGTGATCAGATGGATGATCAGATCTGTCAGGTCGTACTCGGCGCAGGGCGTCGGTACGTGCCGGACGTCGTCGGTCGTCCCGACGAGAACATGCTCCGCGTACGTGAAGGAACGGTCCAGGGTGGAGAGCAGGTCGCCTGTCATTTCCCCATCCTGTCAACGGGGTACGACAGCGAGGGGGACGGACACTCGCCGCGCGGGCCCGGTCGTCTCTCGTCCTGACCGCCTGGTGGCCCGTCCGGTCGTATCAATCACAAATCAGTCAGAAGTCGTCCGATGTCCGAGCGCAAGACCTCTGGCAGATCCTCCGGTGAGACCTTTCCCAGTTCGAGACGGACGAGTTTCAGGTAGACCACCGAAAAGATGATCTCGGCGATTCTCCGGTTGTTCGGAGTGCCCGGTGAGCTGCGATCGGGGGCGACGCGGTCGAGGACCGTCACCATGGCCTCCTCCAGTTCGTGAATCCGTTCGAGGGCCTGGGAGCGGTACGGGCCGTCCGCCCCGAACAGAACCTCGCGTTGGAAGACGGAGGTGTTCTCGGGTTGGGCCAGGCTCGCGAGGACCAGCGGCTCGATCAGTCCGTAGATCGCGTCCGCGGAGGATCCACCGCGTTCGGCGATGCTCAGGCCCCGTTGTGCGCCCCATCGCAGTTCTTCGTTCATCACCATGATCAGCAGTTCGGCCTTGGAACCCGCGTAACGGAACAGGGTTCCGGTCCCGATGTCAGCAGCTTGCGCGATCTGTTGGGTGGTGACGGCGCCGTAACCGTCCCGGGCGAAGAGGGCCTGTGCCGCCTCGATGATGCGACGGCGGGTGTCCCGCTTCTTGCGTTCCCTCCGGCCGGGACCGTTCGCCTGCAGGACGGCGTCCGAGCCGTGTGCTCCCGACGTGGTCGCGCTCATGCCCAGTCTCCCATCTGCTTGCCGAACGTGTCCGAGGACTCGGCGGAGCCTCCGTCACTGGAGGACGCACGAAAAGCGGAGTACGCTCATTATTGAGCACAGTCCACTTCTACGAGAATACGGCAACGTGCCGTGCCTCGAACATCTCACTGGGCGAAAGGAGTCCGATGATGGCTGCGGACAGCAGCGGACGGCACCTCTGGATCGTGGGCGGCGGCATCGCCGGGATGGCCGCAGCGGCCTTCGCCGTGCGGGACGCGGGCCTCCCCGGGGAAAGGGTCCACATCCTCGAGGAGCTGCCCCTCACCGGCGGCGCGATGGACGGGGCGGCCTCACCGGCCGCCGCGGAGGCCTTCGTCACCCGCGGCGGGCGGATGCTCGAGGAACGTGCCTACCAGTGCACCTGGGACCTGTTCAGCACGATCCCCTCCCTGGAGGACCCGGATCTCAGCGTCCGGGAAGAGATCGTGGAGTTCAACCAGAGGGTCCGCACCAACGCCAAGGCCCGTCTCATCGACTCCGACCACACGATCCTGCCGGCCGTCGACTACGGGTTCACGGCACGTGACAGGTTCGATCTGACCAAGCTCATCGCCACACCCGAGTCCCTGCTCGGCAGCCGCCGCATCGACGAATACTTCACCGAACACTTCTTCCGGACGAACTTCTGGCGGATGTGGCGCACGACCTTCGCCTTCCAGCGTTGGCACTCAGCGGCCGAGATGCGCCGTTACTGCCTGCGGTTCCTGCACGTCTTCGAAAAGCTGTACACGCTGGCCGACGTCCGCCGCACGGTCTACAACCAGTACGACTCGATGATCGTCCCCCTGCAGCGCTGGCTCGTGAAGGCCGGAGTGGACATCCGTTTCGGCACCCGGGTCACCGACGTCGACCTCGTCGACCGGGGTCCGGCCGGCCGACGGATCACCGGCCTGCACCTGCAGACCGACGCCGGCGACGAGCACCTCAAGATCGGCCTGGACGACCTCGCCCTGATGACCATCGGATCGATCACCGCCGACGCCCGGTACGGAGGCAACGACACCGTTCCAGAACTCGTGCGCGACCGGGTCGACCACGCCTGGTCGCTGTGGGAGACGATCGCGCGCAAGGCCCCCGACCTCGGCCGTCCCACGGCCTTCTGCGGGAACATCGACGAGCACAAGTGGGAGTCCTTCACCCTCACGATGCGCAACAACACCCTCCTGGAACGGATCATCAAGTACACGGGCAACACCCCCGGTACGGGTGCCCTCATGACCTGGGTCGATTCCGGATGGCACCTGTCGGTCGTCGTTCCGCACCAGCCGCACTTCCCGAACATGCCACAGAACATCTCCACCCTGTGGGGCTACGGTTTCGAGATCGACAACGACGGGGACCATGTCCGCAAGCCCATGTCACAGGCCACGGGCAAGGAGATCCTCACGGAACTGATCGGGCAGCTCGGGTTCGAGGACATCCGGGAGGAGGTCATGGCGACCACCGACGTCACGACGGCGATGATGCCGTACGCCTCGGCCCTGTTCGCGTGCCGCAAGGCCGGGGACCGGCCCCTGGTCGTCCCCGAGCGCTCGGTGAACTTCGGTTTCCTCGGCCAGTTCTCCGAGATGCCGCGGGACATCGTCTTCACGGTGGAGTACTCGATCCACAGTGCCATGCACGCGATCTACACACTGCTCGACGTCCCCCGCCGGATCCCCCCGATCTACAACGGCACCCTCGACCCGAAGGCCGCCGTGGCCGCCACCCGCCGCGTTCTGCGCTGAGCCCGTTCGAACCGTCCCGTTTCCAGGGTCTGTTTCGGAATTCTGTCGGTGCTGTGCGTGGTCCGGTGCTGTGCGTGTTCCGGTCGAGTGCTCTGGAAGGCCGCAGGAGGGGCCGACAGTGATTCCTGTCGGCCCCGACGAGAACGCCCCGGAGCGCCGACCGGGCCGGGCACAGCACCGGGCAGGAGTTGGCGAAACAGGCCCCAGCCCCACCCGCACCGTCCGGAGGACCCGTTCGTGGAGGAGGACTCCGTCGCCGAGGTCCTCCTCCCCCACGGCGAAGCCCACAGCCGGCGTCAGACCTCGAGCCAGAGGTTGCCGGTCACCTCCTGGCCGGGTTCCAGGACGATCACGCCGGAGCCCGGGATCCCCCGGGAGTGCAGGGTGAAGGCGTCGTTGGCGTTCGTGACCGGTTCGACCGCGAAATCCTGACTGTCCTGCGGGATGTAGACGACCACGTGGGTGAAGACGTCGTCGGCTCCGAAGGTCACGCTGCGCCCGGACACGGGGTAGTGCAGGCGGATGGGTGCTCCCGGGATCCGTCCGGTCAGACAATCGTCCACGAACTGTTCGCCCAGGGGACGCGGCGAACGGAAGTCCACCCGGGGGACGACCGGCACGGGAGGACCGACGGGCAGCGCCCGGTTGAGCTCGAAGTACTCCGTGCAGGGGATCTCCAGCAGCGCCTGGTCCCGCGGACCGGCCAGGGTCCGGCGGAAGTACGGGTGATGGCCCAGTCCCACCGGGATGGGGGTCACGTCCTCGTTGCGGATCGACAAGGTGATCGTGAACCGTCCGCCGGTCAGTTCCAGGACCGACCGGGCGGAGAAGGCCCACGGGTAGTTGACCCCGCTGAAGTCCCGGGAGTCGAAGCGGGCCGCCATGCCCGTCTCCGCAAGGTCTTCCAGGGTCCAGGGGAACTCCCGGGCCGTGCCGTGCAGCGCGCTGCCGTCGTCGGCCGACACGCGCAGGCGGTGCCGCCGACCGGCGAAGTCGAGCACGGCCCCGCCCACCCTGTTCGACCAGGGCAGCAGGGCGAAGCTCGAACAGTCCTCGACCTTGACGGCGCCCTGGTTCGGGGTGGGCCGAAGCAGATCGGTCCACCCGTCCTCGCCGCGGATCCGGCCGAAGGCCAGGGAAGCTCCGGTGCCCGGCAGGACGCCGATCTGCCAGGCACTGTTCTGCAAGAGAATGGGGGTCTCGCCGACCAGGTCGGGCGGCGGTGTGAGGGGCAAGGACAGCGGTGCCATCGGCGTTCGCTCCGTGAACTTGGCCAGGGATGTGCCCGGCGGACGGTGCCGGGGCCGGCCCCGAAGGTCAGGGCCGGCCCCGAGGGGTTCAGACCTCGCAGACGACGGTGACCCGGGCCCCGGGCGCCGCGTAGGGCACGACGTTGCCGTCGAGGCGCTCCCCGTCCACGGTGAGGGTCGAGCCCTTGCCACCGCCGTTGGTCACCTGGATCACGTACTCCGCGCCGCGACAGACCCGAGTGACCGTGTACTCGGGCAGATCCGGGCCGAGGCAGGGATCGACGACGAGGCCGTCGTACCCCGGACGGATGCCCAGCAGGTACTGGCTGACCGCCACGAAGTTCCAGGCCGCCGTGCCCGTCAGCCAGGAATTCTTCGCCTCGCCGTGCCGGACGGCCTCCTTGCCCGCAATCATCTGGGCGTAGGCGTACGGCTCCAGCCGGTGGACTTCGCTGAGATCCTCGCGGTACGCGGGAGCAATCTTCTTGTAGTGCGCGAAGGCGTCGGCTCCCCGCCCGAGGACCGTCTCACCGATGATCACCCAGGGGTTGTTGTGGCAGAAAATGCCACCGTTCTCCTTGTAGCCGGGCGGATAGGTGCTGATCTCACCGAGCTCCACGTGGTACTGGCGGAACCCCGGGCTGAGCAGCACGATTCCGTGATCGGTGTCCAGGTGCTCCTTGACGGAGTCCAGGGCCTTGGCAGCCCGGCCGTCCTCGGCACCGATCCCGGCCATGACGCAGAAGCCCTGCGGCTCGATGAAGATCTGGCCCTCGGCGTTCTCGTGGCTGCCGACCTTGTTGCCGAAGAAGTCGTAGGCCCGCAGGAACCACTCGCCGTCCCAGCCGTGTTCCAGGACCACCTCGCGCATGGTGTCGATGTGGGCCTGGGCGGCCTCGGCCTCGTCGACCAGCCCGCGACGCCGGGCCAGTTCGACGAACTCCGGTCCGATGAAGACGAACATCCCCGCGATGAAAATCGACTCGGCGGTCCTGCCCTCACGGTTGCCGGTCGTCTGGAAGGACTCCCCGGGCTGCTCGGAGAAGCAGTTGAGGTTGAGGCAGTCGTTCCAATCGGCCCGACCGATCAGCGGCAGGCCGTGGGGGCCGCGGTTGTCCACGACGTGATGGAACGAACGCTTGAGGTGTTCGAAGAGCGACGCCGTGTTCTGGGGATCGTTGTCGAAGGGGACCTGCTCGTCGAGGATCGAGTAGTCGCCGGTCTCCTTGATGTAGGCGGCCGTGCCGAGGACCAGCCACAGCGGATCGTCGTTGAACCCGCTGCCGACCTCGTTGTTCCCGCGCTTGGTCAGCGGCTGGTACTGGTGGTAGGCCGAACCGTCCGCGAACTGGGTCGCGGCGATGTCCAGGATCCGGTCCCTCGCCCGTTCGGGCACGAGGTGGACGAAGCCCAGCAGGTCCTGGTTGGAGTCCCGGAAACCCATGCCACGGCCGATCCCGGTCTCGAAGTACGAGGCGCTCCGGGAGAGGTTGAAGGTGACCATGCACTGGTAGGGGTTCCAGACGTTCACCATCCGGTTGAGCTTCTCGTCGGAGGAGCTCACCGTGTAGGTGGACAGGAGTTTCGTCCAGTAGTCGCGCAGGGTGTCCAGGGCCTCGTCCACCTGCGCGGACGTGGCGAACTTCTCCAGCAGCGCCCGGGCAGGCTCCTTGTTGACCACACCGGGGGACTCCCATTTGGCGTCCTGGGGGTTCTCCAGGTAGCCGAGGGTGAACACGTAGTCGGTGCTCGCCCCGGGTTCGAGGGTGACCTCCAAGCTGTGGGAGGCGATCGGGTACCACCCGCTCGCGACCGAGCCCGCGGACTTGCCCGCCGCGACCGCCTGCGGCTCGGCCAGGGAGTTGTACAGGCCGACGAACGTCTCGCGGTCGGTGTCGAACCCCGCGATCGGGGCGTTCACGCTGTAGACGGCGTAGTGGTTGCGCCGTTCCCGGTACTCGGTCGTGTGGTAGATGGCCGAGCCGTCGATCTCCACCTCACCGACGTTCAGGTTGCGCTGGTAGTTCGTGGCGTCGTCGTGGGCCTCCCACAGACACCATTCCAGGAAGGAGAACAACGTGAACGAGCGGACCCGGTCACTGGTGTTCTTCAGGGTGACGCGGTGGACCTCGGCGTTCGCGCCCATGGGCACGAAGGACAGGACCTCGGCGGACAGGCCGCCACGCTCACCGCGGATCTTCGTGTAACCCAAGCCGTGACGGCACTCGTAGGAGTCGAGCTCCCTCTTGACCGGCAGGTAGCTCGGCGTCCAGAAGTCGCCGTCCTCGTGGAGGTAGAAGTAGCGGCCACCCTCGTCGGTGGGGATGTTGTTGTAGCGGTACCGGGTGAGGCGTCGGAGCCGGGCGTCGCGGTAGAACGAGTAGCCCCCGGCCTGGTGGGAGATCAAGGAGAAGAACTGCTCCGACCCCAGGTAGTTGATCCAGGGGTAGGGAGTCTGCGGTGTGGTGATGACGTACTCACGGGTGGAGTCGTCGAAGTGCCCGAAGCGCATCGAAGCGGCCTTTCATCTGCTTAACCGATGGTCAGAGACCTGGCCCTCAGCTGCGAGCAGCCATGCGCCAGTGGCCACCTTCCAGCAGACCTCCCAAGTCCAGACTCACCATAGGCCGCAGTGCCCTGACCACGCCAGAGGACATTTTCCGTGACGCGACGAACCAGGGCAAATACTCTCGGTAGCAATCGGGGGGGTGTACAGATCGTCACCGCTCCCCCGTACAGTCTTCCTGCCCGCGCCACTGCGGAGGGATCCGTCGGATCGTGGGGCGACACCGGATCGAGCGGTCCCGCAAGGGCCCAGCACCGCCCGATTCATACTGATCATGCGCTTGTTCAGCAGGGGCAGGGTCGGGATCGCCCTGGTTCGACCGTCCCGGACAGGGTTGTCCGGACGTGATGGACGGTGTTGTCCGTTCGGGATCCCGCGTCCGGGGAGAGCCCTCCCACCGGACGTGGCGCGATGCCTGAGAGGGACAGGGTTGTCCCCATCCATACCCGCAGAGGGAAGGGTACCTCCTTGTCCGAACACGGAGAGTTCCGAACAAGGGGGAAAAAGGTAGACACAAAAAATTGGTAGTTTCCTCCAGCCCCCACGGACATCCGGATCGCCGACCCGAGCCCGCCGACCTCCGGGCCCGACGGCCTTCCGGTGTCCGTGACGGGCTGCCCGAAGGTGGGCGGAAGGACGCAATCAACCGGTCAGAGCGGCCGCGACGGCCAGACCGGTGCTCCCTGCGCCCAGTCCCGCGACCAGACTGATCCCGACGTTGACCGACGCGAGGAAGGTGGCACCCTCCCTGGCCAACCGCACGGTCTCGTAGCCGAAGGTCGAGTAGGTCGTCAGAGCCCCGCACAGTCCTGTACCGATCAGCGTTCTGGCCGCTGCGGGGACCGGCAACCCCAGCATCAGCCCGAGCAGGAACGAGCCTGCCACGTTGACCATCAGGGTTCCCCACGGGAAGACGGAGTCGTGGCGGACCTGCACGAGTCGGTCGCCCAGGTAGCGCAGGGGGGCACCCACGGCCGCGCCGAGGGCCACGAGCAGGACGGCCGTCACCGGAGCACCGCCGGACAGGAGTGGCTGCGGGTGTTTCGGGCCGTGGCCGCCGACCAGAGACGATCCACGACGTTCTGACCGAGCCACACGCTCACGAGGGCCAGCAGGAGTGTCGTCGCCAGGTAGGCCAGCGCCGTCCTGGCGGCCCCGACCTGCAGACTCTGTTGGATGTCCGCGACGTAGGTCGAGAAGGTCGTGAAACCGCCGAGGACCCCGATCCCGAGGAAGGGGCGCACCAGGCGCCCGACACCGACCCGTGCGATGACCCCCATGAGGACACCGATCAGCAGACATCCGACGACGTTGACGATGAGGGTCGCCCAGGCGAAGGCACCGGGC
>JAUPKJ010000166.1 GCA_030837505.1 Actinomycetota bacterium
GGCGAGCAGGAGGAGCCGGGGGCCCTCGACCTTCTCCGTGAGCAGCATGGGGTCGGTACGGCCGATCTCTTCGCGGCCCGCGAAGACCGTGAACTGGGGCGGGGCCGTGAACACCGCCGTCATGCCGCTGAAATGGCGGTGACCGAAACGCTGCTCCGCGCCCGGGCCGATGAACAACAGGTCGCCGTCGACGTCGAGGAAGCCCTGGTCGATGAGGTGACGCAGGATGGGTTCGGCACTGCGATCGAATGGTGCCAGGCCGTTCCACGCCTCGACCCACAGGTTGCTGCCGAGGCGATGCTCCTGCAGGCACAGGGCCAGAAGCTGCTGGGCGACAATGTGACGGGGTTCGCTCGGCGGGACGACGGGTTCGACGTAGCCCGTGCCCCACAAGTGCAGCAGGCCGGCAGCCCACAGCAGTTCGTCGTGGTTCAGGGCCAGGAACAGGGCGTTCCTGGTCGTGCCGGGGCGTCGGCCCGTGCGTCCCAGGCGTTGCAGGAACGCTGCAACAGTTGAGGGCGAGTTGATCTGGATCACGCGGTCGAGGTCGCCGACGTCGATACCGAGTTCCAGGGTCGAGGTGGCCACGACGACGCAGTCGCGGGCTTCGGCGAAGGCCAGTTCGGAACGGCGCCGTTCGGCGGCGGACAGCGAGGCGTGGGACAGGAACGTGGTGATCCCACGCTCGCGCAGTTTCGCACCGAGTTCCTCGACCAGCGTGCGGGAGTCGCAGAACACCAGGCGCTTCTCGCCCCGGTGCAGGGCCGCGATGACCGTGGCTGCGTTGGAAACAGACCCGACGTAGTCCAGTTCGATGTCGCCCGGCGGGGGGGCGGCGAGCGCAGCGCCGGGGGGCTCGGCCGGGCCGGCGTCGCACGGCAGGTCGGAGGCGGGCAGGTCGGGGGCGGGCAGGTCGGGGGCGACCACGGCGGACGGTCGGGTGCCGCGGCCCGAGCCTTGCAGCCAGGCCAGCAGTTGGGCCGGGTTGCCCACGGTGGCGGACAGGCCGATCCGTTGGAGGGGTCGCCCGGTCAGGCGGGTGAGTCGTTCGAGGACGGCCAGCAGGTGCCAGCCCCGGTCGTCGCCGGCGAAGGCGTGGATCTCGTCGATGACGATGGCCCGCGGGTGGGAGAAGAACCTGCCGTGCTCCACCTTGAGGCTGATCAGCATCGCCTCGAGAGATTCGGGGGTGGTCAGCAGGATGTCGGGGGGCTCGCGCAGGATCTTCTGCCGTTCGCTCGCCGTGGTGTCGCCGTGCCACACCGCGGTCCGGCGGCCCAGCCAGCCGGTGTACTGGGCCAGGCGCGGTTCGAGGTTGTTCAGCAGGGCCTTCAACGGGCACACGTAGATTACGGACAGTGCCGGCCAGCGCCCGGACTCCATCGCTGTGAGCAGCGGGAACACGGCGGCTTCCGTCTTGCCGCCCGCGGTCGGGGCGAGCAGCAGCGCGTCGGACCCGTCGAGGACCGGCGGCACGGCCTGCTCCTGCAACGGCCGCAACGACGGCCAGCCGAGGGTGTTCACCACGTGGTAGACGACCACGGGGCTCAGCCGGTCCAAGGCCGGGGCCACGGCGTTCACGCGGACGGCCTCGGTGAGGAGCGTCCCTGGTGGGCGCGGCGGGTCATGGCAGGTCGAGGTCGATGTCGGCCGCCCGGCTGCCGACCCCGGAGGCGGACCCGGAGGCGGCGTTGCGTTCGGTCTCGGTGAGTTCGCCAGCGTTGAGGGTCAGGGCGTAGTGCTCGCGGGGGTCGAAGTCGTCGAACTGGTCGACCCGGTCGAGGACGTCGGCGACGAGTTTCTTGAGGAACACCCGCGGTGCGACGCCGACCCGCCCGCCCAGCGACCCGGTGACGGCGTCCGCGAGCGCGCCGATGTAGTCGTCGTCGGCCTGCTGGTGGAGGCGGGATTCGTGTGTTGTCCCGGAGGCGTACAGGTCGCGGACCTTGCGGCCGAGGGCCACGAGGGCTGCGCGGTCGAACCCGGGCAGCCGGATCTGTACGGCACGGGGGTTGTCGAACCGGGCGTCGGTGGCGAAGTCGGTGGCGAGGCGTTGGGCCAGGGGGGCGAGGCGTTGCACGCCGGAGGGTCCGTCGAAGAACGCTGGGGTGCCGGTGACCAGCAGGTACAGCCCGGGGAAGCGGCCGGCGTCGATTTCGTCGATGAGTTGTCGCAGGGCGTTGAGGGCTTTGTCGCGCACGTCCCCGCGGACTCGTTGCAGTGTTTCGACCTCGTCGAGGACCAGGATCAGCCCGGGGTGTCCGGCGTCGCGCAGGACGGTGAGCAGTCCTTGGAGGAAGGCCAGGGCGCCGAAGTGGTCGAGTTCTCCGCGGATCCCGGCTGAACGTTTGGCACGGGCTGATACCTGGGGTTGTCCACCCATCCAGGCTGCGAGGGCGTCGGCGAGGGCCGGGTCGTCGGCGGCGACGGCGGTCCGGTAGCCGCGCAGGGCCTGGGCGAACACGGGGGTGCGGGTGTTCACGTGGGCCAGGCGCTGTTCGAGGAGGCGGTCGACGGCGGCGGACACCTCGGTGTCGGTCGCGTCGGCGAGGTCCGGGTCGGCGTGGATCGCGTCGGTTTCGAGGGTGAACAGCCAGGAGTCCAGGACTGCTCGAAACGCGCTGGGCGGGATCGAGGCTGTGCGCATCGATTCGGTGACGCGGCGGTAGACGGTTTCCAGGCGGTGCAGCGGCGTCTGGGTCTCGGAGATCTGTACTTCGCAGGCTGCGAAGCCGTTCCGCAGGGCTCGTTCGGCCAGGTGCCGGGTGAAGAAGGTCTTGCCGGCGCCGTACTCGCCACGGACGGCCTTGAAGACGGCCCCTCCGGTGGCGACGGTGTCCAGTTCGGCGTCGAGGGTGGCGGCGAACCGGTCGAGGCCGACGGCGAGCAGGTCCAGTCCGTTCTCCGGGACGGTCCCGCGGCGCAGGGCGTCGATGACTTCGCGGCGGCGTCGGCTGGAGACTTCCCGGGTCATGCCTGGACCTCGAACTGTTCGCACAGCAGGCCGGTGTCGAGGATCACGACACCGGTGGCGGCGTCCTCCACCAGGACGGCATAACCCTCGACGTTGAGCAGTTGCCGCACCTGGCTCAGTGCTCCTCTCAGTTGGGTCCTGCCCACACCGAGGGCTTGCGCCACCTGGACGGGTGGCAGGCGGGTGGCGTTCGCCGTCGCGAGCGCGTCGACGAGGGCTGCGATCTGGTTGTCCTTGACGCCGAGTCTGCCGGACACCCTGCGCTGGCTCCTGTAGACGCGGCTGGTGACGACGGTCCGGCCGAGCGTTGCCGCGGCGGGTTCTCCGGCTGGGGCGGGGGGCTGGGCGGGGGGCTTGTCGGCAGGGACGGCAGGCTTGGCGGCGGGCTCAGCCGGGGCTGTCTGTTCGAGGTCGAAGAGCGTGGATTCGCTCTCGCCGGGTGTGCGCCCCGGCTTGGCGGCCGCGCGGGCCGGTGTCCCGGTCACGGGACCGGCCGCGCGGGCTGCCGGCCCGGTCGCGGTGTCGATCGCGGAACCGGTCGCGATGCCGGTCGCGGTGCCGGTCACGAAAACAGCCGCGGTGCCGGTCACGGAACCCGTCGCCGCCCCCGCAGCGGTGGTGTGGGGCGTGAGCCACCAGCTGGGGACCTGCGGGGGCAGCAGCGCCAGCCCGGCCGTGTTGGCTGTTTCGTCGAGGAGGAGCACCGCTACGGGGACGACGACCTCGGCCGCGCAGGCCCCGCCGTGGTAGCCGGCCTTCAGCGGCCCGTAGCGCAGGGTGTCATCGACGGCGAGGACGGCACGGTTGCCCTCTGCCAGGACCCTGGGACCGCTCACCTCCACCTCACCGTCCTCCACACCCCCACCCGCGCTGCGGGAGCGGGCGCTGGTGGCGTCGGGGTGGGTCCTGGGCGTGCCCTGGCGGCGTTCGACGACGTGGCCGTGGTCGGCGGTCATCACGACGGTGCGGCCGGCGGCGGCCCGGGCCAGGAGCGGTTCGAGGTGTTTGACGGCGTCGGCGGTCCAGGTAGTCCCGGCGGGGTCGGAGCGGTCGAGGGCGTCGTCGATGGTGTTGAGCACCACGGTCACCAGGCGCGAGCGGCGCGTGTCGTCGATGGCCTCGCCGACCTCGTGGCTGACCGACCACCCTGCTGCCGTGGTGTCCACGGACTTCTTGTGGAACAGCTCCGCGGTGATCTTCCCGACCTGGGCTGTGAGTTCGTGGTAGCCGTCCTGTTCGACGTTCTGTTTGCCACGGGTGAGGCGTCCGCACAGCAGCGAGGCCCGGCTGACCTCCGTCAGGGACGGCAGCACCGCCAGGGCCGCGGCGCGCCGGTGCCCGTTCGAGCCGGGCAGGGCGGCTTCGACCCACCCGAGCCTGGTCGTGACGTCGGTGAGGATCTGCGTTGCCGTCGCGGCGCTCATCCCGTCCAGGACCAGCAGCAGCACCGGGGCCTTCCTGGCCAGCGGGATGATCGCGCCGGGGAGCAGCCGTTCCATGTACCAGACCGTTCCGGCATCGCCGGCCACGCCGTCCCCCGACGCGGTCGGGGCCGCAGCGGCCAGGGCCGCGGCGAACGCGCGTTCCGCCCGACGCCGCCGCTGCTGGGCCGCTGCGACCACGGACTGCAGCGCCGGGGACAGGTCCGGGTCGTCGACGCCGACGAAGGCGTCGTCGATCGCGGTGTCGACCCAGGCGTCGTGGTCGGCGTACCTGCGCGCCAGCGCCCCGAGCCGGGCACCGGCCTCGGCCTGGTCGGGCACCGGCACCAGCCTCGGCCCCGGACCGAGCACCGAGTCGGGCAGGGCCAGCCGGCGCACGAGTCGTACGGCGGCCTCGAACGGTCCGCGCAGGGGCGAGAAGGGGGCGAAACGATGCGCGGTGACGTTCGCCCACGCCGCCTCGACAGCGTCCACAGCGCTGTCCTCGGGAACTGGAGCGGGCACAGCCGCTGGAACGGGCACGGTCCCGGGGGCCACGGCGCGGCGCAGTGCTTCGGCGAGCGCCACGAACCGCGCCCGCAACCCGCAGGCCAGGAAGTCGGAGCCGGCGACGAGGGGTTCGGCCCGCACCCGTTCGATGATCGCGTCGGCGCGGTCGAGGACCCGCCGGATCTCGGCGTCGGCCCGTCGGTCGTGGACCAGGTCGGACAACAGTGCTGTCGCGGCCCGACCCAACGCTGCCAGGGCAGGGGTGGTGGGGGCCGTGCCGCCCCACCGCTGTTCCTCCAGGCGGGCGAGCGCGAGCTGGGCCCGGTGCGCGTGGAGCCCGCTGCGCAGGTTCTCGCCGGTCAGCAGGTCCAGCACGATGCCGACGGGGACGACGTCGGCGAGTTCGCCGCGGGCGAGCAGCGCGCGGACGGGGGCGCACGCCGTCCCGGCCCGCTGTGCGATCCAGTCGAGGGTGGCGTCGGCGAGCAGGTCGGCGACGCCGCTGCGCAGGGCTGCGAGGGCCTCGACGCTGTCGGCCGTCATCGACCAGCGCAGCACCCCCAGGACGTCGGTGGAACGGGTGTCGAACCCGAGGTGCGTGCAGGCGACGGACCCGAGGGCGTGGGCGCGGGTGAGCACCCCGGCGGGTGCTGCGGGCCAGCCGCCGGGTGGGGTGGCGGCGAGGAGCGCTGCGGCCAGGTCGCGGCCGGCCGGCTGCAGGGTCAGGGCCGGGTCGATCCCGGTGGCGGCGAACCGGCCGCGGACGGCTTCCCACGGGTCGGGGCTGCGCAGTCGTTGCCAGACGAAGTGGGCGAGCAGGCCGGCTCCGAGGTCGTCGTCGTCCCGGTCGGTGACGACGACGAGCCAGTCGCCTTCCTGGTGCTCGGCGAGGATCTCCCGCGCGGCCAGGGCCGATGGTGCTGGGCGCACGCGCACCTTCTGGCCCTCGTGGGTCAGGTCGGCGGTGAGGGTCCGGTCGGGCACGCCCCGCACGCCGATGATCCCGGAGGGGTAGCGGAACCGGGGCGAGCGGGCTTCGTCGACGAGGGCGAGCACCATGGAGGCGCTGACGGGTGTCGCTGCCGTTCCGACCGTCATGGCACGACCCGCCAGGTGACCTGGACCGTGTCGTTCGGGTGTTCGAGGAGGAAGGACTTCAGTCCGTTCAGAACGTTCTCGTCGGTGCCGTGGTGGGGGCGGGTGGCCCCACCGGTCGGCGCGCTCTGAGCGCTCTGAGGGGCGTCACCGTCGGTGAACCCTCCACCGGTCTGAGACACGGTTCCGACCTGGGACACGGTTCCGGCCCGGGACACGAGGCCGGCTTGAGACACGGTTCCGGCCCGGACCCCGGAATCGCTCCGGCCCACGTGGCCGGGGTGCGCCCCGGCGGTGGGGAACCCGCCGCTCCCCGGGACCCCACTCCCTGGGATCCCGCGCCCCTGCGCTCCGCTCCCCCCGGCGGCGAGCCAGGTGAAGATCCCGTCCTCGCAGGCCGACAGTGCCGACGCGGCCGCGGTCACGATCTCGTCGTGGCGCAGGGCGTCGCGCAGGTCGTTGACGACGGCCGCCGCGGCTGCCGCGCGGTAGTCCTCGCCGTGCAGGGCCTGTTGGAGGGGCACGAGCCGGTGCCAGTGGAACCTGTTCAGCACGTGGGCGACGGCCTCGGCACTGAACAGGGACTTGCCCGTGGCGGTCGGGCCGGCGCCCTCCAGGTCGGGCGAGGCCACGGCGTGGACCAGGGCGACGCCGGTCAGGTGGGGCAGCCGTTGCACGAGGGCCGCACCGACGCGGGCGGTGCGCCGCCGGTCGCCGTCCTCGATCCCGAGCGTGCGATACACCGTTTCCAACGCCGTGACCAGTTCCGGGGCGGTCCGTGCGAAGCCGGCTGCTGCCGTCGTCACCTTGGCGACGAAGTCGGCGACGGCCGGTGCTGTCAGGTACGCGGCGGCCTGGACACCGAACAGGGAGGCTGCCACGGTGCGGGCCCTCTCCCATTCCTCGGGGGACGGCAGTTCCTGGGTGCGCAGTTCCATGGAAGCCGACAGCGACCCGGGGTCGGGGGCGACCGGCAGGGGTGAGCCGTGCTGGAACCAGGCCCGCTGCCGCAGGGCGGACCAGGTGATGACGACGAGGTCGGCGACCTCCTCGCGCAGGCCGCGGGCCGGGGCGACGCCGTGGATCCAGTGCCGCAGTTCCCCGACGGTCACCGGGCCGTCAGGTTGTGCGCCCTCCTCCTGGGCGCGAAGTCCCAGGGCTCGTTCGATCTCCTGACCCCACGGGGCGAACCGGTCGTCGCCGAGCAGGTAGTGCATCTCGGTGGCTTTGCCGACCCCGAGGGGTTCGGCGATCCGCCGCACGACGGCTGCGTCGGACAGCAGTTCCACACGTTTGTCGCTGTCGGTCACGGCGCGGGCGACGTAGGCGGCGACGACCTTGAGGTCGCGGACGCGGACCTCCACATCGCCGGGTTCGAACTGCGGGTGCGCGGGGTGCACTGCTTCGAACGCCTGCCCGAGAAGGTGCTCGAACGCCTGTCCGAGGGTGGCGCCGAGCGGGTTCGCGGGAGCGAACAGACGCTCGAACGAAACAAGGATCCGTTCGTGTCCGGAGGCGTCCAGCAGGACCCCGGGCCGGGGCGAGGCCGCGCCGTAGGCCTGCTGGACGGCGTCCTCCAGGCTGCGCCGCAGGGTGTTGCGCTGCGATTCCAGGATCGAACGCGCCAGGGCCCTGTCGGTCTCGCTCAGGTGGTCGGACGCGCCCTGCCAACGCTCCGGACTGCCGTCCAGCAGCCAGTTGAGGATGACCAGCCGCCGCAGTTCACGGATCTTGTCGTCGGACAGGAACCGCGGCAGCCACACGATGGTACGGGAGGACACCCCGCGGGTCACCATCTCATCCAGGCGTTGCAGGTCCTCGGCCGTGGAGTGCCCCGGCTCATCGAACGGGTGATCGATGACGACCCGCCAGGTGTCCGGCGCGGCCACGAAGTGGTCGTCCGACAGCCAGGTGCGGTCCCGGACGTTGCCGAACACCACGTCCACGCGGCGGCGGGACCCACGCCAGACGATCTCGTGCCGGTAGGCGCCCTGCAGGTCCTGCTGTTTGAGGTCGATGTCGAGGCCGTCGGCGACCAGGTCCTTGAGCAGTTCCCGCTGGCGCCCGGTGTTGTCCTCGCCCTTGGCCCGTTTCACGACCGACTCGTAGTCCACCTCCGACAGCTGGACCCGGACGGTCGGGTTGCGGTCGTCGCCGTCGAGGTGGATCTCGGGGACGTCGCGGGCCCAGGTCCGCACCTTCGAGAGCACCACGGACGCCTCACCCCCGGGCAGCGGCGACACGATCGACCCGTGGTTCAGCGACGCCAGCCGGGAGGCCGTCAACGCCATGAGGGCAGGAACCTTCGGGGCGACGGCCGACAGGAGCAGGGTCTTGGCGAGCCGGTCGTCGATGCGGTAACCGGCCGGGACCTTCTCGGGCTCCTCGTACAGGGTCCGTTCCTCGAGGCCGTGGATGCTCAGCAGCAGCGGGCGGAGCTTGTCGGTGTAGAGCTTGTTCGCCGATCGGAACAGCGCTGCGGCCTCGGCGTCCAGGGCCTGGCCGGTCTGGCCCCGGACCACGAGGTCGAAGGAGTCCCCCACCGGGATGATCTCGTCGATCGTCAGGGTGTCGCGGCGGGCGACGAGCATTTGTTGCATGACTTTCAGCGCTGTCCGTTCGCGCTGCATCACGCTGGCCAGCGTCCGCAGAGTAGACACCAGGGCCGGGGAGAACGGGTAGGTCAACCGGAACGCCTGTTCGTCCGACCCCCGGTGCCGTTCGTCGGTGTTCGCGCCGTCCAGGAGCACGTCCCACACGGCCGGACGCCGGTCGATCGAGGCGAACGCCGACTGCAGGGTCAGGCCGGCGGCGTCGTCCCTCGGTCGCAGCAGACGCCGGTGCGCCACGTACGGGAGGTTGCCGTCCCCGAGCTGGATCTCGGAGAACCGGCCTTCCTGGTGCCGGAACGCCCGGTCCAGCGCTTCCTGTTCCGCACCGCTGGCCCCGGCGTCGGCGAACCACTGCCGCAGGTCCAGCTGCCGGGCCACGAACGAGATCAGCGGGATCGGTCGGCCCCCGATCGCCGACTCCACCAGTTTGGTCAGCTTCTGCGACTCCCGGCGGAAGAACTCCCGGTCCTGCACGGAGAACGCCAGCCACAGCACGAGCTCGTCCAGGAACAGCACGACAGCGTCGTAGCCCAGGCCCTTGGCGTGCTGGGCGATCGCCGCCAGACCGGTGTCGAGATCGACGTACTCGGCCTGCTGCGTGTAGGCGCCGAAGTACGTCTCCACCACGGCGGAGACCAGTTGTTGGCGCAGCTCTGCCGACGGAGCCGCAGCGCGGGCCTGTGCATAACGCTCGGCGTCCCAGGTCCCGGTGCCCAGGACGGCCGCCCACGGGTCAGCATCGGCACCACCGGCGTCGGCGTTCCCGCTGCCACTGCCGTTGCTGCTGCTGTCGTTCCCGCTGCCGTTGAGCCCGGCGAAGAACTGGGTGTTCCCGAGCCGGACCCGCAGCCCCTCGGCGTCGTCCAACAGCGCGTCCGACTTGTGGACGGCGGGCAGCGGGGCGGCGGGGTGCCGCTGCCGGATCTGTCGAACATAGCCCTGGAACAGGGCCTCCTCCATGGTCCGGGCCCCCAGCAAGTGGAAGGCCAGCGGGAGGATCTTCCGGTCGGCCAGCACGGGGTCGTGCCGCGCGACCACGGGCTGCAGTTCCGGCTTGGACCGAGCCACCGGCTCCTGCTCCAGCAGGGCATGCAGCACCGCCATGAAGTGCGACTTACCGGACCCGAACGACCCCTTGAGGAACGCCCCCCGGCTCGTCCCCGACCGGACCCCCTCGGCAACCAGGCCGAGCGCCGTATCGAACGACTCGGCCAGTGCCTCGGTGACCACGTACTCGTCGAGCGTCCGGCCCGCAGCCTCGTGACCCACCGAGTCGGTCAAGCGCAGCACGTAGTCCTCGGCACCGGCTCGCTCAGGAATGTCGATGACGTCGCGCAGCAGGATAGTCACGCAGTCACTCTAGGGTCTGTTTCGGAACTCTGTCGGTGATGTGCGTGGTCCGGTTGAGTGCTCCGGAAGGCCGCAGGAGGGGCCGATAGTGGTTCCTGTCGGCGCCGACGGGAACGCCCCGGAGCGCCAACCTGGCCGGGCACAGCACCTGGCCGGAGTTGGCGCAACAGGCATGGGGTTTCGGACCCGAACACGCGGGCAGGAGCGACACCTGCCCGTCGATCACCACAGACCACCCGATCCCGAACACGGCATCCCAACGCCCGGCGTACGCGACCCGGACGTTCGGGAACGTAGGAGCCCGACTGGATGGAGCGTAGTGACCCGCGAATCTGTAGCGTAGCTGTCTGCGATTCTGTAGCGTAGAGACCTGCGAATCTGTAGCGTAGCTGTCTGAGTGCCTGTCTGACCTGGAGTTTTCCAGTCGCCGACCAGCTGAGGAGTTTCATGATCAAGTACTTTCCCCGGGTGATCGATTTCGAGATCGATGAGCTATTGGCCGGTGTCCCTGCCATCGCGATCGAAGGCCCGAAAGCAGTTGGCAAGACGCGCACCGCTCTCCAGCGCGCACGCACAGTCCACCAACTGGACGATCCCGGCGAACGGTCCGTCTTCTTCGCCGATCCAGGCCGACTGGCCACGGGCAGGGCGCCTGTTCTCATTGACGAGTGGCAGCGCCTACCCTCCTCCTGGGACACGGTCCGTCGTGCTGTTGACGCCGATCCCTCTCCTGGTCGGTTTCTCCTGACCGGATCGGCTTGTCCACGGACGACCACCCATTCGGGAGCGGGCCGGATCGTGACGGCCCGGATGCGTCCCCTGACTCTCGTCGAACGCGGCGTGGGCACTCCCACTGTCAGCCTGCAGGCCCTGCTCTCGGGCAAACGCCCCCCGATCGACGGTGACAGCGACGTGACCCTGGAGGACTACACGGAGGAGATCTGCGCCTCCGGTTTCCCCGGCCTGCGCGGGCTTCACGGCCGTGCCTTGCGTGCCCAACTCGACGGCTATCTGGACCGCATCGTTGACCATGACATCCCTGAATTGGGCCGTTCGATCCGCAACCCCACCGCCCTACGCCGCTGGCTCGCCGCCTACGCAGCAGCCACCTCAAGCACCACAGCATTCGAGCGCATCCGTGACGCCGCCACTGGGGACGACGGCAACGCACTGACGAGGTCAAGCCTCCTGCCCTACCGCGACGCTCTGACACGCCTGTGGATTCTCGACCCGCTACCCGCCTGGCTTCCCACGCTCAACCATTTCTCGCGACTGGCCACACCGGCCAAACACCAGCTGGCTGACCCGGCCCTGGCCGCTCGCCTGCTGGGGGTCGGCCCGGACTCGCTCTTGTCGGCTGATCAGGGTGCGGTCAGACTCCCCCGGGACGGCACTCTCCTCGGTGCCCTCTTCGAATCACTGGTCACCCTCGACGTCCGCGTGTACGCCCAATCTTGCGAGGCCACGACAAGCCACCTGCGCACCCACCAAGGCGCTCACGAGATCGACCTGATCGTCGAACGTGACGACCGCCGAATCGTGGCCATCGAGGTCAAACTCGTGGCGGACCCTTCCCCCGGGGACCTGAAACACCTCCACTGGCTGCACGAACGCCTCGGCGACGACCTCCTGGACGCCGTCGTGGTCACCACCGGTCGCCATGCCTACCGCCGCCCCGACGGCATCGCCGTCGTCCCCGCCGCCCTGCTCGGCCCCTGAGAGGGACAACGCGATTCCAACGACTCGAAACCCGCCACCCCGTCCATGCCCACGTCGAGGACGGCGTCCGCAACACCGAAGCCACCGCCTGCACAGGCTCCCCTCAAAGCCATCGAAACCACAGTCCACTCACCGTCACCCCACGCACCAGAGCAAGACACCACAGTAGCGAAAATCGAGGCTGGTAATGCACATCCGCAACGAGACATATGTCACACACGACTTTTTTTGTCTTATGCAACGGATAGCAGTTACAGTAAGGCGCGGTTGACAATTTGCAGACTGATGCCCTTTCTGCAGGCGATAAGGTCGGCACGTTTTCGGAGTCCCACACTATTAAGGCACCAAGGAATGGATTAGAAGGCAGCGGTGGCACTAGGGGGATTTTTCTTTGTTCCTTTACTCAAAATGGTGACAACGTTCACATTTCCACGTGGAATAAATCGCCGGGAGCCGCTCGCGTTGCTTCAGGGCACGGCTGGTGGGTGAACGGTGATTGCAAGGCGAGTAAAGCAAATGTCACTGTTGAACTACAAATCTATACGGGTGGGAAATGGAAAACTGTCGCCACCGGTCACAAAAACGGCGTGTACTCTGGTGGGGGATCGGCTAACCGCGCAGCTGCACAGGCTGTTTGCGCCAGCACATCGAAGTTGAAGTGGCGAAGCCGGATCGATGTTGATCTCGTCGGCCAGGAAGACGCCGGAAACAAAACTGTCTCTCCGGAATCCACGCTCGCCTGCACTCCTCAATGAGACTTGGGACCGCCCTGTTCTTGCATCTTCATCCCAAGGTCAGGAGATGTTTCCGAGCACACTCCGGGTGACTGAGAACGAGGTGACTAAGAGATGATGACCGGTGAGAATCTGGAGATCGAGCTCCGAGGGAAGTTCATCCCGAGACCTGTACAAGTCTTGAATGACAACATCCATGACCTGTACAGCTTGATGATCATCAGATCCTCGATGATGGGTTGGTCTTCATCTTTTACGTCCGCGGAACACCGTCCACGGCTGTGGTTTCCCGCTTCCTGCGGGATCCACGGTCGGAACGGTACCTGCGAACATCCGAACACGGCCTGGGTGCATGTCGTACCGGAAAACACGCCTGCTGCGTCCGTGCCACTGGTGATTCAGCCTCTCCTCCATTGCATGTTGGATTGCGTACGAGCCCTGGGTGACTTCACCGTGAGTGAGCTGCGCATCTGTTCGCCTCTCGATGATGCGACCGTCGAAGGGCACGAGATCCTGGGGGGCGAATGGTTCCGGTGGGTCGATGGCACCTCGTCCCTCCTGACCGCCCGGGCGTCCTTGGCTCCGCAGGACAACATCGGCGCTCCCGACGAAGCGGACAGCCCCTTTCGTCCGATATCTCTGCGTGACGCCGCGCACAATGTTTTTGATCACAGGACAACTGCCTTTGAGGTTCTTCCCTCACAGAAAGACGGAGAGTTGTCGTTCCGGATCCCCGGAAGGCCAGAAGAATCCGCAGGTTGGTTCGGCTCCGTTCTCTGGCAGGCCGTTCAACAGAGTGTCTCCCGGGGAAAGCTGCTCCTATGCCTGCGTATTTCTGAGTAATCCTGAACGGTGGCTTTAGGGACCCCGCCCGAGCACCGGCGCCGGACTCAACAACTACCGCGTCAAGAATCGCGGCAGGCAGGAACCCGATACCCCGAACCACCCAAGTTCCACGTCCACGCACCCGGTCCCGCACCACACGATCAACTTAGAGCGACCGGCAATAGGCGGCGTCGGGCCTGCCATGGCTGCCTCAAGAACGGTTTCTGTGCCAGGGTGTGGACCTTCCCGGACTACGTGTGCTGGGGTGGAGTTCTGCGGCCGCTCCTTGCGGCGAAGGCGTCCAGTGCGGTGATTACTTCGACGGACCGCCAGATCTGTCCCCGCTTCTTGTTCGTGGTCTCCGTGAGGATTCCGGCCGCGACGAGTGCCTTCAACGGCCCGTAGACATTCGTTCCGGTAACGCCGAGTTCGCGCGAGACCGTGTCACGGTCCACCACGGGCCGGCGGAGCAGTACGTCGGCGAGTTCCCAAGCCCCCGCCCCCTTGCGCGCCTTGATCAAGCCGTTCCAGGACTCGCGAATTGCGTGCAGATCGTCGGCAAGCCTGCGGCCGTTGGCGGTCGCCGAGAACGCTGCATCGATGAAGCGGTTGATGATCGGGCCCGCATCACCGTCGCGGTAGGCCTCGAGCGCGTCGAAGTACGCGTCAACGTCGATGAGCAGGCCCGCGGACACCGGTACCGTCACCGTGCGAGTCAGTCGTCTGGAGCGCAGCAGGGCGTGCACGAGGGCTCGCCCGGTTCTGCCATTTCCGTCCGGGAACGGGTGGATGGTCTCGAACTGGGCGTGTGCGAGTGCTGCGTGCGCGAGAACGGGCAGATCGTCGCGGGCCATGAACTCGACGAGGTCGTCGATGGCGGCCGGGACCAGATCGTGCCGAGGCGGGACGAACATGGCAAGGTGCGGGCCGACGGCACCACCGCCGATCCACGCCTGTTCGCCACGCCACTTTCCCGCGATGTCCGGCACTGTCCGGCCCCTGAGGGCTTGGTGCATCTGCAGGATGGCGTCGGCGTCGAGCCGGTCGGCCAGCTTGATGGCGGCGGTCATCGCCCTCGAGTTCGCGACGACCTTGGCCGCGTTCCCGCCGACGGCGATGTCCAGCTCGGCCTCGGCGATTGCCCGCGCCGAGGCTGTGAGGTTCTCGATCTGGGAACTCGCGGCCGACTCCGATCGCAGCAAGACGGCGGCGAACGGAGCGATCTGTGCCCCGAGTTCGGCGTCGAACCTGGCGATCTCGTTGGTGGCGTCGTCGAGCGCGGAGGCCAAGTGCGCGGGTAGGGGCAGCTGTGCCCCCGCGATGGGTGGTGTCACCGCCGCACGGTAGGGACCCTGGTGCTTGCGGATCTGGGTGCGGGATGCCGTGCCCGGGGCGGACGTACTGCGCCACGGCAGCGTCTCGTAGGTGACGGGCGGCCACGCCGACCCAACCGGATGATCTCGCGCTGACCCCACCCCCTAGTATGAGATATTGACTATCTCATACTAGGGGGTATTGGTGGTATGAGATGGCAGGGCGCCACGGGCCGCCCTGCTCGCCCGCGGCGTACCTTCGTGGTCAACGAACCAGACTGTCGGTTCCCCTTCGACCGGACCGCGCGGCACCGGTAGGAGACCTCACATCGGGGTCTGTCTCGGGAACGGTGTAGCCGGCCGAACGCCACCAACCCTGCCGTGCGACCGCGCCGAGGCACGGGCGTCGCACGGCAGGGCGGCGGTCAGACGTTCCGGGGTCTCCAGGTCCGCAGGGAACGGACCGTGTTGACGCTCGCGTAGACCCAGGTCAGCACCGCGATCCCTGTGAGGATGACCGGGAGCGCGATCTGGAGGGTTCCTGAGATCCCCGTCCCGGGTCGCATGCTGGTGATGGGGTCTGCCAGCAGCCAGGACACCACGAGAGCCGCCCAGGCAGCGACGGCCATCGGAAGGGCGATGGTCCACCAGCCGATGGCCCACGGGAGCCGTGACCGGGAGGTGAGCATGGAGACCGGCCCCAGGCTCTGGGACTGTTCCCGGAAGCGGGTCGTCGCTGTGACGCCCAGAGCCAGCCCGAGAACGATCGCAGTACCCACGCCGAACAGCACGATCCACACGGCTTGGTGGGCGGAATCGGCGTCACCCCTGAGTGCTTCGTCCCCGAGGTAGCCCAGGGGCGGGAGACCGGAAAGGGTCTGGAAGGCCAGGCGTTTGAGGTCTGATAGGTCGAGGGACCCGCCGGCGGGTGCGCTGATTACCAGAGCACGGCTCTCGTCACCGGAGGACAACGGGCCTATGACTCCTACCCGGGTGTTGAGGATGGAGGAGTCATCGACTTGCAGGTGACGCAGAACGGTCCGGGTACGTTGAGACTGTTCGGATACTGGCACCTTGCCACCGCACGGCAGGCCCAAGCTGCGCAAGTCTGTGCACTGAGCGGTGAGAGTGGGACCGGCGTCCTGGAACAGGTGATCGACCAGGACGGTTCCGGTGCCCGCAGGCAAGCTGTCGATGAACCCGGACAGGTCGTGCCTGCTGGTGGGGTACAGCAGAACCACTGAGTTCCCGAGGGTGTCGCGTTGGGCCAGATCCTGGGTGATGAACTGGTTGAACAGGGAGGACCACAGGCTGGCCTGCAACAGGACCCCGACGAGCACCACTGCTCCCGCCATGGTCCGCGCGGTGTCCATCGGACGGCACCGCAGTCGTCGCCCGCTGATGAGGACTCCCGCGGCACCGGTCGCCCGCCCCACAAGAACAACCATCTGGCCGAGGGCAGCGGTCAGCAGTCCGAGGGCGAACGGCAAGGTGAAGAACGTGGCTGCGACACCCAACAGGTAAGTGACCGACCACACAGGGCCGCGGGACGGATCCAGGACATCGGGCAACCGCACTGTGAGAAACAGGGCTGCGGGGAAGGCCGAGGCACGTATCCACGGAGAGGCAGTCCTCGTCTGGCGGGGGGTTCTCCCGACCGCTTTCCGACGCCCCGTACCCAGCAGGGAAACCACCACCGCCAGGAACCCTGCCCCGCACAAGGCCACGGCCAGCAGCAGCGGATGAAGCGCCAACTGGTCCCCGGGCACAATGAAATCGGTCACCGGGAGTCGCGGGTCCATCCGAACAACAGTGACCAGGGCCAAGGCCGTAAGCGCAACCCCGGTGAGTACCGGAGCGAGAACATCCCCGAGAGCAACCCACCGACGTGCCCCACGACCAGCCCCCAGAGTGGACAGCAACAGATCCCGACGCCGCCGCTCCTCGATCCCGAAACCATTCACCACGAACAACAACACCAACGCCGGCAGAACCAGCATTCCCAACACACAGCTGGTGAACTCCCGCAATCCGTAGAGCCGGGATGATTCACCGCCCCAGGATTCTCCTCTCCCTTCCTCGGCCCTGTCGCGACCGGCGAAACCAGAGTACAGCTCCGAGTTTTTCTTCAGCCAGTCGCCGGACGGCCGGACCATGGCGAGTCGTTCGTCCGGAACTCCCAGACCCTCCGGGCCGATCGTTCCCACGAAACGTCCATACCGGGAGGTGATCTCCTCATCAGCGCCGTCCCGCAGAAGCTGCGGCGACAGGAAGACCTCCCCCGGAGCAGGCCACCGGGACAACCCCGGCGGCACCGGAGCATCAGCCGTCACCGGCTCGACGAGATACACGGAGTGGGTCTGTTGATCAGTCAGCTCATCTCCCAGGCTCGTATACCGGAGAAGTGCCCGGTTCTTGCTACTGGCAGTCACCGGAGAACGTGCGAATTCACGGAGGTGTCGTTCCTCGTAAATGATCCAGCTCCCGGCCAGGACCAGAAAGGAAATCCCCAGAGCCATGGTGGCTGCCATCACGGCCGCGAACCTCCCGGCCGGTGCCCCGGAGCCCCGTCGTGCGGCCCGGCCGATCCGCAGCAGAGTCGCAACCCTGCGCAGGCGCGACGTCACAACGTACCCCCCGCAGCGCCAACACTGCCCATACCGGCAGCAGTAGCGGCACTCACATCAACCACCGCACCGGCAACAACAGCCGGCCGCCCTCCCCATACGACACATCACCCACATACAAGACCGGATCTTCCGAAACTTGTCCTCGCGCCACCGTCGGACGTTCCTCTCGCACATGCGTCACAACGCCAACGGATACGTTCCGAACGAGTGGACGCAGAATGGATTCAAACCTTGGATATATTTACTTTCCCGGTGTGCGGTCCTTGTCGGGGACGACACACGGGGAACACTCCCGATGCCCGTCAGCCAGTCCAGTAGCGCCGGCCACCGCAGTTGTCAGGCCCCCAGTTATAAGCGACACAGGGTTGATGGGTATGAATCACCTTGTCCACTGTCCTGCTTGTACCGGTACCGCATCCGGAGGATGCCAACGGCGCCCAGGAGCCCCTTTCAACGGTGGACGTCACCGCCATAATACACATATACCCCGACAAGCAAAAACCGGTACAGAGTGTCGTAGATCACACATCACCGACGTATCTGACGCAGGGCACACCTCCTCGAAACCGTTTCACCACCATCCTTCACAAAAATAATATTATTTTGCACAACAGTAATAAATGCCTTTCCCTGCCAACCCCCAGCGCAGCTTCCCTCCCCCGTGTCGGTCCTGTCCGGCGGACCGGTACTCGCTGCTGCGATCCCCGCGGGCCAGCAGGGCCCCGGATCCGACGCGTGCTGATCGCCCCGGGTTGCCTGCGTTGTGAGCAGGTTCGGGGTGGAACACGCACGAGGCCGCTCTGTCCTGCGTGGGGCCGGAGGTCGTCGGGTGGGGTGTGGGGCGGACGTCGTCGTGGGGGGGTCAGTCGTCGGGGAGGTCGGGGGAGAAGGTGATTCCGGCGAGGGTGGCGTTCTCGCGCAGGAGGGCGAGGGAGTTGGTGAGATCGTCGCGGAAGCCGTTGCGGCGGCGTCGGGAGCCTCGGGGTCCGTCGCAGGCTTGGAGGAGGAGCTGGTGGATTTCGTCGGCGAGCCACCCGGCGTAAGGGAACTCTCGATAGTTCATGGCGCCGGAGAGAGAAACGATCATTAGTTTGAGTCCGGCAAGTTCAGTTTTCTTCCGCCAGACCGGGTAAAGCTGTTCGGGAACCTCAATGGATCGCAGGTTGTCAATGATCCAGTCTTTCTCGTCGAACATTCCCATGAGGTCGATGAGGTCGAAGAGGATAGCGATGAAGCGTGGGAGGCCTGGGTAGCGTCTGAACCAGACCCTGATGGCCTGCGGGTTGAGCTGCCCGGCGATGTACTCGATACGGGCATCAATCTCCGCTGAGATGTCTTGTTCGTTGGGGTAGTACTCGGCGAAGGCTCGGGCGAGTCGCTCTTGTTCCTCGGGGGTGGCCTTAGCGTCGAGGAACCGTTCGGTCAGGTCAGTGTCGAAGATCGTGTCCCGCGCGCTCACGACTCACCCTTTTCCACTCGTGTCATCAATACCAAGAAATTCTCGGACCAGCCTCTCCCTGCCTTCTGCGAAATGCATCAGCGCTGCTTGCTGACAGCGATCTGGTGGGATGTCGTCTTTTGCTCCTCTCGGGAATCGAGGCAACTTTTCGATGTCCCTCCTGGATCGTTTCACGATGGCGGGGTCTATTTGGTGTTGTTGTGCGTGGTGGTCGAGGAGGGTGAGGGTGTGGGCGCGGGCGGTTTCGCGGTCGTGGCGGGCGTGGTCGCCGCGTTGGACGTGGAGGTGGAGGTTCTTCATCTGGTCCAAGGGACGGTTGAAGCGGACGGTGCGGGGTGCGGAGGGGTCGCGGATCTTGCCTCGGCGTTTGGCGATGATCGCGTGGGTGGCCCAGGTCGCGGTCAGGCCGACGCCTCCTACGACGGGTCCGCTACCGGAGGTCATGGCGGTGGCGGCGGTGTGCCCGCCGTCGGCTGCGATGACGCCGGCGGCAGCGGTCATGCCGCTGGCCGCAGCGTACTTGGCACCCGCGGACAGGGCCTTGGGCAGGCCCTTGTCCTCGACGAGTTCGCGGATGGCTTGGCGGGCACCGGGTTCGGTGTTGTGTTCGGGGCCTGCGAGGCGGTCTCGCGTGGAGTACAGGGGGTGGGCCTCGACGGTGTTGCCGTGGTCGTCGGTAGCGGTGACCCAGAACACGTCGTTGACCGGATCGCTGTACGGGACGTGACCCGCGTCCGGGGTCAGCGACAGCTCACAACTGTCTCCGGAGGTCTTCTTCCAGGCGCGTTCGGTGAAACCCCACTCCCGCAGGGTCCCGTGCACCGGGGCACCGTGGAACGGAACCCGGTCCCGGACCCGGTCCCACCGGCTGCCGGCCCCCGGCCCACTCACCCCCGCCGGGACGGCAGCACCCAGCGCAGCAGCGCCCGGTCCCGTAGTACTCGGATCTGGAGTGTCCTGATCTGCCGTACCCGTGCCTGCGGTGTCGTGGCCGGCCGGATGAGTGTCGGAGACCGACGTGGTGCCGGATCCGGTGCGGAGACCGGTGTGCTGGGCTTGTTCGCTGGGGGCGGCTCCAGGCCCGTCCACTGCCGCGATCATCCCGGCCGACGGTGTACCGGGGGGCGGCGTGCTGCCGTCTGCTGGTCCTTCGGTGCTGGTTCCGCCCGAGGCCTGCCCGGCGAACGCGCTCCCGCTCAAGGCTCCGGCCTGGTCGGCGGCACCTGCCGGATCAGTCCCACCCGCAGTGCCCGTACCGGCCACAGGTCCTCCGACAGCAGCAGCCGGAGCCGGTGCCGTCAGGGTTGTGTCCTGCACCTGACCGGTTGCCCCTGCCTCGGTCCCGTGCCCGGTCCCCTCGACCGGACCGGTCGTCCCGACTGTCCCAGCCAGGGCACCCTGACCCGCCGGCCCCACCGCCCCCACCGGTCCCGCGGGTCCGGCCGGGTCGATGGCCGCGACGGCGTCCTGGGCGTCCTGCCAGGCCTCGGCCGCGGCGGACAAGAGGTTCAGCGCGTGTTCGACACGGGAGTGCGCGGCCTGACCCCGGGCCAGAAGCACCGTCATCCCGATCGTCTCCATGAGATCCACACTGACTTCGCAGGACTCCAGGGCACAGGACCCCACATCCAACAGATCATCCAACTCCGAGGACACCCAGTCGGCCCAGGCCCCCGTCTCCGCAACCGTCCCCACACACACCCCCGGACTCCCGAAACGGACCAAACAGTCGACAACAGACAGTAGTCCACCGGGCCCACCCCCTCCAGGAAAACACCACGACCCGCCCACCAGCAGGCACGCCCATCACCAGCACACAGACGACTACGAGAACGCCTACGACCACGAGAACGCCGACAACCACGGCAAGGCCGACAACCACCCGGACGCCCGGGACTACCCGGTCAACAGTCACCTGCCCCGCCCGCGTCCCCTGGCCCGCGTGGCCTTCATGCCTGAGGGCGGCGGGCGCGGGTGGTGGGTTCGGGGCTCCAGGCGTGTAGGTCTTCCAGGGTGCGGGTGACTTGGTGGGCTCGGCGGCGGAGTTCTTCGTCGAGGTAGTCGGCGAGGTTGAGGTGGTAGGTGGGGTCGGTGTCGTCGTGCCACTGGCGGACCCAGGGCTGGAGTTCGGCCAGGCCCGCGACCAAGGGGACCAGGCGGTCGTCGGGCCAACCTTCGGACTCCCGATCGTTGATGACGGTGGCCAGGGCCAGGGCCTGCTGGGCGTGGTCCCACCCGGCCCAACCCAGCAGGGGCGTGGGATCGGTCTCCCGACCGGCGTCGGGGTAGGAGATGAACCGCTCCTTGGGCACGTCCAACTTGCCCCGGTGTCGCCACCACGACGGTTTGCGGAAGTCCGCCGACGTGTACTTCGGGGGCACCGGGATCACACCGACGTCCTGCCCGGCGTCCTCGCGGCGCTGCCCCTCCCACGTGTCCTCCCACGCCTGGCGTTTACGCAGACCGGAATCCTTCAACCGGTAGGCGGCCAGGAACGGCACACTCTCCTCGGCCAGCAGGGCGATCAACTGGTCGGTGACCGACCGGTCCTTGCGCCCCGACCACACCTCCAACACCGACACCA
>JAUPKJ010000167.1 GCA_030837505.1 Actinomycetota bacterium
CCACTTGAAGTGGGAAATGGCGGTCTTTCGTACCCGCACAACCACCATTTCCCACTTCAAGTGCGGATACCCGGGGTGGGGGGTGGGGTGGGGGGTGGGAGTGGGGGTGGGGTGGGGGGGGCAACCAGTTCGGTCTGCTCCGCGACTGCGTTCCCTACCAGCACCCGGTCACCGGCGAACCCGCCTCGACCGCCACCGCCGCTTGACAACGACATAGAGACTCCCCCCGTCCGGGCCCGGGTCGTAGCGCCCGGGCCCGGACGGGGGGAGTCTCAGTGCAGGAGCCAGATGGCGGCGTTGCCGGGCAGCGGTTCCCCCTCGGCCAGGGGAACGCTCGTCAGGACCGGCTGGCCGTCGGGCACCCGCACGGGGTCACGGCCGGTGTTGACCACGCAGGTGAATCCCGGCTCCCGGCTGTAGGCGAGCACCTCGCGGCCCAGGTCGTGCCAGTGCGGCAGGGCGCCGTCGCCGGCTCCCAGGGCTGGGATCTCCTTGCGGAGTCTCAGGGCGTTGCGGTAGAGCCACAGCATCGAGGCGGGGTCGGTCTCCTGGCGGTCGACCGCCAGCTCCCGCCAGTGCGCGGGCATCGGCAGCCACGGGTCGGCGTCGCTGAACCCGAGGGAGGGTCCCGCG
This sequence comes from Actinomycetota bacterium, assembly GCA_030837505.1. Classification (GTDB taxonomy): domain Bacteria; phylum Actinomycetota; class Actinomycetes; order Actinomycetales; family Kineosporiaceae; genus JAUPKJ01. Next base: position 634 of record JAUPKJ010000167.1, read on the forward strand.
GAAGACCACGGGACGGGCACCCGGCAGCCGTCCCGTCCCCGCACCGTGAATCCCGAACGTCGCCAGGTCGGGTCCTGCAGCGCTTCCTCGGGGAGGTCGTCGATCTCCTCCAGACCCAGTTCCTCCCCCTGGTACAGGTACACCCCTCCGGGCAGGGTCAGTTCGAACATCAGCAGGGCACGGGCCCTGCGCCTGCCGAGTTCGAGGTCCACCGGTCCGGTGGTCCTTCGCAGCGGGTCCTGCGGGTCGATGCTGGTGCGTCCCAGCCTGGTGACGTGCCGCGGGACGTCGTGGTTGGACAGCACCCACAACACGGGCGCCCCGACCTCGTCGAGCAGGGAGAGGCTCGTCTCCACGCACGTGCGCAGCGCCTGCGCGTCCCACTGGGTGCGCAGGAAGTCGAAGTCGAAGGCCGTGTGGAGTTCGTCGGACCGCAGATAGGGCTGGAGCCGGTCCGGGGAGTACACCCACGCCTCCGCGACGAAGATCTTCTCCGGCGTGTACTCCTGGGCGACCTTGCGCCATTCCCGGAAGATCTCGTGGACCTCCGGCCGGTCCCAGTGCGGGTGGTCCGGCCGGTCGGGGACTCCCATGACCTTGGACCGTTCCTCCCCGAGGTCCGGCAGTGCGAGGTCCTTGGACAGACCGTGCGCGACGTCGATCCGGAAGCCGTCGGCGCCCCGGTCGAACCAGAAGCGCAGGATGTCGCGGAACTCCTGGCGGACCTCCGGGTTCTCCCAGTTCAGGTCCGGCTGCTTCACATCGAACAGGTGCAGGTACCACTCGCCGGGGGCGCCGTCGGCCTCGGTGACCCGCTCCCACGCGGATCCGCCGAAGGTCGCCCACCAGTCGTTGGGCGGTAGCTGTCCGTCATCGCCCCGTCCGGGTCTGAAGACGTACCGGTTCCGCTCGGGGGAGCCCGGCCGGGCGGCCAGGGCCTCACGGAACCACGGGTGTTCGTCGGACGTGTGGTTGGGGACGATGTCCAGGAGAACCTTCAGACCGATCGCGTGGGCCTCCTCGATGAGCAGTTCCGCCTCCCGCAGGGTGCCGAACGTCGGCTCGATCGACCGGTAGTCGGCCACGTCGTAGCCCCCGTCGGCCTGGGGGGAGGGGTACCAGGGATTGAGCCAGACGGCGTCGACCCCCAACCCGGCGAGGTGTCCCAGGCGCTTGCGGATCCCGGCGATGTCCCCCAGGCCGTCCCCTGAGGCGTCGGCGAAACTGCGCAGGTAGATCTGGTAGGTGACGGCGGACCGCCACCAGAGGGCGTTGTCGGAGGGGGCCTGAGAGGTTCGGTGTGTCACGGCCTCGAAAGTACCCGCTGTGGAGGTTCCGGGCGAGACCCGAGCGGTCGGTCACGTCCGGTAGCGTTGAAGGTATGGCGGAGTTCATCTACACCATGCGCAAAGCGCGCAAAGCCCACGGGGACAAGGTCATCCTCGACGACGTCACGCTCTCCTTCTACCCCGGAGCGAAGATCGGTGTCGTGGGGCCGAACGGGGCCGGCAAGTCGAGCGTGCTGAAGATCATGGCGGGACTGGACCAGCCCTCCAACGGCGACGCCTTCCTCTCACCCGGGTACAGCGTCGGCATCCTCATGCAGGAGCCGCAGCTCGACGAGGACAAGACCGTCCTGGGTAACGTCCGGGAGGGGCTCGGGGAGATCAAGACCAAGCTCGACCGGTACAACGAGATCGCCGAGCAACTGGCCGTCGACTACTCCGACAAACTCATGGAAGAGATGGGGCGCCTTCAGGAAGACATCGAGCACGCCGACGCCTGGGACCTGGACGCCCAGCTCGAACAGGCGATGGACGCCCTGCGCTGTCCTCCGGCCGACGCCGACGTATCGGTCCTGTCCGGGGGCGAGCGCCGCCGGGTCGCCCTGTGCAAGTTGCTGTTGAGCAAGCCGGACCTGCTGCTGCTCGACGAGCCCACCAACCACCTGGACGCCGAGAGCGTGCTGTGGCTCGAACAGCACCTGGCCTCCTACCACGGCGCCGTCCTGGCCGTCACCCACGACCGGTACTTCCTGGACAACGTGGCGCAGTGGATCCTCGAACTGGACCGCGGCCGGGCCTACGCCTACGAGGGCAACTACTCCATGTATCTGGAGAAGAAGGGCGAGCGCCTGGAGGTCCAGGGCAAGAAGGACGCCAAGCTCGCCAGGCGCCTGAAGGAGGAGCTGGACTGGGTCCGGCAGAACGCCAAGGGTCGCCAGACGAAGTCCAAGTCCCGTCTGGCCCGGTACGAGGAGATGGCCGCCGAGGCCGACCGGACCCGCAAACTCGACTTCGAGGAGATCCAGATCCCGCCGGGTCCCCGGCTGGGCAACCTGGTCATCGAGGCCACGGACCTCGGCAAGGGTTTCGGCGACCGCAGCCTGATCAAGGGGCTGAGCTTCTCGCTGCCCCGCAACGGCATCGTGGGCGTCATCGGTCCGAACGGGGTCGGCAAGACGACCCTGTTCAAGACGATCGTGGGGCTGGAGTCGCTGGATTCCGGTGAGCTCAAGATCGGCGAGACCATCAAGATCGCCTACGTGGACCAGTCCCGCGGGGGCCTGGATCCCAAGAAGTCCGTCTGGGAGACCGTTTCGGACGGCCTGGACTACATCAAGGTCGGTCAGGTCGAGATGCCCTCGCGGGCGTACGTGTCGGCCTTCGGGTTCAAGGGTCCCGACCAGCAGAAACCCGCGGGCGTGCTGTCCGGTGGGGAGCGCAACCGCCTCAACCTCGCTCTCACCCTCAAACTGGGCGGGAACCTGCTGCTGCTCGACGAGCCCACCAACGACCTGGACGTGGAGACCCTGGGTTCCTTGGAGAATGCCCTGCTGGAGTTCCCCGGCTGCGCCGTGGTCGTGTCCCACGACCGGTGGTTCCTCGACCGGGTGGCCACGCACATCCTCGCCTACGAGGGCACGGACCAGAACCCCGACTCCTGGTTCTGGTTCGAGGGCAACTTCGCCGGTTACGAGGAGAACAAGGTCGCGCGTCTGGGGGCAGAGGCCGCCCGTCCGCACCGGGTGACTTACCGCAAACTCACCCGCGACTGATCACGGTCCGGCCGGATCTACAGTCCGGCCTCACGGTCCGGCCGGAGGATTCTTTCTCCGGTCGGACCGTTCTCACGCGGTCGGGGGACCACCGGGTGGGTGGGAAGCTCCTCGCCGTTGCAGGACCGCCGGGAACCGTCCCCGCGAACAGCGCGACAGACCCCGGTTCGTCTCGCCGAGGGGCCATCCGGTCACGTGCACCCGAAAAGTGCCGGCCAGCTCTGCGAGCGCGAGGGTGGACTGGACCGTCACCAGGGTCTGCGCGGCGCAGAGGCGGGGCCGCACGCCGAACGGCAGGTAGGCACCCCGGGGATGGCCGGGGGCCGTGGGGTCGAATCGGCCCCGGCCGTCCAGCCAGCGCTCCGGTCTCCAGGACAGGGGTTCGTTCCAGGACCGAGGGTCCCGGTGCAGCCCGTAGGGGGAGACGACGCACAGGGTCCCCCGACGGATCACCTCGGGGCCGAGCGTGAAGGTCCTCGTGGCCCTGCGGCTGAGGAAGAGGGCCGGCGGATGCAGCCGTAGGGTCTCGGCGACCACGGCCCGGCAGACGGGCAGCTCCCTCCAGGACCCCTCGTGCAGGGTCCTGCGTGCTGTCGGCCGCCGCAGTTCGTCCGCGAGGAGGGCCGCGGCCGGGGCCGAGCGGGCCAACTCGTACCAGGACCAGGTCAGGGCTGTCGTGACGGTTTCGTGTCCGGCCAGGAGCAGGGTGAGGACCTCCTCGCGCAGGACGTGATCGGGCAGCGGGAGGCCGGTGCGCCGGTCCCTGGCGGCCAGGAGCAGGGGCAGGACGCCGTCGTCCTGGGCGTGCCCGGTCCGGTGGGCCTCCAGACGGGCGGAGACCTCGGCGTCCAGGACAGCGATCTCCCGGGTGATGCGTCGGTGAAGGCGCGTCTGTCCGGTGGATCGCAGGGGGCCGCCCGTGCGGCTCAGGCAGGGCAGCAGGGCCCCGAGCAGCGCTTGGGAACGGCGGGCCGGGGCCGGCACGTCGCCGGGGCGGGACCCGAACACCCCGGCCTGCAGGAGATCCAGGGCGAGCGAGGACATTTCCTGGAAGAGATCGATCCGTCTGCCGTCCCTCAGTGTCCCGGCGTACCCGCGGACCAGGCGGACGGCGCATCCGGAGTGCCTGCGCAGGACCTCGCGCCGGAGGTTCTGCGCGACGCGGGCCCGCCCGGCGCCGGGTTCGTCGCCCGGGTGGGGACCGCTGTCCGGGTGGGGACCGCCGTGCGGGTGAGGATCATCGTCGGCGGTGGGCTCGGGCGGTGCGCCGGGGGGAGGGCCGTGACCGGCCCAGAGGTCCGGGCCGGTCACGTGGTGCAGGAGCGTCCTGACCAGCCCGGGGTCGGTGATCATGGCCAGGTGGGTTCCGCCGGTGCGCAGCCTGACCACGCCGCCGGCGCAGGTTCTCGGGCCCGACAACGGGGCGGGGGAACGGGACATGTCCGTCAGGAGTTCCCGTACCCGTCCTGGCAGGCCTCCTGCCGGGGAGGCCCAGGCCGGCAAACTCATGTCCACTGCGCGCCCCCGATCGATGGCGGGACCCGGTGACCCTGTAGTGGCTGCTCGCGCCGTTCACCGAGCAGGAGCCGGTGTCCATCAGGTTTGAACGTAACAAACAGGACATTACAGGTTGAGGTGAGCCCGAGAGGGGAAGGCAACCGGGGAGAACTTCAGTCTGGCCCCTCTCTGGCCGCAGATCAGCCGTTTCCCCAGGAATGGGATCTCAAGTGAGGCAAGGGGACGTCAAGTGAGGCAAGGGGACCTCAAGTGGGGCAAGGCAATCCTCAGGGAGTATCGGGACCTTTCGTCCACCCCGACGTGGGCGACCCGGCGAGAAGCGTGGGCCACCCGAAGAGAAGCGTGGTGGGCGGACCCGATTGCCGGAAGCTTCTCAATGGCGGAACATGCCCTCCTGCGCGACCGTGCACACGAGGGTGCCGTCGTGGGAGTAGAAGCGTCCGGTGCCCAGGGCTCTCGCCCCGCCGGAGGAAGGGCTCTCCTGCACGTTCAGGATCCACTCGTCGACCCGGACCTGCCGGTGCCACCACATGGAGTGGTCGAGGCTCGCGACGTTGAGTTCTGGGTCCGCCCAGGTCAGCCCGTGGTGGCGGACCGCGGGTTCCAGCACGGTGAAGTCGCTGAAGTAGGCGAGGAGGGCCGCGTGAAGGCTCGGGACGTCCGGCACGGCGGCTGGGGTCCGCATCCACACGGCCTGGTGGGGCTCTGATCCCGGGGAGGGCTCCAGCAGGACCGGCCGGTCCAGGTGGTGCAGCTGGACCGGGTGGCGGTGGGTCCAGTGGTGTACGAGGGGGTGGTCGACGTCCGGGTAGCGCTGGGCCAGGGAGGGCAACTCCTCGGGGGCGGGGACCTGCGGCATGGGAACCTGGTGGTCGGGGCCGGGCCCCGGGCGCTGGAAGGAGCTGATCATCGACAGGATCGGTCGATCGTCCTGCAGGACGATGACCTGCCGGGCCGAGAACGACTTGCCGTCGCGCAGCCGTTGGACCGAGAAGGTGAGCGGGAGGTGCGGGTCGCCGGGGCGCAGGAAGTAGGCGTGCAGGGAGTGCACCGGGCGGTCGTCGGCGACGGTCCGACTGGCCGCCATGATCGACTGGGCCAGGAGCTGACCACCGAAGATCCTCGTCATGGGGGAGACGAGGCTGCGACCGGTGAAGGTGTCCGGGGAGCCGGGGCCGGCCGTCAGGTCCAGCAGATCCACCAGTTCGGCGAGGACCGTGACCCTCTCGGTGTCCGGGGACGGCTCGTCGGCCCGGGGCACTGTTCCGGTCCTGGCTGCGGAGTCCAGGTTCATCGTCACTCTTTCCACAGGAATGATCGTTCGGTCGGGAGCTCGTGCTGTCGGGGACTTCGTGCCGTCCGGAACTCGTGCTGTCCGGAGCTTGTGCTGTCCGGAACTCGTGCTGTCGTCCGGCAGAGGCCCCCCCGGGGCCGCGTCGACCCGATCCATCCCGATGCTACCTGCCGGTAGTCGTCCGGTTCGTCGCCGTCCCGACCACGTCGCCCCCACGGCCCACGACCAGGACGTCGACCTCCGGCGGCGTCGGGCGCAGGACCCGCAGCGCCTGTTCCAGGGCTCCCGCCGCCACGAGGTCCCCCAGAGGGAACCCCTCGCCGTCGCAGTACTCCCTGGCCTGCAGCACCGTCGTCGCCCCTGCGACGTCGCGGACGAGGCCCGCCGTGCCCCCGGCCCCGGCCACGGCCCGGGCCAGAGCCGGCAGGTCCACCGCGCTGCGGGCGGAATGCAGGTCGAGGTGTCCCTGGGCGAGCTTGCACAGTTTCGCGGGTCCCCCGGCGATCGTGAGCCGTGGCACCGGATGACGCCGCAGGTATTTCAGGGTTGCGCCCGCGAAGTCCCCCATGTCCAGCAGGGCCTGCTGCGGCAGGCCGTGGACCCGTGCGGCCGCTGCCTCCGAGGTGCGCCCCGTGCAGGCCGCCACGTGCCGTGATCCACCGGCCCGGGCGACGTCGATCCCCCGCCGGATCGCGTCGATCCAGGCCGAGCAGGAATAGGGGATCACCACGCCCGTGGTGCCGAGGATCGACAGCCCTCCCACGATCCCCAGCCGGGGATTGAGGGTGCGCAGGGCCAGGTCCTGTCCGCCTTCGACGGCGATTTCCACGACGAAGGAGCCCGTGCCGCCGTGCTGTCGGGTGATCTCGGCGATCGCCGATTCGATCATTGCGCGGGGGCTCGGGTTGATGGCGGGCTCCCCGACCGCCAGGGGCAGGCCGGGGCGGGTGACCACCCCGACCCCGGGACCGGCCCGGAAGACGACGGGACCGCCGGGCGGGCCCGGCCGCACCGTGGCCCGGATGAGGGCGCCGTGGGTGATGTCCGGGTCGTCCCCGGCGTCCTTGACGACCCCGGCGACCGCGCAGGGGCCGTCCTCCGGGCCCCGACCGTTCTTCGGGCCCCGACCGTTCGACACGAGGTGCGACAGCGCCAGGGGGAAGGACGGGTGCCGGCCCCGGGGCAGGGTGATCCGGACCGGGTCGGGGAATCTACCGGTCAGCAAGGCCGTACAGGCCGCGGCCGTGGCTGCGGTGGCGCAGGCCCCGGTCGTCCAACCGGTGCGGGGCCCCTGAACGCTGGAGGTCACCGCACTAGCATGCCTGGAATGGGAATCGGAACCCCTCCCGGAGGGGATCCCTCGCCCGGACAGAGGATCCCGTACCTGCGGTCCTTTTCGGTGCTGATCCTGGGCGGGACCGGGCAGGCCCGCCGATTGGCCGAGGACCTGGCCGGCCGCCCCGGGCTGCGGGTCGTCACCTCCCTCGCCGGCCGTTTGACCACCGGCGCGGGCCCGCTTCCGCCCGGCGAGGTGCGCCGCGGGGGGTTCGGCGGACCGGAGGGCCTGGCCGCCTGGCTGGCGTCGGAGGGGATCGAACTGGTCGTCGACGCCACTCACCCCTTCGCCGCCCGGATCAGCCGGTCGGCGGTGCTGGCGACCGGGGACTCGCACCTGCTGCGCCTGCGTCGTCCGGGTTGGGAGGCCGGCCCGGGGGACCGGTGGCTGCGCGTGCCGGACCTGTCCTCGGCCGCAGAGGTCGTGCGCGGGAGGGGCCGAAGGGGTCGAAGAGTCTTCCTGGCCGTGGGCCGGCAGAGCGTGGCAGCCTTCGCCGGGGTGGAGGGGGTCGCCTTCCTGCTGCGCGCGATCGAGGCCCCCGAGGGGCCCGTGCCGCCGAACCTGCAGGTGGTGCTCGACCGGGGTCCCTTCACCCTGTCCGGGGAACTGGAACTGATGCGGCGCCATTCCCTCGACACCGTGGTCACCAAGGACAGCGGGGGGGACGCGGCCCGGGCCAAGCTCCTGGCGGCCCGCGAGCTGGGCCTGCCCGTGGTCATGGTGGACCGCCCGCCTCTACCGGGCAATTCCCCCGTGGTGAGCACTGTGGCCGAGGCCCGGGACCTGGTGCTGGCGGCAGGTCCCGGATCCCCCGGGAACCTCCAGACAGGTGACGTGCGTCACAGACCCCGGTGGGGGCAGCCCTGAGCAGGCCCGGGGCCGCGCGGAGCAGCGGGAACCAGGTGGGGGACCATGTGGGCATGGTGGCTCATCGCGTGCGGATCGCCCTGCGCTGGTCCGACATGGACGCCTACGGGCACGTCAACAACGTGGAGTTCCTCCGACTGTTGGAGGAGGCCAGGGTGCGGGCCCTGCACGAATGGGCCCCCGAGGCCAGGGCCTGCCTCGTGGAGGGCGCGCTCCTGGTGGCCGACGCGAGGATCGAGTACCTGGCACCGCTGACGTTCCGTCCGTCTCCCGTGCCGATCGACATCTGGGTGACGGACGTGCGTCCCGCGAGCTTCCGCTTCTGCTACGAGGTCCTGGACGGCGAAACCCCAACCGTCGAAACCCCAGCCGTCGAAACCGGTGCCGGGAAGCCCCCGCCGCAAGCCTCCCCGGACACCGTGTGCGCTCGGGCCGAGACGACGATGGTGCTGTTCGATCTGCGGGCGGGACGCCCCCGCAGGATGACCGAGGAAGAGCGCCTCGGGCTCCGGGCCCGCCTGGGCACCCCGGTGACCTTCAAACGCTGACGACCGGGCTGACAGCCGACCGGCTGTTCGTGCCCGTGCCGGTCGCTCTGGTCACCCCTGCGGGGTGGTGGCGCTCCGCGTCCCGTCGGGGGAACCCCCGGCCTGCGATTTCATCGGCGTGGACGGCGCAGGGGCACCGGTGTTCTGCAGCCAGACCGCGTTCTGGGAGTAGGCGACGTGCACGCCCTCGGCGTCGAACCGTTTCTTGATCCGGATGCGCAGTTCTCGGGCCACCTTCCACTGCTCCATGGGGGCCGTCTTGACCACGAGCCGCACGACGACTCCGTCGGCCGAGACCGACTCGACGCCCCAGACCTCCGGGTCCTCCAGGATCAGGGCCGAGTAGTCCTGGTCCTGCTGCAGCTTCTCGGCCTCGTCCAGGATGAACCGCTGCGCCCGCTCGACGTTCTCGCCGTAGGCGACCCCGACGTCCAGCACTGCTCGCGCCCAGCCCTGGGACCGGTTGCCCACCCGCAGGATCTCGCCGTTGCGGAGGTACCAGGCCGTGCCCTCGACGTCGCGCAGCCGGGTGACCCGCAGACCCACGGCCTCCACCGTTCCGCTGGCCTCTCCGAGGTCCACGATGTCCCCGACCCCGTACTGATCTTCAATGATCATGAAGATTCCGGAGAGGAAGTCCTTCACGAGGGACTGGGAACCGAAGCCGAAGGCCACGCCCAGGATCCCGGCGCTCGCGAGCAGCGGTGTGATCGGCAGCCCGAAGACCTGCATGATCATCAAGATCATGACGGCTGCGATCGCCCCGGTGGCGATGCTGTTGATGAGCGAGGCCGTGGTCTTCGCCCGCTGCTCCCGCCGGGCCGACAGGATCGGGCTGGCCGTGAGGAAGGCCGTTGCCGTGGGCGCCCTGTCGTCCAATTTGCCCAGGCCGACCCTGCCCGAGGTGATCCCCTCGGCCACCCGTGCCGTGATCTTGTGGATGAGGAAGCGGGCGAACAGCCCGAGCAGGACGATGCACAGGACCTTCAAGGGCGAGCCGAGGAGCAGCTCCGTCCAGAGCCCGGCCTGTTTGTTCCCCGTCACCTCCGTGACCAGGTTGCAGAAGGTCCCGTTGTCGTCGCAGCCGGCCTCGGCGTTGTCCATCACGGTGGACAGCCCCAGGGACAGGGCGGGACTCGGTTCGGTGGGTGTGGCCATCGGCACGGTGGGGAACCTCATCGAATTCGTGGACCGGCGGCAGCCGGCGGGGGATCGTGCTCGGCAGGCCGACGGACAGCCGGCGGCCGGACCAGATTACGGCAGGAGCCGCTGTCCGATCCGGCCGCACGAGGGGCGCCGGCCCGCCCGAGCCGGCCGACCGGCGACGGGCAGGCCCGGGACTCAGGCCGGCTGCAACGCGTACCCGACCTTGCGCACGGTCTCGATCCTCAGACCCTTGATCTTGGACCTGAGGCGGGCGATCGTGACATCCACGACATTGCTGCCCGGGTCGAAGGCGTAACCCCAGACCTCGGACAACAGCTCGGCCCGGGAACACACGCGGCCTGCCCGCCGCATGAGGTGCTGCATCAGCGCGAACTCCCGCTGGGACAACTCGACGCTGCGGTTCTGGGCATGCAGACGCCGAGTGTTCAGGTCCAGCCGGAGCGTCCCGCAGAACAGCTCCTGTTCCGGGACCGTCTGCTCGCACGCGGGCTCCTGGCGGAGGGCCTCCGTCCTGTCCTGCCGCAACCTGATCCGAACATGCGCCAGCAGTCCGTTCAGGGAGAAGGGCTTGGGCAGGAAATCCACGGAAGCCGCATCCAGGGCCCGGATCCTGACCGGAACGTCGTCCGGTCCGCACAGTGCCAGCACCCGTGTGGGACGGACGTCGGCGAGCAGAGCGGCCAGAACGGCCCGGCCGCTGACACCGGGCAACATCAGATCCAGGATCACGAGGGAGGGTTGGAGATCGACGGCCAAGCGGAGTCCCTCCGCCCCGTCCGCTGCCGTCACGACCGAATGTCCTTCCATCTCGAGCGCCCTGCGGATGAAGCGCAGAACACCGGGCTCGTCATCGATGACGAGAATCTTGGTCATCCACCATCACCCTTCACCGGCCCCGGCCGGTCGCCTGTTTCGCAGCCGGCCCCGACATCTCCGCAGGCTTGCAAGCCCCGCAGAGATCCATCCTCGCCGAGCGTCACGTTCGGCGACGGCGTGTCGGTATCGGTCGTTCAGATGACATCCGAATGACGGGGAGTGCGACAGCTGAGTGTGACGGTCCGGAAACTGGGAACCCTGAGTGATAAATAGCTCAGGGAGGTGACTGAGGGTGGAGGTGGCAGTCCGGTCGTCCGGCCCGATCGCCAACGAGCACGGAACGCCCCGACACCGCCCAGACGCCCCCCGGACCCCGCCCCGACGCCGGCCGCAGGACCCCCGATCCGGTCCCTCAGGTCATGAAACACGCAGGACAGCATGAAAGCTCCAGGTCGCAGCCCCGCCCTCACGACGCCGCCACCACCGTCCCCACCCGCCGTCCACGGACGAACCCCGGACCGCTCCTCACAAGCCCGGCTCGAACACCAACCCGGTCCGGTGGGCGAGGAAGGCCAGGGTGTCCGCGGCCAGCTCGACCCCGCGGCTCACCGACCGCGCCCCGTGGCCGACATCCGACTCGGCCCGCAACAGGATCGGCCGCGCGCTCGCCGTCGCGTGCTGCAGCGCTGCGCACAACTTGCGGGCGTGCAGGGGATCCACCCTCGTGTCCTGTTCGAACACGGTGAACAGCACCGCCGGGTACGGCGTGCCCTCCTCGACCCGGTGGTACGGCGAATAGCCCAGCAGCCAGCCCAACTGTTCGGGGTCCTCGGCGCTGCCGTACTCGACGTTCCACGTGGCCCCCAGCCCGAACTTCTCGTAACGCACCATGTCCAACAGGGGCGCTGAACAGACGACGGCCGCGAACAGCTCCGGACGCTGGGTCAGGGCCGCCCCCACCAGGAGCCCGCCGTTGGACCCGCCCTGCACGGCCAGGCGGTCCGCCGTCGTCCACCCCCGGTCGATGAGGTACTCGGCCGCGCAGTGGAAGTCGTCGAAGACGTGCTGCTTGCCGCCCAGCATGCCGTCCCGGTGCCACTGCTCCCCCTCCTCTGCCCCGCCCCGCAGGTTGGCGACCGCGTAGATCCCGCCGGCCTCGGTCCAGGTCAGGACGCCCGGCGAGAACCCGGGAGTCAGCGAGATCCCGAACCCGCCGTAGCCGTAGAGCAGGGTGGGACGCGGTTCGCGGGGATCCCCCCGCCCGTCCAGGACGTCCTCCCGGGCGATCACGAACATCCGTACGGGTGTGCCGTCGGTCGAGCGGTACACCACCTGACGGGTCACGACCTGGGGAACCTTCACAGTTCCCGGAGGAGAGGCGAACAACTCCACGACACCCGTCCGGGCGTCGAAGCGGTGCACCTGCGAGGGGGTGGTGTGGTCGGTGTACGAGAACCAGGCCTCGTGGCCGCCCTCCGGCCTGGACACCAGGGAACCCACGGAACCCAGCCCCGGCAGAGGAACCCTGCCCGCGTCGCCCGGCAGCCGTTCCCCGGTGCTCAGGTCGTGCACCGTGAGCTCCCCGACCGCGTGGCGGGTCCACCCCACGACGATCAGCCCCCGCCCCCCGGTCCCCGGACCGTCCAGGATCGTGTAGCTCTCCAGGACGGCCTCGGGGTCCTCGGCTATCAGGTCCTTCCAGTGCTCGGGTCCGGGCCGCGACGGATCCGCGACGGCCAGACGCCCCCTGGGCGCGTCCAGGTCGGTCCCGACGTACAGACGGCCGTCCCTGCCGACCCGGGCGGAGATCTGGGCGTCGAGCCCCACGGCGAGAGGCCGCAGCTCCGGGGATTCGCAGGACCCCGCCGACAGATCCGCGATCCACACGTCCTCGCGCGGCGCCGTGCCCGTCGAGGCCGAGACCACGAGCCAACGGCCGTCCCGGGACACCCCGACGCCGAAGTACGTACGCCTGTCCAGGCCCTCGCCGAAGACCATGACGTCCGTCGAGGGGTCCGAGCCCACCCGGTGCAGCCACACCCTGCGGTGGTACTGCTCCTCGCCCGCGGGCAGGGACGCCGGGTCCAGCCTGCGCACGTAGTAGAAGGCCTCCCCGTCGGGCAGCCAGGCCACGGGGGAGTAGCGGGCCCGGTCGATGGGGCCGTCGAGGACCTCGCCCGTCCCGACGCCCATCACCCGCAGCACGCTCTCCTCGGTGCCACCCTCCGAGACCTGGTAGGCCAGACGGTCGCCGTCCCGACTGGGCTGCCAGGCGTCGAGGGTCGTCAGCCCGCTCGGGTCCAGGGCCATGGGGTCCAGGAGCATCTGCTCGACCGTGGTCCCGTCCGGTCCCGGGCGGGCGACCATCAGCGTCACGTGCTCCTGGGCGGCCGTGCGGCGCAGGAAGAACCTGCGTTCGCCCCGCCACACGGGCACTCCGACCACGCCGACCGACTGCAGGCGGCGCAGGCGTTCGACCACGAGCTTGCGGCCCTGCCATTGGGCGGCGGCCTCCTGGAACAGTTCGTGCTGGGCGGCCGACCACGCGCGGGTCCTGGAGTCCTGGGGGTCCTCCACCCAGCGGTACGGATCCTCGATCCGTACACCGTGCACCTCCTCCACGACCTTCTCGCGGGGAGCCGGGGGATACGGAAGCGTACGATCCACGGGCAGGTTCATGGCGGAGAAGCCTACGTCGTGAGGATGTCCCGGGGACCGGGCCGGCGGCGCGCCGGGGGACTCACCCGGATCCGTGACGAACGGGGGACGACAGGTCTGGCAGGATTCGACTCTGAATCCCGATTGCCTCGGGAACCTCGACAATCATGGACGGGCGAGCCGTGACCGATCAGACCGAGATCTCCTCGACCCCCCACCCCGACCAGCACAGGGCCCCGCGCCGCGGGACCGGACAGGTTGCCCCGGTGACACCCCATCTCGTGGAACTCGCCCAGGCCCATGGCGTTGCCACCGAGTTCTGGGACTGGCGGGGCCAACACGTCGAGGTGTCCCGAAGGACGATCGTGGCGGTCCTGGCCGCGCTGGGGGTCGACGCCGGCACCGAGGAGACCATCGCCGTGGCCCTGGCCGAGGTCCAGGACGACGCCTGGCGCCGGACCCTGCGGGACGTCCAGGTGATCAGGGCCGGGGCCGGTGGCCGGGTCATGGTCCATGTGCCCCACGGGGAGTCCGTCGAGCTCCGGCTGCTGCTGGAGGACGGTCAGCAGCGGCAGCTGGAACAGGAGGACCGCTGGGTCGACCCGCGACAGGTCGACGGGCACCTGGTGGGGGAGGCCAGTTTCCTTCTCCCGCAGGATCTGCCCCTGGGCTGGCACCGGCTGCACGCCCGTTTCCCCTCCGGGGCCGCCAGCGGGGTCCTCGTCGTCGCCCCCCGGCGCCTGCGCCTGCCCCGCGAACTGACCCGGGGACAGACCTGGGGCTACATGGCCCAGCTGTACGCCGTGCGTTCCGAACGGTCCTGGGGCCTTGGCGACATCGCCGACCTGGCGGACCTGGCCGATTGGAGCGCCCGGGACCAGGGCGCCGGTTTCCTGCTGGTCAACCCCCTGCACTCGGCCCAGCTCGTGCCGCCCATGGAACCCTCCCCCTACCTGCCGACGACCCGTCGTTTCGTCAACCCCATCTACCTGCGCGTCGAGGACATCCCGGAGGTCGCCTACCTGCCCGCCGCGGACCGCGCCATCGTCGAATGGCAGGCCGAGGAGCTGCGGGTCCGCAACGCCGACGCCGGTGAACTGGACCGGGACACCATCTGGAACGGCAAACAGGCCGCCCTGGGAACCCTGTTCGCCCAGCCCCGCAGCCGCGCCCGGGAGGCGGCCTTCCGCGCCTACTGCGTGCGCGAGGGCCAGGGACTGCTCGACTTCGCCACCTGGTGCGCCCTGGCCGAGCACTACGGCCTGCCCTGGCAGAACTGGCCCGCCCACGCCGCGGACCCGCACTCGCCGGCAGTGGCCCAGCTGCGCGAGGAGCTGTCCGAACGGGTCGAGTTCCACCTGTGGCTGCAGTGGTGCCTGGACGAGCAGCTCCAGAGGGCCCAGCGGACCGCCCTGGAAGCCGGCATGTCCGTGGGGATCATCCACGACCTGGCCGTCGGGGTCCACCCGGACGGTGCGGACGCCTGGGCGATGGCGGAGGTCCTCGCGCGGGGCGTCACGGCCGGTGCGCCCCCGGACGCCTTCAACCAGCAGGGACAGGACTGGAACCAGCCGCCGCTGAGGCCGGACCGTTTGGAACAGGCCGCGTACGAGCCGTTCCGGGACATTGTTCGGTCCCTGCTGAGGCACGCGGGGGGGATCCGCGTGGACCACGTGCTCGGCCTGTTCCGGTTGTGGTGGGTGCCCCGCGGGATGAGCCCGGCCGAGGGCACCTACGTGCGCTACGACCACGAGGCCCTCATCGGGATCCTCGCCCTGGAGGCCCAGCGCGCCGGGGCCCTGGTCATAGGGGAGGACCTGGGCAACTTCGAGCCCTGGGTGCGCGACTACCTCACCGAGCGGGGAATCCTGGGCAACTCCGTGCTCTGGTTCGAGAAGGACGGCGAACAGCACCCGGCGCGTCCGGAGACCTGGCGGGAGCTGTGCCTGGCCACGGTCACGACCCACGACCTGCCCCCGACGGCCGGCTACCTCGCCGGGGAGCACGTTGCCCTGCGCGAGCGCCTGGGCCTGCTGACCCGCCCCGCCTCGGAGGAGCTGGCGGCGGACAGGGCCGAGCGGGCCGCCGTGCTGGAACTGCTGCGCGAACTGGGCCTGCTGGGTTACCAGGCCAACGAGCGCGACGCCGTCGAGGCCCTGCACCGGTTCCTGACCTGGACGCCGTCGCGCCTGCTCGGGGTCTGCCTCGCGGACGCCGTCGGGGACCACCGGACCATCAACCAGCCGGGGACCCGCGACGAGTACCCGAACTGGAGACTGCCCCTGGCGGACCCGGCCGGGAACCCCGTGATGCTGGAGGAGCTCATGGCCTCCTCCCGGGCGGCGTCCCTCGCCCAGGCCGTCAGCGGACACTGAAGGGACACCGGCCGGCACCGGGCCGAGGGGCCGGCTTGCAGCATGGCGGCACGCGGGACGCGCTCGGGCCGGGGCGGTGAGAGGATGCGGGAGCTCGCATAGTGATCAGGAGGAGTTACCGTGCCCGGAATCGATCTCACCCGTGAGGAAGCAGCCGGCAGGGCGGCTGTGCTGCAGGTCGAGGAGTACGAGATCGACCTGGACCTGACCGCGGGTCCGGACACCTTCCGTTCGGCCACCACGGTCCGTTTCGGCTGCTCGCGTCCGGGAGGGGAGACCTTCGTCGATCTGATCGCCCCGACCGTGCACCGCGTGGTGCTCAACGGGCGCGACCTGGACGTGGACGCCGTGGTGTCCACCGGGCGGATCCGGCTGCCGGAACTGGCGGCCGACAACGAGTTGCTGGTCGAGGCCGACTGCGCCTACATGCACAGTGGCGAGGGGCTCCACCGCTTCTGCGACCCCGTGGACGGGGCCGTCTACCTGTACTCGCAGTTCGAGGTGGCCGACGCCCGCCGGGTCTTCTGCTGTTTCGACCAGCCCGACCTCAAGGCGATCCACCGGTTCACGGTGACGGCCCCGGCCGACTGGCAGGTGGTGTCGTGCTCCCCGACCCCGGATCCCGAGCCCGCGGGCACCGGACCGGACGGCACGGCCCGCTCCACGTGGCGGTTCTCCCCGACCCCGCGCCTGAGCACCTACGTCACGGCGATCGTCGCCGGCCCCTACCATGCGGTCCGCGGCGAACTGACCAGCACCGACGGGCGCACGATCCCCCTGGGGGTCTTCTGCCGCCGTTCCCTGGCCGAACACCTGGACGCCGACAATGTCCTGGACATCACCAGGGCTGGTTTCTGCCACTACGAGGAGCTTTTCGACCTGCCCTACCCGTTCGAGAAGTACGACCAGCTCTTCGTCCCCGAGTTCAACGCCGGGGCGATGGAGAACGTCGGGGCCGTGACGATCACGGAGCACTACCTGTTCCGTTCGCGGGTCCCCGACGCAGCGGTCGAGCGCAGGGCCCTGACCCTGATCCACGAGCTGTCCCACATGTGGTTCGGGGACCTCGTCACCATGCGCTGGTGGGACGACCTGTGGCTCAACGAGTCGTTCGCCGAGTACACCAGCACCCGCTGCCAGGTCGAGGCCACGCAGTGGCGGACGGCCTGGACCACGTTCAACAGTGCCGAGAAGTCCTGGGCCTACCGGCAGGACCAGCTGGCCTCGACCCACCCGATCGCCGCCGACATCCGGACCCTGTCCGACGTCGAGGTCAACTTCGACGGCATCACGTACGCCAAGGGCGCCTCCGTGCTCAAACAGCTGGTCCACTGGGTGGGTCAGGAGGCCTTCGACGCCGGGACCCGCCGTTACTTCCGCCGGTACGCCTGGGGCAACACGACCCTGACGGACCTGCTCGCGGAACTGAGCGAGGCCAGCGGCCGCGACCTGGAACAGTGGGCGAAACTCTGGTTGCAGACGGCCGGCGTCGCGACCCTCGTGCCCGAGATCACCGTCGATCCCTCCGGGACGGTGAGGGCCGCGGCGGTCCTCCAGCAGGTGCCGGCCTCCCACCCGACCCTGCGCCCCCACCGCCTGGCCGTGGGCTGCTACGACCTCGTCGACGGCCGGCTGCGGCGCACCCACCGGATCGAACTGGACGTCGACGGCGCCAGCACCGCAATGCCCGACCTGGTGGGACGGCCCCGGCCGGCCCTGCTGCTGCTCAACGACGACGACCTCGCCTACGCCAAGATCCGCATGGACGACGTCTCGACGAGCACGGCCCTGGAACACCTCGGGGCCTTCGAGGACTCCCTGCCCCGGTCCCTGGTGTGGGGGGCGGCCTGGGACATGACCCGGGACGGCGAACTGGCGGGCCGGACCTTCGTCGACCTGGTCCTGCGCCACATCGCCTCGGTGGACGACCCCAGCGTGGCCCAGACCCTGCTGCGGCAGATGACCACGACCCTGGAGAACTTCGTCGCGGTCGAACACCGGGCAACGGCCCGGGGCACTGCGGCGGCGCGGCTGCTGGAGCTGCTCCTGTCGGCGCCCGCAGGCAGCGACCTGCAACTGCTGCTGGCCCGCTCGCTGGCGGGAACGGCCAGGGGCGGGGCGGAACTCGCCGCCGTCGGCGAGCTGCTCGCGGGGACCCTGACGGTCGAGGGCCTGCAGATCGACACAGAACTGCGCTGGCTCCTCCTGGAGTCCCTCGTCGTGGGCGGTGCTGCCGGCGAGGACGCGATCGCGGCAGAGCTGCTGCGGGACGACACCTCGGGCGGGCGGGTGCACGCGGCCTGCGCGCGGGCCGCGATCCCCACGGCGCAGGCCAAGGCGGCGGCCTGGCACTCGGTGGTGGAGCAGCAGGACCTGCCCAACGCCGTCCAGGCCGCGGTGATCGGTGGTTTCGGGCGGGTCGACGACGTCGAGCTGCTGCGCCCCTTCGTCGAGCCCTACTTCGGCTGTCTGGAACGGGTCTGGGCGGAACGTACCCGGGAGATGATCGGCCAGATCGTCGTCGGGCTGTTCCCCTCGGCCCTGGCCGGGGACGATGTGGTGGCGCGCGTCGACGCCTGGCTGGAGTCGGCCCGGGCCGAGCCGGCGCTGCGGCGGATGGTGATCGAGGGCCGGGACGGCGTCGTCCGAGCGTTGAAGGCACAGGAACGGGACCGCGTCGAGGGCGGAATGTGAAAGATTTCCGGAACTGATCCGTGATTGTTTCCGAAATCAGCTCTCGACTGGGAGACTTCTGCCCATGCGCGTTCATCTGGGGTCCGACCACGCGGGATTCGAGCTGAAGGAACTGCTGGCCACCCGGCTGTCCGAGATCGGGCACGAGGTCGTGGACCACGGTCCGAAGGCGTTCGACCCCCAGGACGACTACCCGCCCTTCTGCCTGCGGGCCGCCGAGGCCGTCGTCGGCGACCAGGGCAGCCTCGGCGTCGTCATCGGGGGATCCGGCAACGGCGAACTGATCGCCGCGAACAAGGTCAGGGGAGTGCGGGCCGCCCTCGCCTGGAACAAGAACACCGCCCTGCTCGCCCGGGGGCACAACGACGCCAACGTCGTGGCGGTCGGAGCGCGCCTGCACGTCCCCGACGAGGTCGTGGCCCTGGTGGAGGCGTTCCTGGCCGAGCCGTTCAGTCAGGAAGCCCGCCACTCCCGCCGGATCGCCATGCTCACCGAGTACGAACAGCACGGAACCCTGCCGCCCCTGCCGTGACCCGTGAAGAAACATGCCGGCGGGTGGGAGGGTCGCCCCCCCACCCGCCGGAACACCATGTTCGAGCCGGCCCTCAGCCGGTTCAGAAGCACCAGGCGCTGAACGGCGCCACCGGCCATCCCAGCGCGGTCGAGGCCGGCAGGAGGGTTCCGGGGACCAGCTCGTTCACGAGCCCGCCCTCGGCCAGTGCCCCCAGGCTGTGCCCTCCCAGGTAGGCGCTCGCCAGGGTCCTCACGTCGAGGGACAGGTCCGCGGGGGAGTCTGTCCTCGTGCAGTGTGCCCCCTGCGGTCCGCCCCGCAGATGCCACCGTCCGGCGTTGGAGCCGATCAGCTCGTCGGTCACCTCCAGGACGGTGTCGACGGGAGCCGCGTAGTCGCGGCCGGCCAGCGCGGCGGGGAGATCGAGGATCCTCACCCACAGGTTGTCGCTGATCTCGGGTTTCGGACCCCGGGAATCCACCAGCAAATGCATGATCGGGTCGTCCAGGGACAGGGGGCACGTTCTCAGGGACCCCATGAGATCCAGGTCGACCAGGGCCGACCAGAGCGTGTGGGCCGTCCCGGGATCGCGGGCGATGAATTCCTTGACCTGCACCGTGCCCCCGCTGTGGCCCTTCCCGGGCAGACTGCGGCAGAAGATGGCGTACCCCCGGGCCGGTTCGCCCTGCTCGCCCTCTGCGATGAGCACCCGCAGGGACTCGGTGCCCTGGCGGCTCTCCGGAGGATCGATGAACGGGTCGGCCCGGTGCGCGTGCTCGACCCTGTCGACGGATCCCGGTCGTCGGACACGCCACGCCTCGTAGCACTCCGCGAGTTCGTCCAGGTGTCGCTCCTGATCGGCGATCTCCAGGCGGAGCGAGGGCCCGGGGCACGATCCGGCCAGGGGATGCAGGGCCGCACCGCGCGGGATCGTCAGCCGCAGGCTCTGGGAGGCCGGGCCGAAACCGAAACGCCCGTAGATCGGCATCTCGGCGGCGAAGAGGGCCGACACCACGCGGCCGGCCTCGACGGCGTCGGTCAGATGGTGCTGCATCATCGCCCGCAGGCAGCCCTTGCGCCGATGCAGGGGGTGCACGCCGACGGCCGTCACCCCGGCGCAGGGCACGGTCCCGCCGGGGACGGCCAGGGAGAAGGGGATCCACCCGTAGTTCCCCACGTGCGGCGCATCGTCGGCCAATGCCACGCCGTAGACATGGTCCCAGTCCATGGACTCGGCAAAATTCTTGGCGAAGGCGGCTTTCTGGACATTGTCGAAGGCGAAGGCCCACTGGTCGATGCTCAGGAACTCCGGGATGTCCTCGCGGGTGAGCGCTCGGATCACGTGACGGACGGCGCGGCGCCGTCCCTGGCGGTCGCCGGTGTCGGGAGGGCAGTGGCCGGGAGGGCAGTGGCCGGGAGCGGAGTCGGCAGAGACATCAGACATGGCTGGATCCTGACAGCACGCCACGGGGCCGGTAAATGGGTTTTTCGCCGGGAGGGGCACTTCCGACCGGAACGAATTGGGACTCAGGCACCAGGACCCGAACGTCACAGGACGGATACCATGAGTCGGGCGCAACCGTGGTGCCCCTTCCCGGCACCGGCCGGGGAAGGGGATCACGCGCCGACAGGACGCAACTGTCGACGTTCGGGGTGAGAAGTGCAGGACAGGATCCGGGCCAGGACGTCATGACCTTCGACGTCAGGCGCTACGAGGATGACGTGCTCAAACCCCTGCGCCGTCCCGGTTCCGACCTCGACGACCTTCCCGTCCTGTACGCCCTGCGGGAACCGGGCTCCGGACCGCGGATCCCCGCGGACCCCGAGATCCTCGCGGTTCGGATACGACAGGTCAGGGAACTGTGGCGGCAGCGTTCGGCCGGGGTCAGAGCCACCGACCGGATCTGCCGCGAGCTCCTGCGCCGCGACGAACTGCTGCGGGCCGGGACCGGGCCGCGCCTGGAGGACCCGGCGTCCTGGTACAACGACCGGTGGAAGACCTTCCTCCACCACGAACCCCCGCGACCGGCCTCCGTCCCCGTGCTGCGGGGCCGGACCGTGCCGTCAGCGCGGCCCGGGACCGGGGACGGCGCTCCCGAACACTTCGAGGCCACCGGCCGGCTCGGTGGTACCGAGCCCCCCGAGGCCACCGAGCCGGCTGCTGCCACCGAGCCGGTCGATGCGCTCCCGGTGGTCCCTGCGGCGCAGATCTCCCTGCCGGCCAGGCTCCTTCCTCTGGCCGTACCCCCCGAGACCGTCCCGGTGGAGGACGATCAGGTCGCCGGTCGGCGGGGGAGGGCAGAAGCGCCCGAGCCGCCGGCGCCTGCGCGGACCGAGCCCGTCCCCGAGTCGTTCGCCGAGCCGTTCGCCGAGCCCGTCCCCGAGTCGTTCGGCGAGCCGTTCGACGAGCCGTTTGACGAGTCGTTCGACGAGCTTCCCGGGGAACCGGCCCGGGGTGCGCCCGGGGACACCGCGGGGGAACCCCTCGAGGACCCCGCACCGTCGGTCGAGCCCATGGACCTCCCC
>JAUPKJ010000019.1 GCA_030837505.1 Actinomycetota bacterium
AGGTCCTCGTTCTCCATCCCCTGCAGGCGGGCCCGTTCCGTGACGGCTGACTGCAGCAGGGACAAGAAGGCCATGGCTGCGCCGCCGACCAGGAGTCCCAACGCCACCGGGAGAGGGTTCTGGGCGAGGGTCTGGGGTGCGAGCGCGATCAGACAGGCCGCCGCCAGCCAGGGGGACAGCGCCACGAGGGCCAGCAGGACCGAGAAGGTGACGGATCCCCCCGGTGCCCGTGCGCCGCCGACGGGGCCGCGCCCGTGGTGAGGGCCGGGGGGAGGGTCGGGGGACACGCGGATCCCAGCCCCTTCGTCGTCGCTGGTGCGGTGGGTCTCGGGACGGTCGGTCCGAACCCTTGTCCCGGAACGTCGCCCGCACCAAGTTGGTAACTCTAAGGGTTCGACTATATACGCAGGGTTGCCTCTCGGGGTGGTTCTGATCCTCGACGACCCGCGTGTTGCCCCGGGGCGATCCGGCCGCCCCGTCCCGGCAGCCCCGTCCCGGTCGCACGATCCGACAGCCCATGGGAACCTGCAAAGATGTGTGGACGATATGCCGTCGGCCGCCGATCCGAAGACCTGATCGAACAGTTCGCCGTGGACGATCCACCACGGGTGGGCACGCCTCCCGATCACAACGTCGCCCCCGGCAAAGCCGCGCCCGTCGTCCTCGAACGCCCGAGGACCGACGGCCAGGGACACACCAGACTCCTGCGCCCCCTCGTCTGGGGACTCGTACCCTCCTGGGCGGAGAACCGCGCCACCGGCCGCCGAATGATCAACGCCAGGTCCGAGACCTTCCTGGAGCGCCCGGCCTTCCGCCGGGCAGCTCTCCTGCGCCGGTGCCTGATCCCCGCGGACGGATGGTACGAGTGGCAGCCCCGCCCCGCGGCCCCAGGACTGCGCCGTCGGGAACCCGGACGCCCCTTCTTCATCCACCCCGCCGACCCCGGGCCCATCGCCCTCGCCGGGATCCACGAGCAATGGCGCGGTCCCAACCCCTCACCCGGAGGAACGGACGACGGCCCCCTGTCGACCTTCGCGATCCTCACGACCGACAGCGAACCGGATCTGCGACCCATCCACGACCGGAGGCCCGTCGTCCTCCCTCCCGCCCTCTGGGACGCCTGGCTCGACCCCGACCTGCGTGACTCCCACCGCGTCGGGGAACTGCTCCAGGACCTCCCCCCGGGACGGTTCCTGGCCGAACCCGTCTCGACCCGTGTGAACTCACCGGCCGAGAACGGCCCAGACCTCGTCCTCCCGGTCCCCGACCGGGACCTCCCCGCGAGGCCCGTCCCCGAAGGGCCCGAAAAACTGTTCTGAACGCTGTTCTGAACAACCGTCCCCGGGACGTTGGCTGCCCCGGACGTGGCAGCCCCGGACGCTGCGGCCCGGACCGGTCGGTTCCGGACCGGTCGGCCGGGCCTGTCCGCGAGCCCGCGGGCCGGGCCCGCCGGTCGGAATACGTCGGGCACGCGACGCGTTGGCCAGGGCACGACGTGTGCTCAGGGCTGGACGGCCCGGTGAGGAGGTCCGGCTGCGGTGGGTGTCTGTGTCGAGGACGGTGCTCGACCGTGCTGCGGGAACGAGGAGACCGAGGACGTCGGAGCCGTGGGACGCGTCGGAGCCGTGGGACGCCGGGCGCAGGACGCCGCTGTCCGCCGGGCCGCCGGTCCCGATGGCCCGGCCGGTCCCCGTCACGGCGCCGGGTCCTCGCGCGCCGGCCCGGCAGCTTCCCACCGCGCAGTTCCCGGATGTGCTCAGCGGCC
The DNA here is from genome assembly GCA_030837505.1 of Actinomycetota bacterium. GTDB lineage: Bacteria > Actinomycetota > Actinomycetes > Actinomycetales > Kineosporiaceae > JAUPKJ01. The sequence goes on from JAUPKJ010000019.1 coordinate 1,766, forward strand.
CGGACCACTACGCTCGACAGCGATGAGCCAGGACACGGGTCGCGCACCGTCGACCGAAACCCCCGAGGAGCGGGCGACGCGTTTCGAACGCGACGCCCTGCAGCACCTCGATCAGTTGTACTCGGCTGCCCTGCGGATGACCCGGAAGGCCACCGATGCCGAGGATCTGCTGCAGGAGACCTTCACCAAGGCTTTCGCCTCGTTCCACCAGTACCGACCGGGCACGAACCTGAAGGCCTGGTTGTACCGGATCCTCACCAACGCCTACATCAATTCCTACCGCAAACGGCAGCGCGAGCCCCAGCCCGCGCACACCGACGAGATCGAGGACTGGCAGATCGCCCGGGCCGGGTCCCACACCTCCGCAGGGCTGCGTTCGGCCGAGGTCGAGGCCCTCGACCGTCTCCCGGACAGCGACGTGAAGGAAGCGCTCCAACAGATCCCCGAGGAGTTCCGGATCGCCGTCTACCTCGCCGACGTCGAGGGTTTCGCCTACCGGGAGATCGCTCAGATCATGGACACGCCGATCGGCACCGTCATGTCCCGGCTGCACCGGGGCCGACGGCAGCTGCGCGGCCTGCTCGACGGGTACGCGCGCGAACGCGGCCTGCTCGGCGCAGGCTCCCGGGAGGGGTCCGAATGAGTTGCTCGGAACACGACCCCGACTGTCGCGAGGTCCTCGAACGCATCCACGCCTACCTCGACGGCGAACTCGACCAGAACGAACTCCAGCGGATCCACGACCATCTGCAGCACTGTCCGGCCTGCCTGGCAGAACTCGACCTCGACCGGATCCTCAAAGCCCTGCTGCGCCGCAGCTGTCGGTGCGAGAGCGCACCCGAGTCGCTCCGCACCAGGATCATCATTCAGATCACCGAGGCCCGCCAGAACCACCAGAGCTGATCGGCTCGGGCCGGCTCTCCGTCGGAGCGCCCAAGCCCCTTCCTCGACCGAAGCCCCCTCCTCGACCGAAGCCCCCTCCTCGCGCGGGCGCGCTCAGAGCGGTCCTCCCGCAGCCCGGGGCACGTCGGTGTTCTTGCCGCTGTCGCCCACGGCCTCGCGGGCCAGATGGTTCTCGATCTGGAACCAGTCCTCCCCGGCCCGGTCGCAGATGGTCAGCAGGGTCTTCATGGAGGCGACCTCCTCGACCTGCTCCTGCACGAACCAGAGCATGAACTGTTCCCCCAGCACGTCGCCCTCCTGCCGCGCCGTGGTGAACAGTCCCTTCACCTGGGCCGTGACGGCCTCCTCCTGTTCCAGGGCCAGAGCGAGCAGCTCGCGGGGAGTGGCGAAGGCGTTGCGGACCCCGTCCACACCGGGGATCTGTACGGGGATGTCCCGATCCAGCATGTACTGGACGATCATCATCGCGTGGCTGCGTTCCTCGATCGCCTGACGGTAGAAGTGAGCCGCCAGCCGGGGCAGGTCCTGGGCATCGAACCACACCGCCATGGCCGTGTACTGCTGGCAAGCCGTGAACTCGTTGCGGATCTGCTGCTTGAGCAGATCGGCGAAACGCGACGTCATGGCCTTCACGGTACCCATCGGGTGCCCCCGGGGCACCACCGGCACACTGCGGCGTCCGTCCCTGCGCCCTCACATCCGGTAGCGCTGCCGCCCGCGGCAGCCTGCCCCGAGCCCCGGAACTTTTCGTGCGCACGGTGGCCTGTCCTGTGCCAGGCTTGCGAAGATGACCGGACCAGTACCCCCACCCGAGGGCTCCGAGCCGCCGGTGCCCGAGCCGCCGGACTCCCTGCTGCGTTTCGCCTGGCTCTCCGTGGCCGCAGCGATCGTCACCATCGGGTTGAAGACCGTGGCCTGGCTGCTGACGGACTCGGTCGGACTGCTGTCGGACGCCGCGGAATCGCTCGTCAACCTCGTGGCGGCCGTCGTGACCCTCATCGCTCTGCGGGTCGCTGCCCGGCCCGCCGACGCCGGACACCACTTCGGCCACGGCAAGGCCGAGTACTTCTCCGCCGCCGTCGAAGGTCTCATGATCTTTGTGGCGGCCGGCGTCATCCTCGTCATGGCCGTCGGCCGTTTCCTGGACCCCGTGCCCCTGGAGAACGTCGGCGTCGGCCTGGTCGTCTGTGTCCTGGCCTCTGTGGTCAACGGCGTGGTCGGGCTGCTGCTCATCCGCACCGGACGGGCCCGGGGCTCCGCCGCGCTGCTCGCAGACGGCAAACACCTCATGACCGACGTGTGGACCTCGGTCGGGGTCGTCGTCGGGGTCCTGCTCGTGGCCGTGACGGGCCTCGACCGCCTGGACCCGGTCATCGCCGCAGCGGTCGGCGTCAACATCATGGTCACCGGGGCCGGGCTGGTCCACCGTTCCCTGAACGCCCTGCTGGACTCGGCCCTGCCCCCCGAGGACACCCGGACGGTCCTGACCGTCCTGGAGGGTTTCCGCGGACCCCACGTCGACTTCCACGCGTTGCAGACGCGCGAATCCGGCCAGTACCGCTTCGTGTCCGTGCACCTGTTGGTCCCGGGCGACTGGCACGTCCAGCGCTCGCACGACCTGGCGGAGGAGGTCGAGGCCGCGATCCGTCTGGCCCTGCCCCGCACCACGGTCCAGACCCACATCGAGCCCCGCGAGGACACGCGTTCCTACTCCGACCACCCCTACGACGCCCGCGACGACATCCCCTGACCTGCGCCCCGGTCGGTGGGGTTCGCCAACCGGCAGGATCTCCCCGCCCCTGCGCTACCCCTGCGCCGGCACGAAGTGTGCGTGCCGGCCGCGGGTGACGTTCCCCCGGGCCACGAGTCCCTCCGCTTCCAGGCGGGTCAGCATGGCCAGCGCCCCCTGCCCGGTCAGACAGGTGATCTCCGCGAGTTCCCCCGAGGAGATGCGCCCGGTGGCCGCCAGATAGTTGCGGACCAGTGACCTGGCGGCGGCGGCGTCCGGTCGGTACCACGTGAGCAGCCCCCTGCGTTGGGCCCGCCGGAGGGCTCGCTGGTCCGCGGTGGCCCGGTGCAGGACGCTTCGGGCCGCCGTCCACACGTCGCCGGAGAGCCGGCGCAGGAGTTCCTCTCCGTCCACCGTGCAACCGGCCACGACGTCGAGGGCCTCCTCGGCCTCCGGGAGCGGGACCTGGAGCAACGGACCCAGCGTGGCCGCGGTCACGAAGCCGTCCCGCAACATTGCGTGCACGCCCAGCGCCACCCGTACGTCCCTGCGCCGAAGGGGGGGATCGATCCCCGCCATGACGGTGAGCACCGCCGGCAGAGGTGGACCTCCGACCAACCGGGTACGCACCTTCGGTCCGGGATCCTCCCGGATGACCGGCGTCCGATGCCCCAGCGAGACCATTTCCCGGTACATCCGGTCGACTCCCACTCCTTGGCGTTCGACCAGACCCAGGGCGCGGGCAAGGTCGGCGAGAGCCGGGTTGCGGGAGTACCGGGAGGAGAGGACCGAACCACTTGTCACCCCACCGGCGAACCCGCCGGGGGAGACCACATCGAGACTGGCGTCGGCCTCCACCCACGTCAGGTGAATGGGCTCGGGAGGCAACCAGTCCCGGTGCACAACGGCGTTGAGCAAGGACTCTCGCACAGCCGGCCAGGGAATCTGTCGAACCGGGTCCAGTTTCAGCCCCGCCTGCAGCAGGATCGAACGGTCCAAAGTGTCCAGACGGGCCTCCATTTCGACGAGCTGTTCGATCAGGCTGAGCCCGGACATGTCCGGTGAGGTCCCCAGAACATCCCCGCCGAGGACATCCAGGACCGCGAGTTCGAAAACACTGCGAGGCGCAGGACAGAACAAATGGACCCCGGCCGCCGTGAGATGCCCGTCGGGCAGCAGAACCCCCAGGCGCGTGAACAGCTCCCGGGCGGGGAGCTCCCGTAGCTCCCCCGCAGCCTCGGTGGTGCCTCGCAGCAATCGGCGCACGGCCGACAACGCCCCGTCCGAGAGATCCTCGAGCGTCCGCTGCGTCGCAGCGGCCAGAGGATCAGTGCCCTGACGGCGTCTGCGGTCCTCTCGGGCCTCCCCGCCTGGCTGAATACCCAACACGGCCTTCCTCCCCCGGAAATAGTGGTGATTCAGGCACGAGCAAATCACAACTGGGTGGCGGTTTCGGGGGGCGAGTTGGGATTGGAGCTTGCGGGAGTGCGACCGGAAAGCCGCATCTCGGGCGTACGGGGTGAACCGGGAGGCTGCTGTGGCGTCGGCCGACTCGTCGGGCCTGCCCCGACGGGCGGGCAGGCTCAGGCGATCAGGCCGCGTTGGCGCAGATCGACGGTGAGGTCGTGGGGATTGGTCGAGGTGGACATGGCGTCCTGGACGGACACGACACCGTCGGCGACCAGGGTGATGAGGTGCTGATCGAAGGTCTGCATCCCGTAGTAGGCGCCTTCCTTGATCAGGTCATTCATCATGAAGGTCTTCTCGGGGTCGACGATCGCGTCGGAGACGCGGCCGGTGTTGATGCAGATCTCCATGGCCACACATCGGCCCTGCCCGTCCGCTCGGGCCAACAGCCGCTGGCAGATGATCCCCTTGAGGGCCCCCGCGAGCGACATCCGGACCTGATTCTGTTCGTGCGGAGGGAAGAAGTCGATCACGCGGGCCACGGTTTCCTGCGCATCGGTCGTGTGCAGGGTGGACATGACGAAGTGCCCCGTCTCGGCGGCAGCGAGCGCGGCCTTCACCGTCTCCTGGTCGCGCATCTCGCCCACGAGGATCACGTCGGGATCCTGGCGCATTGCTGCCCGCAGCGCCACGGCGAAGTCGTTCGTGTCGATCCGCACCTCCCGCTGGTTGATCATCGAGAGCTTGTCCTCGTGGAGGACCTCGATGGGGTCCTCGATCGTGACGACGTGAACCTCCCGCTGCGTGTTGATCAGATCGACCATCCCGGCGAGGGTCGTGGTCTTGCCGGAGCCCGTGGGTCCCGTGACCAGCACGAGCCCGCGGGGTTCCAGAGCCAGCGACGAGATGGCCGCAGGCATCCCCAGCTCCACGAGGGAGGCGGCGTTCGTCGACACCCGCCGGAAGACCAGCCCGGCGGCGCCCCGGGCGCGGAAGGCGTTGACCCGGAAACGTCCCACCCCGCTCAGGGAGTACGCGAAGTCCGCCTCGTTCTTGACCAGGAACTCCTCCAGCATGTCCTCGCGCAGGACCTCCCGCACCATGTGCTCGGTGTCCGAGGGGATCAGGGACGGCACCTGCAGTTTGCGCAGGCGCCCGTCGATCCGCACCCTGGGCGGTGAGCCGACCTTGCAGTGCAGGTCTGACCCGAGCAGATCGACCAGGGCATGCAGGAACGGCTCCACGGACATCGGTTCACGGCTCACGTCCGAGGGATCGGCTCCCCGCCGCAGGATCTTGATGGGCTCAGGACCGGTGGGACTGTCGCCGGGACCGGCGGGACCGGCGGGACCGTTGTCGTGACCGGCGGTCCTTCTGGAAATGCCGCCAATTCCTGTGTTCGTACACGGAGATCGCCAGGAGGAGGAGCCAATTGCCGATAAAGGCGAAGCCCCACGCCCCGTTGAGTTCCTCCTCCGGGGGCAGACAGACGAGAGCAAGCATGATTGCGAAGCTGATTCCTGCGAGGAGAAGCCACCGGTCTCTCCGGGCCCGCAGGCCGATGATCAGGAATCCGACCCAGTTGAGCAGCCCCGCCCCCAGCACGGCCGGCAACAGCCACAGGGCGTCCCAGGTCCAGAGGGCTGCACCGGCCCAGAAACCGCGGTGCTCCGCCGTCCCCGGGCCGGAAGAGTGCCGCGGCTCCACCGGAGAAGGCCCCTTCCCGGTTTCGGCTGATTCGTCCCAGAAGTTCGACACGCTGGACCTCACACCGCTCTCCGGGGAGTCGTGCTCCTCGGAGAGCAAGGGGCCGGGGAGGACCGTGACTGTCGCCGGCGGCACACCCAGGACAGGGGATCCCCGCAGCGCCTGGTGCGCGATCTCTGCGACCTGCGCGATGTCCCGGGCCGCGATCTGTAACAGTTCCGTCCGGGCCGTGGCCTGCTGAGCGGGGGTCCCGTGCAACCAAGAGGCCAGTTCCCTCACCGTACCGATACGGATCTGGGGGTGGGGGCTGTCCAAACCGGTTCTCAGGGAGGCCGGGAGGGAAGCGGGCACGAGCGGGTCGCCCGCCTGGGGGGCCGGACCCGGCCGGTGGGCACGGTTGCGGGCGAGGGCCAGGTCGGTGACGGTGTCGTGGCCCTGTTGGTGCGGACGCGGAGCCCCTTGACCCACGAGCCTGCGGTCCAGCTCCCGGAAGAGGGTCGAGCAGGTCAGCAGCTCCGGCGCGTCCGGGAGGCCCTCGTCCAAAATTTCGATCAGAGCCTTGCTGAACGTGGTGTGTTCCTGTCCCCGCGGCGCGAACGCCTCCTCCGTGGCGCCCGTGGCCGTCAGCACGTACGTTCCCTCGATCGGAAGCCCACCGGCGATGGCCTGGGCCCGTGAGCCCATCGTGGTGATGGCTCTCCCGCTGTAACAACAGTCCAGGATCACGATCCGGCGGCAGGCCCTGGCTCCGAGCAGGGCCTGTCGGACCTGCTGGTACGGCAGGGACGTGTACCACAGCTCCTCGGGAGCCGTCGCACCCAGGCACAGGTGCAGCTCGTTGCCGGAGCCGATGCAACCGTGCCCGGCGAAGTAGAGCAGGAAGGTGTCCTCCGCCTGGTTCGCCAACTCCTTCACCAGGGGAAAGACGTCTGCGGGGGCCTTGGCGTCGGGAACGGTCCGGCACCGACGGGAAGCCAGCCAGCCGCTCGTGGGATTCGTGAGCAGACCCCTCAAGGAGCGCAAATTGTTCTGAGCCGCCGGGAGAGCGGGGAACCCCGCGTAGTCGGCGACCCCGATGAGCAGTGCGCGGGAACGGTCGGGATCCGGCAGCGCCGTCATCCCCGGCCCTCGGGTTCCGGGGGGTCGTCGGGCAGCAGTGCGAGGATCCTGCCCAGGATCGCTTCGGCGTCCGGCGCTCTGCGCACGTCGATGACGACGTCCCGCCCACCCGGTTCCTCGATCTTCACGCTGACGTCACAGCGGCGTTGCACCAGCCAGGTCCGCAGACAACCGGCCAGCACGGCCACGGACCCCGTGGACGTCAACGCAACGACCACCTCGGTCCCCACGGACATGGTCCCAGGGAGCGGCGGGGCCGCCACGATGGTGACTCGACCCCGCAGACGGGTGTCGCTGCGCAACCAGTCGACCAGGCTGTCCGGACCGTCGGAGCCCGTGCTTCCCCGCACGGAGATCCTCAGGTCGATCGTTCCGTCTCTCATCCACTTCCTCACCTGTGCGCGTTGTCCCGCCCCGGACGCCGGCGACCGCTGCTGGCACGGCGCGGATTCCGTCCCTGCCGGTCGAAGAATCCCGCCGGGACCACGAACGCCCAGGGGCACATCGCACCTCTGTACGGGATCGGACGTTTGCCCAGGTTAAGGGGTGGACGCGCAGGAGGGTCCCCAACGCGGAAAAAACCGCACCTTGTCGCCGATCATCGCGCGCAGGCGCGGATCGTCACTCCCCGACGATTCCTGCTGAGGACTCGGACACCTTGGGGTGACCGGCACGAGGTGGCTGTCGGGGGTGAGCCCTACCGTGGGACCATGGAACGCGCAGAGATGACCTTCACCGTCGCGGCCGAGGACACCGCGGAAGCCCTGGGCAGTGGGGACCTGCCGGTGCTGGGTACCCCCCGCCTCCTGGCGTGGTGCGAGGCCGCGACGTGCGTGGCCGCCCGGACGGCGCTCCAGCCGGGGCAAACGACCGTGGGCAGCCGGATCGCTCTGCTGCACCTGCGCCCCACGCCCCTCGGCGAAGCTGTCACGGTCCACGCCACGCCGCTGGGGGCCGACGGCCGGATGCTGCGCTTCGAGGTCCGCGCCACCGACGCCCGGGG
>JAUPKJ010000168.1 GCA_030837505.1 Actinomycetota bacterium
CCCACCTGACGGACCCTGCACCGAGGTCGGCGACGGACACGGTGAACCGGGCCCTGCGAGCCCTGCCACAGGTGTTCCTCGTCCTCGGCCCGGATCTGACGGGTGCCTATTCGCAGGACGGTCGCACCGGTTTCACGCAGGTGCAGTACAGGGTTCCCCCCGGTGAACTGGGGGCTGCTGATCGGGAGGCCCTGCTGAAGGTTCCCCGTGCTGGGCGCGAGGCCGGTCTGAAGGTCGAGATCACGGGCAGCGCCCTCACGGAGATCCCCACGACAGGCCGGAACGAGATCCTGGGGATCGGGATGGCTCTCGTCGTGTTGTCAGTGACCTTCGGGTCCGCGGTGGCCGCTGTCCTCCCGATCGTGACGGCCCTGGCAGGGGTCCTGCTGGGGCTGTGGGGAATAACGGTGGCCACGGGGTTCGTCGATCTCTCCTCGACGACGCCGATCATCGCCCTGATGCTCGGACTGGCAGTGGGCATCGACTACACCCTGCTCATTCTCTCCCGCTACCGTCACGAGATCGACCAGGGCTGTTCCGCACAACGAGCAGCAGCCCGGGCCACCTCGACGGCGGGCGGGACCGTCGTCCTCGCCGGAGCCACCGTCGTCGTGGCGCTCGGGGGTCTCTCGGTGATCGGGATCCCTGTTCTCACGGCGATGGGAGTGGCTGCGGCCTGCACGGTCGCCCTGGCGGTCGCCATCGCGATCACTCTCCTCCCCGCGCTGCTCGGGTTGGCCCGGGGACGGGTCCTGTCGTCCGGGAACCGCAGGTTCCAGACCCGGGATCTGACGACCGACCGCTCGAACAGTGTGACTCTGGGACTGCGCTGGGTACTCTTCGTGATTCGACACAGGGGACCGGTCCTGATCGTCTCCGTGTTGCTCCTGGGGTTGGCGTCGATCCCGGCGGCTTCCTTGCGACTCGGTCTGCCCGATGCGGCCTCTGCGCCCGTCTCCTCGACCCAGCGCCAGGCGTACGACATGGTCACGCAGGGATTCGGGGTGGGGCGGAACGGTTCTCTCATGGTCGTCGTGGACACTCCCGGCCGGGAACGTGCGCTACCGGTGGCTCTCGGCCTCGCCTCCGAACTGGAACGGATGGACGGAGCCGCGGCTGTCGCCCCTCCTGTGGTCAACAGCGACGGGGACACCGCAGTGATCATGGTGACCCCCGAGACCGCTCCCAGGAGCCCGGGGACGAGGGAGCTGGTCACCCGAATCCGGGATCAGACCGATCGATCGGGCGATCGGGCGGGGGCCCGCGTGCGCGTGACCGGCGGGGCCGCCGCCGACAGCGATGTCGCCTCCCGTCTGACCGCTGCTCTGCCGATCTACCTCGGAGTGATCAGCCTTCTGGCGCTGCTCCTGCTCATGGTCGTGCTCCGGTCCGTTCTGGTGCCGGTCGTGGCTGTGGCGGGCTTCCTCCTCAGCGTCGGGGCGACTCTCGGGGCGGTGGTGGCGGTTTTCCAGTGGGGCTGGCTGAGCGAGTTCCTCGGTGTGGAACAGCCGCTCCCGGTGGTGAGCATCCTGCCGACCCTGTTGGTGGGAATCCTGTTCGGTCTGGCGATGGACTACCAGGTTTTCCTCGTCGCCCGGATGCTGGAGGAACGACGGCACGGCTGTTCCCCCGTCGATTGCGTGGTCGCCGGTTTCCGGCACAGCGCCCGTGTCGTCACCGCCGCAGCACTGATCATGGCGGGGATCTTCGCAGGGTTCGTGGCCAACGACGACCTGACCATCAAATCCATCGGTTTCGCCCTCGCGTTCGGGGTTCTCGTCGATGCCCTGGTCGTCAGGATGACCATCGTGCCCGCCGTCCTGGCGATGGCGGGGTCCGCCTGCTGGTGGTTCCCCCACCGGCTGGAACGCCTCCTGTCGACAGCCCGGGCCGCAGCCTGACCCGGCCCGGGCCCGAGGGGGAGGGCGTCCGATCAGATCCAGCTGGGCAACCACATCCGGTCACTCCAGGACGTGCGGGGGATCACCTCGTACACGTAGATCGGGTAGAACCAGGCGAAGGCCATGACCGCGAGCAATACCACGGCGCCGGTGACGACCGATCCGTACAGACGACGGTCCGGTGAGGACTTGCGGGATCCGAGCGCCATCCCCAGGACGTAGGTGAGGGCGAGGACCACCCAGGGCGCGAAGGCCACGGCGTAGAAGTTGTAGATCGTACGGTCCTGGTAGTTGAACCAGGGGAGGTAACCGGCGGCCAGCCCTGCCAAGATCGCCCCGGCTCTCCAGTCCCGTCCCAGGGCCCACCGCACCAGGAGGATCCCGATCGCGATCGTGCCGCCCCACCAGATCACGGGGTTCCCGATCGCGGTGATCGCCTGGGAACACTCTGCGGCGGTGCACCCCTTCTGGCCGTGCGGCACCCCCTCGTACTCGAAGGCCGTCGGTCTGCCCATGACCAGCCAGGACCAGGGGTTCGATTGGTACGGGTGCGGCGTGGAGAGTTTGACGTTCACGCTGTACATGTCCTGGTGGTACTTCCACAGGCTGCGCAGTACGTCCGGTACCCACCCGAAGTGTTCCGAGGGGTGGGCGCCGGCCCATTGCCGGTGGTAGCCGTTCTCCGAGCGGAACCAGCCCGTCCACGAGGCCAGGTAGGCCGCCAGGGCCAGGGGGAGCATCTGGACGGCGGCCCATCCGCCGTCCCGGACCAGGCCCGTCGCCCACCAATGGCGACCGCCCAGGGAACGGCGCGCCGAGAGATCCCACAGAACGGACATGATTCCGAAGACCGCCAGGAAGAACAGCCCGGACCACTTCACCCCTGCGGCCAGCCCCAAGCAGATCCCCGCAGCCATCCGCCACCACCGGATCCCCAGCCCGGGACCGAAACCGTCGACGTCGGCCCCGTGAGCGACCTTGGTGGCCAACCGGGTCCTGGCCCGGTCTCTGTCCAGGAGGAGACAGCCGAAAGCCGCCAAGGCCCAGAACATGACGAACAGGTCCAAAAGGCCCGTCCGGCTGTGGACGAAATGCTGCCCGTCCACAGCGAGCAGCAGGGCAGCGGTGCATCCCAACAGGGTCGAACCCAACAGACGCCGAGCAATCCGACCCATCATGAGCAGGGTCAGGGTTCCGACGAGGGCGGAGGCAAAACGCCAACCCCACTGGTTGTCTGCTCCCAGCAACAACTCCCCGAGAGCAATCATCCATTTGCCCACCGGGGGGTGGACCACGAAGTCCGCGGTGGAGCCGAAGACATCCGTGGTTCCGCTCACGAAGAGCTTGTCGTGTTCCTTGATCGCAGGATCGCCGGCCTGTTCGTACCCGACCTGCAGGTAGGAAGCCGCCTGCTTGACGTAGTAGGTCTCGTCGAACACCAGTTTCTCGGGGCGGTCGAGGTGCCAGAAACGCAGGAACCCACCGATCAACGCAATGATCGTCGGACCTGCCCATCCCCAGAAGCGGTTGGACGCGCTCCCGCCGAGCAGACGGACCCGCAGCTGCGCCCTGACCCGCTCCGCCGACTCCGAGGACGGCACCTGCTTCACTGCGGTGAGAGTCACCGGCCCATCGTAGGTGGGGACGGCGCCAGGGGAAGCGGCACTTCTGCACGGACCGGGCACGCGAGGTCCTCCGACCTGTCGAACAGGGCACCGACGGCCCTCTGACAAGGGAGTGGCCCGAGGCCCTGGGGAACGGACATGATGCAGTCGTGACGGAATCCTGCCCCGGCGCTCTCGTGCTCGCGGCCACCCCCATCGGCGATGCCTCGGACGCTCCCGCCCGCCTCACCGAACTGATAGCGACGGCGGACGTGATCGCTGCGGAGGACACCCGAAGGCTGCGGCGCCTGGCCTGTGCCCTCGGCGTCACGCCCACTGGAAAGATCATCAGCTATCACGAGCACAACGAGACCGTGCGTTCGACGGAACTCGTGCAAGCTGCCCTCGACGGAGCGACCGTCCTGGTGGTCACCGATGCCGGCATGCCGGTGGTGTCGGATCCGGGGTTGCGAGCCGTACGGGCCGCCGTGGACGCGGGAGTGCGGGTCCGGGTTGTTCCCGGACCATCCGCGGTTCTCACGGCGTTGGCGCTGTCCGGTCTGGCCACGGACAGGTTCTGTTTCGAAGGTTTTCTCCCGCGCAGACCGGGGGAACGGCGCCGAGCGCTGCAGGCTCTGTCCGACGAGTCCCGCACCATGGTTCTCTTCGAGGCCCCGCACCGCCTTGCCGCTGCCCTGACGGACATGGCGAAGGTCTTCGGCCCGGATCGTCCCGCAGCTCTCTGTCGAGAGATGACCAAGACCTACGAGGAGGTCGTGCGGGAGCCGTTGGGAACCCTGGCCGAACGGGTGTCGGACGGGGGCGTTCGAGGCGAGGTCACCCTCGTCGTGGCAGGGCGTCCGGCCGACGGGCCCCTGTCGCCCGAGGCCATCGGCGACCTCGTGCCCCAGGTCCTCAGCCGTGTCGAGGACGGGGAAAGACTCAAGGACGCGGTCGCGGCCGTCGCCGTGCCCTCCCGAGTGCCCAAACGGGCCCTGTACGAGGCCGTGACCAGGGCCCGGTCCGCAGAGGACCGACCAGAGGTCTCCCGTGAGGGCACTGCTCTCCCGTGAGGGCACCGGTTTCCCGCGTGGGCACCGGCGGTGAATACACGGCTTGCGCCGTGCGGCGACGTACGGTGGCTCCGTGGAGTTCCGTCGGATCCCTGGCCTGCCCCCGTATGTCTTCACCATCATCGACACCTTGAAGGTCCAAGCCCGCAGAGAGGGCAAGGACGTCATCGACCTCGGGTTCGGCAACCCGGACATCCCCTCGCCCCAGGTCGCCGTCGAGAAGCTTTCGCAGGCCGCCCACAATCCCCGTAACCATCGGTACTCGGCGAGCAAGGGCATACCGAAGCTCCGTCTGGCCATCGCCGACCGGTACGCGACCCGGTTCAAGGTCGATCTCGACCCCGAGCGTCAGGTGATCGCGACCATCGGGGCCAAGGAGGGGTTCAGCCACCTGATGTGGGTGCTGTTGCAACCGGGGGACGCCGCGTTGGTGCCGTCCCCCTCGTACCCGATCCACATCTGGGGTCCGTACTTCGCGGGGGCCGACAGCCGCCAGGTCCCGATCGGCCAGGGGCAGGACTATTTCAGCAACGTGATGGAAGCCTGGGAATACGGTTGGCCCAAACCTCGGGTCGTCGTGCTGTCCTTTCCCCACAACCCGACGACGGCGACCGTGGAACTGGAGGACCTCCAGCGGCTCGTGGACTGGGCCAGGGAGCGGGACGTCGTCCTGGTGCACGATTTCGCCTACGCGGACGTCGCGTTCGACGGGTGGCGGCCTCCCTCGATCCTGCAGTGCGACGGCGGGACGGACTGCGCCGTCGAGCTGTACTCGATGACGAAGTCGTTCTCGATGGCAGGCTGGCGCATGGCCTTCATGCTCGGCAACGCCGAGGTGGTCGGAGCACTCAGCAAACTGAAGAGTTACCTGGACTACGGCACGTTCCAGCCAGTGCAGATCGCCGCCACCGTCACCATGAACGAGGCCTGCGACTACCCGGACGAGGTGTGCGCGATCTACGAGTCCCGTCGCAACGCCCTCTGCGACGGTCTCGAACGGATCGGCTGGCCGGTGACCAGACCGAGGGGAACCATGTTCCTGTGGGCGCCGATCCCCCCGGCCTACCGGGACATGGGATCGATCGATTTCGCCAAGCTCCTGGTCACCCAATGCCAGGTCGCGGTCTCCCCCGGAGTGGGGTTCGGCCCGGAGGGGGACGGCTTCGTGCGTTTCGCCCTCATCGAGAACGAGCACCGCATCACTCAGGCCGTCCGCCAACTGCGCAGAGGACTGACCAGACTCGGCTGAACACGAGCACCGCAACGGCAGCCTGCGGGACAGGCCCTAGGATCTGCGGCATGACGCACGTCCTTTCTGCAGTGGCCTGGCCCTACGCCAACGGCCCGCGACACATCGGCCATGTCGCCGGGTTCGGTGTTCCCTCCGACGTCTTCAGCCGGTACATGCGGATGGCAGGGCACGACGTGCTGATGGTCTCCGGCACGGACGAGCACGGGACCCCCATCCTGGTGCAGGCCGAGCGCGAGGGCGTGACCGCCAAGGAACTCGCCGACCGGTACAACCGCGTGATCGTGGAGGATCTGCACGCCCTGGGACTCTCCTACGACCTGTTCACCAGGACGACCACGCGCAACCATTACGCGGTCGCCCAGGAAATGTTCCGAACCGTCCACCGCAACGGGTATCTCGTTCCTCGAACCACCACGGGGGCGATTTCTCCCTCCACGGGGCGCACCCTGCCCGACCGCTACATCGAGGGCACCTGCCCGATCTGTGGGTACGACGGGGCCCGGGGCGATCAATGCGACAGCTGCGGTCACCAGCTCGACCCTGCGGAACTGCGCAACCCTCGCAGCCGCATCAATGGTGAGACCCCGAAATTCGTCCAGACCGAGCACCTCTTCCTGGATCTGCCCGCCCTGACCGAGAGCCTGACGACCTGGCTCAGGGGGCGCACCGACTGGCGGCCGAACGTGTTGCGGTTCTCCCTGAACCTCCTGGACGACGTGCGACCGAGGGCGATGACCCGGGACCTCGACTGGGGAATCCCGGTGCCCCTGCCCGGCTGGGAGGACAATCCCACCAAACGGTTGTACGTCTGGTTCGACGCCGTCATCGGTTACCTCTCGGCCTCCGTGGAATGGGCGCGAAGGGGCGGCGACCCCGAAGCCTGGCGGCAGTGGTGGTGCGATCCCGCTGCCCGGTCCTGCTACTTCATGGGCAAGGACAACATCACCTTCCATTCCCAGATCTGGCCCGCCGAACTGCTGGCCTACTCGGGCAAGGGTTCCCGCGGCGGATCCCCGGGACAGTACGGCGATCTGTCGCTCCCCTCGGACGTCGTGAGCAGCGAATTCCTCACCATGGAGGGGAAACAGTTCTCCTCCAGCCGCGGAGTGGTCATCTACGTGCGGGACATGCTGGCCCGTTACCAGCCGGACGCCCTGCGATACTTCATCGCCACCGCGGGACCCGAGAACCAGGACACCGACTTCACGTGGTCGGAGTTCGTCCGCCGGACCAACGACGAACTGGTCGCCGGGTGGGGCAACCTCGTCAACCGCACCGCCTCGATGATCCACAAGAATTGCGGTTCCCTTCCCGAGGCCGGGACCTTGACCGACGCCGACCGGGCGCTGCTGTCCTCGACGGGGAAGGCCTTCGACACCGTCGGAGCCCTGCTGTCGACCCATCGTCAGAAGCAGGGAATCACCGAGGCCATGAAGGTGGTGGCCGAGGCCAACAAATACCTGTCGGACATGGCTCCCTGGAAGCTCAAGAAGGAAGACCCCGACCGGATGCGGACCGTCCTGCACGTGGCCGCCCAGGCCGTGGAGGACCTGCGGGTCCTCCTCTCGCCTTTCCTTCCGCACAGCGCCCAGGCCGTCCACGAGGCCCTGGGCGGCACGGGAACGGTGTCCCCGATGCCGCAGATCCAAGAGGTCGAGGACCTCGACGGCGGTCCCGGGTACCCCGTGATCACCGGTGATTACCGGGTCGGAACGAACATGTCGCCCTGGGAATCGACACCGATCGTTCCCGGCACGCCGGTCGCACCCCCGAAACCGGTGTTCCGCAAACTCGACGACTCCGTGATCGCTGAGGAACTGGAGCGCATGCGGGAGAGCGAGAGCCAATGAACCATTCCGTGACGGGCCCGCCCCTGCCCGCCGGCCCGTCCCTGCCCGTCGGACCACCTCTGCCCGCCGGCCTGCCGCCCCTGCCGGAGCCGCTTCCCTCGCCGGTCGCCGACGGCCACGCCCATTTCGACCTCGCTCGTTCGGGCGAGGACCCCCTCGACGTCGAGACGGTCCTGAAGGCGGCAGCCGCCGTCAACGTCACCCGGGCCGTGCAGATCGGGTGCGACCTGGACAGCGCTCGCCGGACCCTCGACGCGGTCCAGCGGTACCCCGCCCTGCTCGGCGGCGTTGCGCTCCACCCCACCCAGGCGAGCCGTTTCTCGGCCGGTTCTCCCGCGCTCCACGCGGCTTTCGCCGAGCTCGAGGAGTTGGCCTCGCATCCGCGGATCCGGGTCATCGGGGAAACGGGTCTGGACCACCATTGGGTGACGGACCCGGCAGGAAGGGCCGCCGCGGAGGAATCGTTCCGGCTCCACATCGAGCTCGCGAAACGGACGGACCGTGTGCTCCAGATCCATGACAGGGATGCCCACGAGGACGTCCTGCGGGTCCTGAAGGACCAGGGGGCTCCGGCGAGGACGGTTTTCCACTGCTTCTCCGGCGACGCAGAAATGGCACGGACCTGTGTCGACAACGGGTGGTACCTGTCGTTCGCAGGGAACATCACCTTCAAGAACGCACATTCCCTGAGGGCGGCCCTCGCCGAGGTTCCTCTGCGGTTGTTGTCGGTGGAGACCGACGCCCCCTACCTGACCCCAACCCCTCACCGGGGCAAGGTCAATGCCTCCTACCTCGTGCCGCACACCGTCCGGACCATGGCACAGGTGTTGGGGCTCGATCTGGAAGCGGTCTGTGCCGGTCTGGACGCCACCTTTGAAGATCTTTACGGGCCGTGGTGACTTCGACCATGGTGACTTCACAGTTCGATCATGGTGACTTGACGGACTGTGGTGACTTCACGGGCCGTTCCCCGTTTCCCGGTGATCGACTGTCCGAAAGGGGCCGGGGAACCGGCGCACACTCCCTGTTACGTTCTGTACTCCGATACGGTCAAATCCGTGAGAACAGCCATCTTCGACCATCACCCGAACAGATGATTTCGTGTCAGGCCCGTGTCGTGGGCTTCGCCCGACCGCAGCAGGTCCCGACTCTTTGGTGAGCGCTACGGTTCAAGGCCACTGGCCGTAGGGTGCCGTTCATCGCCTTGGCGTATGGGCGGGGTTTCGTTACGGTGGCCCGCGACAGCCGGGATCGGACGAACACTCCCGGGAACGTGCGTAGCGAGGTGCGGCCAACGGTGACCGCCCGTACCTGACATGGATGCAACGACGTCCACCGGGGGACGTGCGACTTCCTGGAGTGCCGTGCCCGGAGGACCGAGGTCTGGAACATCGTGTTCGATATTCTCAGAGGTCGCACGGCCCGTGTCGCCGCTCAGGCCGCGGTGCTGAGCGTCATCGTCGGTGGGACGGTGGCGTATGCCGACATCGACAAGACCATCATCCTCACGGTGGACGGCCGGAGCAACGAGATCCGGAACAGCGCCGACACCGTGGGGAGCCTTCTGACATCTCGGAAAATCACTGTGGGGGACCATGACCTGGTCGCTCCGGCGGCCGACAGCGAGCTTTCCGACGGCGATGAGGTCGTGGTTCGTTTCGGCCGTCCGCTGTCCGTCACCACCGACGGCAAGCGCCACGACTACTGGACCACGGAACTGACCGTGGACAATGCGCTGCAGTCGCTGGGGATACGCGCGGAAGGAGCACGGCTCTCCGTGTCCCGTTCCGAAGCGATCGGCCGCAGCGGGATGCGCCTGTTGGTCTCGACTCCCAAGAAAATCACCCTGGCAGCCGACGGCCGCACCGCCGCCGTCACCACCACGGCCCCCACCGTCGGCGATCTGCTGGAAGAACAGAAGATCACCCTGGGGAAACTGGACACGCTCTCTGTGTCCATCAACAGCAGCACGGTCGAGGGACAGGTGATCGCTGTCACCAGGATCGTTCACCGGACTCGTACCACCAAGGTCCCGGTGGCCCACGAGACCGAGAAACGCGATACCGCTTCGCTCACCAAGGGCACCACCAAGGTCATCACCCCCGGAAAAGACGGTAGTCGGCAAGTCACCTACCGTGACATCACTGCCAACGGTAAAGTCATCAGCACCACGGTGGTGGCCAAGAAACTCCTCACGGCACCGGTGACCGAGGTTGTCCAGGTCGGAACCAAACCCAAGGCCCAGGACAGCAGCGGGGGAGGCTCCGTCGCCGGGGCGGACGGCCTCAACTGGGGTGCCTTGGCGCAGTGCGAGTCCGGTGGCAACCCCCAGGCCGTCAACCCGGCCGGGTACTACGGGCTCTATCAGTTCAGCCCCTCCACCTGGGCTTCCGTGGGCGGATCGGGAAACCCTTCGGACGCTTCCTCGGCGGAGCAGACGTACCGGGCGAAACTGCTCTACAACAAGGCCGGTGCCGGTCAATGGGGATGCGGAGCACACTTGTACGACTGACGTCCCCGGTCACACGGTCGGCGGGCCGTGTCCAAGAACCGCCGCCAGGCCTTCGATGACGCAGGTGAGGACGGCGCGGTCATCGGCGATGGCCGGATCTCAGCGGCGAGATCCGGCTGTCTCCGACGATCAGAGTGGGTCCCGACCGTCACGACGAGGGTCGGGACCCACTCGGTGTTCCAGCAGGAAACTCCCACCACCTCGTCCGGTCCTCCGGGGGCTCTGCCACCCTGGTCCCGTGACAGCCATCGTCGCCGACCTGCTGGGGCCGGCCCAGATCCGCCGGCTGGCCACGGAACTCGCAGTCCGCCCGACCAAGTCCAAGGGCCAGAACTTCATGCACGACGCCAACACGGTGCGCCGGATCGTCCGGTTGGCAGGACTCGGGCCCCAGGACACCGTCGTGGAGGTCGGTCCGGGGCTCGGCTCCCTCACCCTGGCTCTTCTGGAGACCGGAGCCGAGGTCCTCGCCGTGGAGGTCGACAGAACCCTGGCCGCTGCCCTGCCCGGTACCGTCGCCCGCCGTTGTCCCGCGGGGTCCGACCACCTCCGGGTGATCACTGACGACGCCCTGCGGATCAGTACCCTGCCCGTTGCCCCCACGGCCCTCGTCGCGAATCTGCCCTACAACATCGCGGTTCCGGTCCTCCTGACCTTCCTGGAACGTTTCGAGACCTTGGCCAAGGGGCTGATCCTCGTCCAGGCCGAGGTCGCGGAGCGTCTGGCAGCCCGCCCGGGGGAACCGGCCTATGGGATTCCCTCGGCCAAAGCGGCCTGGTACGCACAGGTGAGTCGCGCAGGGACCGTGCCACGCAGCGTCTTCTGGCCCGTTCCGAATGTCGATTCCGGACTGGTGTCGTTCAAACGTCGGCCCTGGCCGACGCAGGACGTGTCCCCTTCGGCCGTCTTCGCCTGTGTGGACGCGGCCTTCTCGCAGCGGCGCAAGACCCTCCGGGCGGCCCTGGCCGGGTGGGCCGGGTCGGCCGCGAGGGCAGAACAACTGCTCCGGGAAGCAGGAGTGGACCCCCGGTCCCGAGGCGAACGGTTGTCGGTCACGGATTTCGCGGCCATCGCCGCGGCCCACGAACGGTCCCGACCTCCTGAACCGGATACAGACCCGTGTACTGCGAACTCCTGACCGATCCCGGCCGCTGATCCCGCAGAATGGTCCGCCGTTGACCAGATGAGCCACATCGTGGATAGTGACGCTCGGATCGAACGTGATCTCCTAGCGTAGCCCCGGACACTGCGGCTCCCGCCCCGTGATCCCACGCTGTTCTTCGGGCACCCGACCACGTCGTCCACCGCAACTTCAGATCAGGCAACAAGGCAGGGGTACTCGCATGACGACGCCCACGGTGGTGACCGTGCGCGCACCCGCGAAGATCAATCTTGAGCTCGTGGTGGGTGCGCCGCGGCCCGATGGTTTCCATGACCTGGCCACCGTCTTCCACGCAGTGTCCCTCATCGACGAGGTCTCGGCCGAGCCCTCCGACGACATCACCGTGACCGTCGAGGGGACCCAGGCCGACCAGGTCCCCTGCGACGAGACCAACCTCGCCGTCCGCGCGGCCCGGCTCCTGGCCCGACACACGCGGACCGTGACCGGGGCCCGGCTGCACATCCGCAAGGGGATCCCCGTGGCCGGCGGGATGGCCGGGGGCTCTGCCGATGCCGCCGCAGCGCTCCTGGCCTGCGACACCCTGTGGGACACCGGCCTGAGCAGGCAAGAGCTGCTGCACTTGGGCGCGCAACTCGGTTCCGATGTCCCGTTCGCCCTGGTCGGGGGCACGGCAGTGGGCACGGGCCGCGGCGAGCGCCTCACGGAGGTCCCGGCTGTCGGTGACCACCAGTGGGTGGTGGCCCTCGCGGGCCGCGGGCTGTCGACCCCGGCGGTCTACGAGGAACTGGACCGGTTGCGGGCCGGCGAGTTCCTGTCGGCGCCCCGAGTCTCGGATCAGCTCCTGAAGGCCCTGCGTGCGGGGGATCCGGTTCTGCTGGGGTCGAGGCTGGCCAACGACCTCGAAGCGGCAGCGTGTTCCCTGGCCCCGGAGCTCGAGATCACTCTGAAAATCGGACGGGCGTGCGGTGCTCTCGGCGGGATCGTGTCCGGTTCCGGTCCCACGGTCGTGTTCCTGGTCCGGGATGCGGAACACGCCTTCGATCTCACGGCTTCCCTGACGGCCTGCGGTTCCGTTCGGGACGTCAGACGGGCCCACGGCCCGGTGCACGGCGCCGAGATCGTCGAACACGCCAGGACCTGACCGGATTTCAGACCCGCCCCTTCCGGATCAGACCCGCCCTTTCGAACAGGACTCGCCCTTTTGCGAACAGGATCATGGCACATCTGCTGAACGTCGAGAACGTCGTCGTCTCCTTCGCCGCCCGTCGTCTCCTGGACTGCGTCTGTCTGGGACTGGACGACGGAATGCGGATCGGGATCGTCGGCAGGAACGGGGACGGCAAGTCCACCTTGTTGAGGGTCCTGGCCCGTCGTCAGTCACCCGATTCAGGGCGGATCACCCATACCCGGGGCCTGCGCCTGGGGATGCTCGAACAGAACGATGACCTCGATCCCGAGGCCGACGTCCGACGCACAGTGCTCGGCGAGGTTCCCGATCACGTGTGGGCTGCCGACCCGGGGATCCGGGACGTCCTGGTCGGGCTGCTCGGCGGCTTGGACGCCCCGGCCGTGGGCGGTCTGGGAGCGACCATCGGGCGGCTGTCCGGTGGACAGCGGCGGAAAGTCGCCCTCGCCACCCTGCTCGTCGCGTCCTGGGACGTTCTCCTGCTCGACGAGCCCACCAACCATCTGGACGTGGAATCCGTGGCCTGGTTGGCGGGCCACCTGGGGGAACGGTGGACGGCCGGCCGGGGGTGCCTCGTCGTGGTGACCCACGACCGGTGGTTCCTCGACGCCGTGTGCACCCGCACCTGGGAGGTCCACGGCGGGAGGGTCGACGGGTTCGACGGCGGGTACGCGGCCTGGGTGCTCGCGCGGGCAGAACGGGATCGGCGCACCGGCGTCAGCGAGGAACGCCGGGAGAACCTCCTGCGCAAGGAGCTGGCCTGGCTGCGCCGGGGCGCACCGGCCCGCACGAGCAAGCCCCGTTTCCGCCTGGACGCTGCCGCCGACCTGATCGCGCAGGAACCGCCGCCGCGGGATCAGCTGGCCCTTCAGCGCATGGCAACTGCCCGGCTGGGCAAGGACGTGCTCGACCTGGAAGGGGTCACCTTCGCTGTCGGCGAGGGCGCGGAACACCGGGAACTGCTGCAGGACGTCACCTGGAGGCTGGCCCCGGGGGAGCGTGTCGGGATCGTCGGTGTGAACGGCTCGGGCAAGACCACCCTGCTGAGGCTGCTGCTGGGCGACCTGGAACCGTCCTCGGGCAGGGTTCGTCGGGGCAGCACCGTCCGGACGGCGATCCTGTCGCAGGAGGTCCGGGAACTCGACGAGGTCGCGCAGCTGCGTGTCCAACAGGCGGTGGAACAGGTCCGGGGAGCTGTGCAGATCGGCGACCGGGAGGTGACGGCCGGGCAGCTTCTCGAACGGCTGGGTTTCACCCGGGAACGTACGTGGACGCCTGTCGGGGAACTGTCCGGTGGGGAGCGTCGCCGTCTGCAGTTGCTTCGCCTGATGATGGGCGAACCGAACGTCCTTCTGCTCGACGAACCCACGAACGACCTGGACACCGACACCCTCGCAGCCATGGAGGACTCCCTCGACGGCTGGCCGGGCACGCTCGTGGTGGCCTCGCACGACCGGTATCTCCTGGAACGGGTCACCGATCACCAGGTGGCTCTCCTGGGGGACGGGCGGATTCGTGATCTTCCCGGTGGGGTCGAGGAGTACCTGAGGCTGCGCCGGGCCTCGCAGGAGGCGTCCGCGGACCTCCCCGGCGGAGCGCGTGGCGCAGAGCGAGCCCAGGGCTCGGCAGGGTCGGCAGGGGCAGCGGGCGGGCAGGGGACCGTCCCCTCCGGGCCCGGCGGCGGCCCCACCGCGGGGGACGTCCGTCAGGCGCGCAAGGACATGGCCCGGTTCGAACGTCGTCTGAACAGGTTGCAGGAACAGGAAGAGCGCCTGCACACGCAGATGGCCGGTCAGGCGACCGACCACGAGGCAGTGCTGGCCCTGGACCGGCAGTTGCGTTCCCTGCAGCGCGAGCGGCAGGAGATCGAGGAGGAGTGGCTCGTGGCCGCCGAGATCGTGGGCTGAGTCCGCGGACCCGTCGGCGTGAGCGAGCCGGCTTGCGGGAGCCCGCCGAACTGCGGGAGCCCGCCGCCGTCAGCGGGGCAGGTCGAACGTCAGCGGGGGAGGTCGAAGCCGATGACCAGTCGTTTGAGCAGCGCCCCCAGCAGTTCGCGCTCTGCGGGGGCGAGCCGGTCCAGCAGCTCTCGCTCCCAGTCCACGAGGCCGGCCAGGGCCGCGTCCACGAGCTGTCCGCCCTCTGCCGTGAGCCGCGCCATGACTCCGCGTCCGTCCGAGGGATCGGGCAGCCGGACGACGAGACCTCGGGCCTGGAGCCGGTCGACCCGGTTGGTGATCGTTCCGCTGGCCACCATGGTCTCGGCCATCAATCGTCCGGGCGAGAGCTGGTAGGGGCTGCCTGAGCGACGCAGGGCCGACAGGACGTCGAACTCCCAGCCCTCCAGGCCGTGACGGGCGAACACCGCGGCCCGCCGACGGTCGAGGTGACGGTCGAGCCGACTGACCCGGGACAGCACCTGGAGAGGGGCGACGTCCAGATCGGGCCGTTCCCGTCGCCAGGCGGCGACGATCCGATCGACCTCGTCCTCCTCCGCGCAGGCCCCGTCGGAGGGTTTCGAACCGGGCCCCTGCACCGGGGCGGCACGCCGACCGGGGCCGTGGGTCATCGTTCGTTCTCGGGCAGGTTCAGGCTCGGACGGCGTTCCAATCCGGACAGCCCGTTCCAGGCCAGGTTCACCAGATGCGCAGCGACGTCGGCCTTCTGCGGTTTGCGGGAGTCCAGCCAGTGCTGTCCCGTCAGAGCCACCATGCCTACGAGCATCTGGGCGTACAGGGGTGCGACCTTCGGTTCGAGGTTCCTCGCCTTGAACTCTGCGGCGAGCAGGTGTTCGACCTGGCTGGCGACGTCACTGATCAGGCTGGCGAAGGTCCCCGTCGACTGGGCCACCGGCGAGTCCCGTACGAGGATCCGGAAGCCGTCGGTGGAGGTCTCGATGTAGTCGAGCAGGACCAGGGCTGCCCGTTCCAGCAGTCGTCTGGGACGGTCGTCCATTTGCAGGGCACCGGTGATCGCGTCGAGCAGGGTTCTGATCTCCCTGTCCACCACGACCGCGTAAAGTCCCTCCTTGCCACCGAAATGTTCGTATACGACAGGTTTGGAAACTCCTGCGGTTGACGCGATCTCCTCGACGCTGGTCCCTTCGAAACCCTTCTCCGCGAACAGCCGACGTCCTACTGCCAGCAATTGTTCCCGGCGCTGTTTGCCGGTCATCCTGGCCCGACCCGCCGGACGTGCGCTCCGGGGAGCGTCATCCGTGCGAGCCTCCCGCGATGTCGTCACCCGCCCATCATGCCCTGTAACTCGGACCCCCCGAGTCGAGTGGGTCAAGTGGGCCCGGCAGGGCCCTCGACCGGACCGATGTTCGCCGCCGACGGAGTTCCGGGACACGCTCTGAGATCCTGAGGAGAGTCGGCGGGTACGATCGCATCCGTACCCGTCTGCGTCCTGCGTTCCATGGGATCATGTGGCGCGGCAGGTCTTTCCGCCCTGGTGTAACGGCAGCACACAGGCCTTTGGAGCCTTGAGGTCCCTGTTCGAATCAGGGGGGCGGAGCGAGGGGACCGGATCCGGGACGGGCCCGGTTCCTTGCGCCGGGCCGGGCGGATCTGCACCGGCGCTCTGGATCCACACCGGCGCTCTGGATCCGCACCGGCGACACCGGGTCGCCTCGGAGCCACCGGTCCGGACCCGTACCACGGATTCCGACCGGAACAACACCGAATCGGTCCGGACCCAACCCAACGGGCCTGGACCGGGGCAGGCCGACCCCGCCAACGTCGGAGAGGTCGGCAGGTCAGGCCACCGAACGATCCGGTCCGGACCGCGACCAGTAGGATTCCGCTGCCGCATCCCCCTGGTGCCCAGGAGGCACTCCCCGTGAGTCAGCACCGTCCGTCGGCCGTCATCGTTCTCGCGGCCGGCGAAGGAACCCGGATGAAGTCGGCCACCCCCAAGGTGCTTCATGGCATCGGTGGCCGTTCCCTGCTCGGCCATGCCATGGCCGCTGCGCGAGGTCTGCAACCCGATCACCTGTGCGTGGTCGTCCGGCACTGTCGGGAACAGGTTGCCTCGCATGTTGTCCAGACGGATCCCCTGGCCGTCGTCGCGGACCAGGACGAGGTCAAGGGGACGGGACGGGCCGTGTGGTGCGGCCTGCGCCCGCTTCCCGACCCCCTCCGGGGCACCGTCGTCGTCACCTACGGCGACGTGCCCCTTCTGACGACCCGCACCCTGGAGGATCTCGTACGCACGCACGAGACCGACGCCAATGCGGTCACCGTCCTGACGGCCCACGTGGCCGATCCCACCGGTTATGGCCGTGTTGTGCGGGACCTCGACGGCTCCGTGGCCAGGATCGTGGAGCACAAGGACGCCGACGAGATCCAACGGGCCATCACCGAGATCAACTCAGGGATCTACGCCTTCGACGCAGCCGTGCTCCGCGAGGCGCTCGGGCGGTTGGACCCCGACAACGCCCAGGGCGAGCTCTACCTGACCGACGTGCTGGCCCTCGCCAAGGCGGACGGCCGTCCGGTGAAGGCCATGGGCACCGACGACCTCTGGCAGGTCGAAGGGGTCAACGACCGGGTACAACTGGCCGCGATGGGCCGGGAACTGAACACCCGGATCCTGCGGGAGTGGATGCGTTCCGGCGTCACGGTCGTCGACCCGGGCACCACGTGGGTCGATGTCGAGGTGGAAATCGAACGCGATGTCATCCTGCTGCCCGGAACACAACTGTGCGGTTGCACCCGGATCGGTGCCCGGTCCACGATCGGTCCGGACACGACCCTGACCAACTGCGTCGTGGAGGCGAACGCCCGGATCATTCGGTGCCACGGCGTCGAGGCGAAGATCGGCGCGGGGGCGGAGGTCGGGCCCTTCGTCCACCTGGCCGCCGGCGCAGATCTGCAGCCGGGGGACGCGATCGGCCCCTTCCGCCGGGCCCCGGGAGTCGCCGTCTGGGGCGGGGGCGCAGCGACTGCGGACGACGACCACCGGGCGGGCCCGGCCTCCCGTGCTTGACCGGGGTGCCACGGTCCCCGTCCCCACGAACAGGGCGCCACGATCGGGCCCTTGCGAAAGATCCCCCTGAAACGCCCTGGCTCATGACGAACCTGCCCGGGCGATCGGCCCGGCCCTCAGGCCGAAAGAGGAGAACCACTGTCATCGAGGACCGCACGACCCGGGATCCAATCCGCACCACGACCGGCAGGCAGCTGTCACCCGCGTGAAGGGAAGAACCGATGACCGGCATCACCACGGCGAGTGAGAAACGGTTGATGATCATGAGCGGTCGTGGTCATCCCTCTCTCGCCGAGGAGATCGCCTCAGAGCTTTCGGCCGATCTGGTTCCGACCAGTGCCTACGATTTCGCGAACGGTGAGATCTATGTGCGGTTCGGCGAGAGCGTCCGCGGCAGCGACGCCTTCGTGGTGCAGAGCCACTGTGCCCCCATCAACAAGTGGTTGATGGAGCACCTGTTGATGGTCGATGCCCTCAAGCGGGCCTCCGCCAAACGGATCACCGTCATCGCGCCGTACTACGCCTATTCCCGCCAGGACAAGAAGCACCGGGGCCGCGAGCCCATCTCGGCCCGGCTGGTGGCGGACATGTTCCGAACCGCCGGGGCCGACCGCCTCATGTCGGTGGACCTGCACACGGCTCAGATCCAGGGCTTCTTCGACGGCCCGGTCGATCACCTGTGGGCCCTGCCCCTGCTCAGCGACTACGTGGCCACCCGGGTGGACCGTTCCCGTCTGACCGTGGTCAGCCCGGACGCCGGTCGTGTCCGGGTCGCGGACCAGTGGTCCGACCGGCTGGGAGCGCCTCTGGCGATCATTCACAAGCGCCGGGACCTCAATGTCCCCAACCGGGTCAAGGTCCACGAACTTGTCGGCGAGGTCCGGGGCCGCACCTGCGTCCTCGTCGACGACATGATCGACACTGCGGGAACGATCACGCAGGCCGCTCAGGCCCTCCAGGAGAACGGTGCGGCCGAAGTGATCATCGCGGCCACGCACGCCGTGCTCTCGGGACCTGCGGTCGACCGGTTGAAGAATTCCGGGGTCAGCGAAGTGATCGTGACCAACTCGTTGCCCATTCCGCCGGAGCGTTCCTTCGACGCCCTCACGGTTCTCTCGATCGCCCCCTTGGTGGCGCGTGCGATCCGTGAAGTTTTCGATGACGGCTCCGTGGCCAGCCTCTTCGAGGGCAACGGCTGAGGATGCGGTGCCCCGCCGAGGGGACTGATAGAAATCGAACGGCGACACGCAACCGATTTCCGGCGGGTGTCGTCTGAGGTCTACGATATGTCAGTTGCCTCGGCGAGGGCTGCCGCTCCAGCGGCACCGTGATCGACGCGGTGCGTCGTGCGCGGCGCTCGGTCCGGTTCGTCCTTGCCCCACCGATCGCAGCCGCCACCGCTGTACGAGGCGCCTCGCGCCGACCATAGCTGCCGAGGCGTTCCCGCGCCTTCACACGAGGAGTCCAGACGTGCCCGAGGTCAAGCTCGCTGCCGAGCCCCGTTCCGAGTTCGGCAAAGGTGCGGCGCGGCGCCTGCGCCGAGCCCATCAGATTCCCGCTGTTCTCTACGGACACGGCGCGCAGCCCGTGCATCTCACCCTGCCCGGACACGCCACCATGATGGCTCTCAAACAGTCCAACGTTCTGCTGACCCTGGAACTCCAGGACGGCAACACCGAACTCGCTCTACCCAAGGACATCCAGCGCAACCCTCTGCGCGGGGAGATCGAGCACGTCGATCTCCTTCTGGTTCGCCAGGGCGAGAAGGTCACCGTCGACGTCCGACTGCACCTGGTCGGTGACATCGTTGCCGGGGGCCTGCTCACCTCGGAGACAACCTCCTTGTCCGTTCAGGTCGAGGCCACAGCGATCCCGGAGCAGATCGAGTTTGATCTGTCCGAGTTCCAGATCGGTTCCCAGATCCACGCGGGCCAGATTCCTCTGCCCGCCGGCGCCACTCTGATCACCGACCCCCAGGCCATGGTCTTCGCCGTGATGGCCGCCGGGACCAGTGCAGAGGACGCCGAGGACGCCGAGGCGGAGGCCGAACCGGTCGCTGCGGGCTGACCAGGGCTCGTCGGGACCTGCCTCCCGACACGGAACCCCGGTGGGGTCGGCGGTGTGCGCGGTCAGGAACGACGGCCGGACCGTCGGCCCCACCGCACCGCCTTGCACCCTCCGTTGTTCCTCCACGGCCCCTCGGATCTTCCCCACCGCTCGGGAGACCGCTGATCGATACCCGAGTCCGGGCCCGGGCGGGCCACGCAGAGGACTCTCGAACGGAAGGGAGAACCTGGTGCTCGACCGGGCGGGCGAGCCGGTCGCTCAGGCAGCGGACGACAGCCCCTGGCTCGTCATCGGACTGGGCAATCCAGGACCCCGGTACGAGGGAAACCGTCACAATCTCGGGGCGATGGTGGTCGAGCGACTCGCCGCCGATCTCGGGGAGCGGCTGAGCGCCCATCGTTGCCGCGCCGCCGTTGCCCAGACGAGGCTCCGGCCGTCGGGCGCGGTCCCGGGACCGAGGCTGCTGCTCGCCCGTCCGTCCTCGTACATGAACGAGTCCGGTGGGCCCGTCTGCGGCCTCGTCCGGTTCTTCCGGGTGCGGCCCGACCGGCTACTGATCGTCCATGACGAGCTGGATCTTCCGCTCGGACGGTTGCGGCTCAAACGGGGCGGGGGCGAAGGCGGCCACAACGGGTTGAAGTCCATCAGCAAGTCGCTCGGCAGCAAGGACTACAACAGACTCCGCCTGGGGATAGGCCGACCCCCCGGACGGATGGACCCTGCGGACTACGTGCTGCGGGACTTCTCCGGCGCTGAACGTTCCGAGGTCCCTCTGATGATCGTCGAGGCCGTCGAGGCCGTCGAGGACGTTCTGCGGCAGGGCTGGGACCGCGCCCAAGGCGCCGTCAATGCGCGTTGACCCGACCTTTCCTCGATTCGAACATCGGAGCGACCGGCAATAGGAGGTCTCGGCTCGCGATGACCGGGCGACATCCTTACGCCATTCATCTGCACAAATGGACCCTCCGTGATTATGTATGCGCGGAGAGTGAATGACTTGTCATTCTCCTTCGAGGGCGTACCGTGTGCGCAGCGTTCAGTGCAACTGAGGGCCGCAAACGGCTTCCGAGGCTTCGGGGGAAAGCTGTGCAGGGATGGTTCGAGGAAGGAGTGGAGTCTCGTGTGATGCATGCGCTCCGTGTCCACTTCCTACGGAGTGTAGGCGAATTGTCATCTTTGACCATCGACCCTGTCATTTGCCCGACGGGTTCCGCGCCGCCGTCCTATGCTCTCAAAGGCCAACAAACCGGGGGACAAGGGCTCAGGGGGTACACCTCCTGCAGTAGAGGTGGAACTGTTCACACGAGGTGGAGCGCACGCAGATGACGATCGATGCGTCGTCGGATCACGGAATCCCCGATCCAACGCGAGCTCTCCGGGATGTCGGCCTTCTGTCCGCCGAAAGCTCCTCCCACCGCCTTCCGCACGGCGAGCCCCCCGCCGCGGCGAGCGCACCGCAGGTCATGCGGTTGCCGCGCCCGGACGTCCTCGACGACGACCCGGCGGTCCTGCTCGAGGGGTACCGTCGCCGGGCCATGACCCGTGACGCCTCCTCCGCGGTCCTGGCAGCCCTCGTGGCCCTCGTCTGCCGGTTCGGCTTGCAGGCGACCTCGCTGTACATCCTGCTGTCGATGCTGGTCCCCCTGATCTGGCTGGGGGTGGTCGCCCTCCAACGGGGGTACGAGTACCGCTTCCTGGGAACGGGCCCCGAGGAGTACCGCAGGCTGGTGGACGCCGGGTTCGTCCTGTTCACGGTCATGGCAGTGGCCTCGTTCAGCTTCAGGGGAGAGCTGTCGCGGGTCTACGTGATGATCGTGGTTCCGACGGTCGTCGTTCTGTCGCTGATCCAACGGCATCACCTGAGGGACTGGATCTACAAGTTGAGGGTCCGGGGCCGGGGGCTGCAGAAGGTCCTCGTCGTCGGGAGGGCCGATGCCGCCGTCGCTGTGATCGAGAAGCTGGACCACGAACCCCAGCACGGTCTCGTGGCCGTCGGTGCCTGCGTGCCGATGGTGGGGGTCCAGGTGTCCCACGTGCACGGGGTCCCCGTGGTCGGCGACCCCAGCAAGATCCTCGCCGCTGTGGACGAGCTGAAGGCGCACGTCGTGGCCGTCGTCTCGCACCCGGACCTGTCCGGGCAGACCCTGCGCAGGCTCTCGTGGGCCCTGGAGGAGCGCGGGGTCGAACTCATCGTTTCGCCCGGAATCATCGAGGTCGCCGGACCGCGTCTGTCCATTCGGCCGGTCGCCGGACTGTCGCTGTTGCATCTGGAACGTCCGATGATCAGTGGCGGCCGTATGGCGATGAAGACGACCTTCGACAGGCTGATGGGTTCTGTCTTCCTTCTGCTCCTCGGACCCCTCATGTTCGCTCTTGCCCTGGGAATACGGTTCACGAGCCGCGGACCCGTGCTTTTCCGCCAGACACGTATCGGTCTGGACGGCAAGGAATTCACCATGCTCAAGTTCAGATCCATGGTGATGGACGCCGAGAAACACAGGGAGGAACTGCGGGAACGGGACGAGGGGAACGGCGTTCTCTTCAAGATGCGCAGCGATCCCAGGGTGACCCGGATCGGTGCCGTTCTCCGTCGTTTCTCCCTCGATGAGCTTCCCCAGCTGATCAACGTCGTTCGGGGGAACATGTCCCTGGTCGGTCCAAGACCTCCCCTGCCGGAGGAGGTCGCCGGCTACAACGACGACGCCACACGGCGTCTGCGGGTGCGGCCGGGACTGACCGGCCTGTGGCAGATCAGCGGTCGCAGCGATCTGTCCTGGGAAGAGTCCCTGAGATTGGATCTGAGGTACGTGGACAACTGGTCGTTGGCAATGGACCTGTCGATCCTCTGGCGGACGGGGAAAGCCGTCCTGCGCGGTCAGGGAGCCTATTGACCACGGAGCGCCGGTCGGCTCCGAACCCAGGACGGCAGGTCGGCAGGACGCGCCGGCCTCCGCCGTCGGCGTTCGACGACGGCGTTCGACGACGGCCGGAATCACCCGGATCTGTTCCGAGTGCCTGAGGTACGGTCACTGAGGGTGCTCTGTCATCCTGATCGAGTCATCCTGATCGACGAGATGAGGGCCTGGTATGCCGTTGAACCACGACGACTGCGATCTGGCGGTCCGACTCGCCCGGGAAACCGGACGGCGGCTGCTCCGGGTGCGCTCCGGGCCCGAACGGGCCGAGGAACGCAAGGCCCTGGGAGACAGAACGGCCCAGGAGTTCCTGGCCCAGGCCCTGGCCCAGGCCAGACCGGACGACGTCGTGCTCAGCGAGGAGGCCCCGGACCCGGCCTGCCGGATCGGGGCCCGCAGAGTGTGGATCATCGACCCGGTCGACGGGACCCGCGAGTTCGCCGAGCCCGGCCGGGAGGACTGGGCCGTCCACGTGGCCCTCTGGGAGGACGGCGACCTGGCCTGCGGCGCCGTGGCCCTGCCGGCCCTCGACGAGGTCCACTGCAGCTGTTCGCCCCCGCTCCTGCCCCCGGCCCACGCCGGGCCCCCCCGCGTGACGTTCAGCCGCAGCAGACCGCCGGGTTTCCTGCCGGCGCTGCTGGTGGACCTGGGGGCGCAGGCGGTTCCGATCGGCTCTGCGGGCGCCAAGTGCGCGGCCGTCTGGAGAGGGTCGGTCGACGCCTACGTGCACGCCGGAGGGCAGCACGAGTGGGACTCCGCGGCCCCCGTGGCCGTGGCCCGCGCCGCAGGACTGCACACCAGTCGGATCGACGGTTCCCCCTTGCGGTACAACCAACCGGTGACCTATTTGCCGGATCTGGTGGTCTGTAGACCCGAACTCGCGCGTACGCTTCTGGCCTCGATCGCCGAGCACCTGGACGGTGAACGGAACAGGGACGGTGAACGGAACAGGGACGGCGAGAAGAGTCCCGCGGAAGGGGGAGAACGGTGATCGACAAGACTGTCACCGGCGAGTACCGGCTGTCCCAGCTGCAGGCCCTGGAGGCCGAGTCGATCCACGTCTTCCGTGAGGTGGTGGCAGAACTCGAGCGTCCGGTGCTGCTGTTCTCCGGCGGCAAGGACTCCATCGTGATGCTGCATCTGGCCCGCAGGGCGTTCTGGCCGGCGCACATCCCCTTCCCCGTGCTCCACGTGGACACCGGGCACAATTTCGAGGAGGTCCTGGCCTTCCGGGACCGTCT
This sequence comes from Actinomycetota bacterium, assembly GCA_030837505.1. Classification (GTDB taxonomy): domain Bacteria; phylum Actinomycetota; class Actinomycetes; order Actinomycetales; family Kineosporiaceae; genus JAUPKJ01. Next base: position 23,711 of record JAUPKJ010000168.1, read on the forward strand.
GGTCGAAGAGCTCGGGGTACGGCTGCTCGTGGCCGACGTTGTCGAGGGGATCCGACGGGGTCTGGCGGTCGAGCCGCCGGACGGCACCCGCAACCGGATCCAGACCCCGGTGCTTCTGGACGCCCTGGAGAAACACGGGTTCACGGCCGCCTTCGGCGGGGCGCGCCGGGACGAGGACAAGGCCAGGGCGAAGGAACGGGTGTTCTCCTTCCGCGACGACTTCGGGCAGTGGGATCCCAAGAACCAGCGGCCCGAGCTGTGGTCCCTGTACAACGGTCGGATCCACCCGGGGGAGAGCATCCGAGTCTTTCCCTTGTCGAACTGGACCGAACTGGACGTCTGGCAGTACATCGCACAGCAGTCCATCGCTCTGCCGTCCATCTACTTCGCCCACGATCGACAGGTCTTCGAGCGTGCGGGGATGCTCTTCGGGGTGCACGAGTACTGTCGGCCCAAGGCCGGCGAGGAGGTGCTCACCGCTCGGGTCAGGTACCGGACGGTCGGCGACGCCAGCCTGACGGCTGCGGTCCGCAGCACGGCGGACACGTTGGACAAAGTGATCGAGGAAGTGGCCGCGACCCGGATCACGGAGCGGGGCGCCACGCGGGGGGACGACAAGTTCAGCGAGGCCGCCATGGAGGACCGCAAGCGGGAAGGGTACTTCTGACAGTGGACATGCTGCGGTTCGCCACGGCCGGATCCGTGGACGACGGCAAGAGCACTCTCATCGGTCGCCTCCTCTACGACTCGAAGTCGATCTTCACTGATCAGCTGGAAGCCGTGGAACAGGCCAGCGCGGCCAAGGGCGACGACTACGTCAACCTGGCACTGCTCACCGACGGCCTGAGGGCCGAGCGGGAACAGGGCATCACCATCGACGTCGCCTACCGCTACTTCGCGACTCCCCGACGCAAGTTCGTCATCGCCGACACACCCGGGCACGTCCAGTACACCCGGAACATGGTGACAGGGGCCTCTCTGGCGGATCTGGCCATCGTTCTGGTGGACGCCCGCAAGGGACTGGTCGAACAGAGCCGCCGACATGCGTTCATCACGACCTTGCTGCGGGTCCCGCACCTGGTCCTCGCCGTCAACAAGATGGACCTCGTCAACTGGTCCCAGGAGGTCTTCGAACAGATCCAGGAGGAGTTCACGGGCTTCGCGACCAAACTCGACGTCCCGGATCTCACGATCGTGCCGATCTCGGCCCTGCACGGTGACAACATCGTCTCCCGGTCACCGAACATGCCCTGGTACGAGGGGCCCTCCCTGCTGCACCACCTGGAGCACGTACACGTGTCCAGCGACAGGAACCTCATCGACGTCCGGTTCCCGGTGCAGTACGTGATCCGGCCGCAGTCCTCCCAGTTCCCGGACTACCGGGGGTACGCGGGGACCGTGGCCAGCGGGGTGCTCAAGCCCGGGGACGAGGTCCTGGTCCTGCCCTCCGGGTTCACCAGCCGGATCGAGGCCATCGACACCGCCGACGGCCCGGTGGCAGAGGCTTTCCCCCCGATGGCCGTCACGATCCGTCTCGCGGACGAACTCGACATCTCCCGGGGGGACATGATCTGCCGTCCTCACAACACGCCGATGGTCGCCCAGGACATCGACGCGATGATCTGCTGGATGCACGACCGTCCGCTGGTCCGGGGGCGCAAGCTCACCCTCAAACACACCAGTCGTACCGTCAGGGCGCTGGTGAAGTCGCTGCGGTACCGACTGGACGTCAACACGCTCCACCGTCAGGAGGGGGCTGAAGCCCTGGGGCTGAACGACATGGGACGGATCGTCCTGCGCACCACCGCCCCGCTGTTCGCCGACGAGTACCGCCGCAATCGGACCACGGGGGGGTTCATCCTCATCGACGAGGCGACCAATGCCACGGTGGCGGCGGGAATGATCATCGAAGGGCAGGCGCGATGAGCAGCCATGGCGAGGGCGGGCTGAGCAGCGAGGGAGGGCCGGGTGGCGAGGGCGGGCTGAGCAGCGAGGGACAGGAAGGACACCTGCACCTGTTGCTGATCGGTTCCAGCGGCGGGCACCTGGCCCAGCTGGTGGCTCTCGACCCGTGGAGCCGTCACCATCACCGCCGCTGGGTCTCCTTCGACACCCCGGACGCGATCTCGGTGCTCCAGGGCGAGGACGTCATCTGGGCACACCATCCCACGACCCGCCACCTGCCCAACCTGGTGCGCAACACCTGGTTGGCCTGGCGGGTCCTGCGTCGGGAACGGCCCGACGCCCTGGTGAGCACGGGGGCCGGCGTCGCGGTCCCGTTCTTCGTCCTGGGCAGACTGCTGAGGATCCCCACGGTCTACCTGGAGGTCTACGACCGCCTGGACACCCCGACCCTCACCGGCAGGTTGTGTCGGCCCTTCACCGACCGGATGCTGGTGCAGTGGCAGGAGCAGACGGTCTTCTACCCGGGGGCGGAGGTCGTCGGATGCGTCCTGTGAAACGAATGTTCGTCAGCCTGGGGACCGACCACCACCCCTTCGTACGACTCGTGGACTGGGTGTCGCGGTGGGCCACCGAGAACCCCGAGTGGGAAGTGCACATGCAGCACGGCAGCAGCCCCGCGCCGTCCGGCTGCCACGCCTTCGCCTTCTGCGATCACGACCAGTTGCAGGAACTCATGCGCACCAGTGACGTCGTGGTGTCCCACGGCGGGCCGGCGACGATCACGGAGGCCCGCCGTCGCGGGCACCTGCCCGTCGTCGTCCCGAGGGACCCCCGGCTGGGTGAACACGTGGACGACCACCAGCAGCTCTTCTCGCGTCGCCTGGGCGGGTGCGGGCTCGTGCGTTTGGCACAGACCGAGGACGACTTCCGCACAGCGGTCCGAGAGGTCGCCCGCAGCCAGGAAGAACGC
>JAUPKJ010000169.1 GCA_030837505.1 Actinomycetota bacterium
ACCAGACTCTCCAGGTCGGCCAGCCTCGGCTGGGGCCGCAGCTGCGGTGCGGGGGCGCGGTCGGCCCGCTCGGCAGCCAGACCCGTCGGGAGCACGGCAGTGGGGTCGAGCCGCACCGGTCGGGTGTTCCTCTCAAAGGGTGCGCTGCCCCCCACCGGGTCCGACGGGAGGAAACGGCCGCCGAGCAGCGAGCGGAGGAACGAGATCGGCCGAACCCCGGGATCGGACGAACCCGCCCCGCCGGCCCGTGGGGGCTGCGGGGCCTCGGAATCCCCGGGATCGGTGCGCAGGACGGCGAGCAACTGGCGCATCTCGGCCAGGGCCTTCCGGCCGGTGTCCCCGATGGTCTGCAACACCTGTTCGGCGGCCTCCGGGGCGGAACGGACCGAGTAGCGGCCCCCATCGGCCTGGGCGATCATCACAGCGAGGGAGTGGGCGACGACGTCGTGCATCTCCCGGGCGATTCGGGCACGCTCTGCCGTCACGGCCAGGCGTGATTGCTGGTCGCGCTCGACCTCCAGCAGGCGGGCCCTCTCCCGCAGGGAGTCCACGTGGTCCAGGCGCGCCCTCTGCATCGAACCGATGGCCCAGGCCCCCACCACGGGCGAGGCGAACAGGAAGAAAAGGAACATGATCTTCAAGATGTCCGGGTCGTACCTGTTGAACTGCACAGACTGCAGGAAAGCGCCGAGAAGGCCGGAGAAAAGAGCCGTTCTGCGCGCCCAGACAGGGGCGTAGCACGTGGCCGCATGGACCGTGATGGGTACAGCGATGTCCGCCGGGAGCAAGGCCAGGGAGCTCGTGGAGGACTCGGCCGGGTAGATCCCGATGAAGGTGTTCGGGTTCGCCTGGAGCCACTGCTGAAAGGCCAGGAAGCAGATGGCGGCGCTGCTGATGACCGGGCGCGTCCGGCGCCAGGCCAGGGGCGCGAGCAGCACGAGGGACCACAGGAACGGGGTGCCGCTGCCCCCCAGGAGGTAGGGGAAGGCCAGGAGCAGACACAGGAACACGGTCGTCAAGGTGTCCATGACGAAGTGATGGCCACGGATCCAGGCGTCCAACCGTACGAGAAGCACGTTGCCAGCCTAGGAAGGCCGGCCCGGCCCCCGCACCGGTCCGGCGGTGGACATGCCGGGGACCGCTGTACTCCTGAGGGCATACCCGCCCCGCCCGGTCCCTCTTCCCCCGGGCTTTCCCAACGCCGGGCCGGGAAGGTGAGCCGGAGGGTGAGAGGGTCGGCCCATGACTGCCACCGGCCCCGAGCACCGCTGCCTGCCCTGGCCCGAGGTCTGGGAGACGGCTCTGTACGGCCCCGGCGGGTTCTACCGCCGCCCGGAGGGGCCGGCCGGGCACTTCCGGACCGCCTCGCACGCGGCGGGAGAGCTCCTGGCCGCCGCCCTGGCCCGGCTGGCCCTCGCGGCGGGCTGTACCGCGATCGTGGACGTCGGAGCCGGACGCGGCGAGTTGCTGTGGGCCCTGGCGGACCTGCGGCAGGGGCGGGACCTGCGTCTGCACGGTGTCGATGTCGTCGGCCGCCCAACGGGCCTGCCCGACGGGATCGGATGGTCCGCCGGCATCGACGATCTGCCGCAGGAGACCCTCGACGGCGCGCTCGTCGTGTGCTGGGAACTGTTGGACGTCGTCCCCTGCCCGATCCTGGAACTCGACGAGAACCTCGTACCGCGAACCGTGCTCGTGGACCCGCACACCGGGATCGAACACCCGGGGCCCCCGGCCTCCGCCGAGCACCGGGCCTGGGCCCGACGGTGGTGGCCGCTGCCGGACCCGCAGCCCGAGGACCGCGTGGAGGTGGGGCTGCCCCGCGAGGAGCTGTGGGCCCGGTTGGCGCAGCGCGTGGCCGCCACCGGTTCGGGTGGGCTGCTGCTGGCCGCCGACTACTCCCACGAGCGCTCAGCCCGGCCCGCCGCCGGCACCCTGGCCGGTTACCGGGGCGGACGGCTCGTCCCTCCCGTACCCGACGGCAGCTGTGACGTGACGGCCCACGTCGCCCTGGACGCCGTCGCGGCCCGGACGGCGTCCCTCGCGGGAGAAAGGGTCCTCACCGTCCAGTTCGAGGCCCTGCGAGGACTGGGCGTCCGGGGCCGGGCACAGGGCGGGGCGGACACCCCGGCCGGTACGTCTGTCGGGGTTCCGGCTGCGGGATCACCGGAACAGGCCCTCGGGATGCTCGCAGCGCTCCGACGCGCGGGTCGCGAACGGGAGCTGTTGGATCCCGACGGCCTGGGAGGCTTCGGCTGGCTCGTGCAGGGGGTGGGACGTCCCGTCCCCGCGGAGGTCCCCGGCCCCCGGTTGGGCCCGTGTTTCGCACAGGGGGTTTGAGTGGTGGTGTGGCATCAAGGTGGTGTTTGTTCCGTTGACCGGGCAGGGGTGTCTTGGAGGGACCTGGGCGTGGGCCGGGCGGGCCTCGTGCGCGGATCGCGGCTGGGGAAGCGCTGGAGAAGCTGTGGTGGTCGGTGCCGATGATCGCGGACTTCTCGCGCCGGTTGGACATCGCCGGGATCATCTCGGGGCTGGAATTGGGGTAGGGAGTCTGGGTTGTCGGATGAGTCATCTGTATTTCGGTGTTGTGCGAGCGTTCATGGTCGCTTCGGACTGGCGGTAGCGTCGTGCTCATGGATGGTGACGGATGCGTGCCTTTGTCGGCTGCGGAACCGTTCCGGTTGTTGGTGACCGGCGGTGGGACGGGCGGGCACACCTATCCGGCGTTGACGACGCTGCGGACCTTGCAGGCGCGTCTGGTGTCGCAGGGTCGGCTTGTACAGGTGCTGTGGGCCGGGACGGCCAGTGGGTTGGAGGCCCGGGTCTCGCGGGAGGAGGGGATCGAGTTCCGTACGGTCGCGACGGGCAAGGTCCGGCGGGCACGCAACCCGTTAGGGATGCTGAGTGCGGAAAACGCCAAGGACATGGCGCGCGTTCCGCTGGGTGTGGCGCAGGCCAGGTCTCTCGTATCGGGGTTCGCCCCTGATGTGGTCCTGTCGACCGGTGGGTACGTGGCGGTGCCGGTGGGCATCGCGGCGGGCCTGTGTCGGCGTCCGTTGGTGGTGCACGAGCAGACGGTGCGTCTGGGGTTGGCGAATCGGGCTCTGGTGCGTTCGGCGGCTCGTGTTGCGGTCTCCTCGGCCTCGACGCTGGGCCTGTTGCCGCAGGGGGTGCGGGATCGCACGGTGGTCACGGGCAATCCGGTGCGCCCGCAGGTGCTGCGCGGGGTGGCGCAGCGTGCGGTGCAGGCCCTGGGTCTGGTCGGTTTCGATCGGCGTCTGCCGACGGTGTACGTGACCGGAGGTGCGCAGGGCTCGGCACAGATCAATGCCTTGGTCGTCGAGGTGTTGCCGTGGCTGCTGGAGCGGGCGAACGTGGTGCACCAGTGCGGGCCAGCCAACGCGGACGATCTGCGCCTGCGCGCGGTGAGGCTCCCTGAACAACTGAGGCAGCGGTACCTGCTCACTGGATTCGTAGGGCCGGAGCTGCCCGATCTGCTGGCCCTGGCCGACGTGGTCATCTCGCGCAGCGGAGCGGGCACGATCGCGGAACTGACGGCACTGGGCAAAGCCTCGGTGCTCGAGCCGTTGGCGTCGTCTGCGGGCAACGAGCAGGAGCACAACGCCCGACAGTTGGAGCGGGCAGGCGCGGCGATCGCGTTGACGGGGCAGGTGGACCCATCGCAGCTGACGCAGGCACTGGAACGCGTGCTGGCCGGTCACGGTGTCTGTGAGGCGATGGGGGCAGCGGCCCGCGGGATGGGGCGTCCGGATGCCGCCGAACGTCTGGTGGACGTGCTGCTTGAGGCCTCCGGGCAGGGCAGTTGAACGGGACCGGAACCCGCGCCTTCCTCCCGTGGGCGGGGGCTCCGGGGCTTTCACCGGGTGCGGTCCTGGCGGGAGGGAGCACAGGCATGCAGAACCTTGTCCAGGACGGCGGTGACGTGGTGCACGTCGTCGGCCGTGAGTCCCAGGTGGAAGGGCAGCGACAGGATCTGCCCGGCGCTGGCCTCGGTCGCGGGCAGGGGCCGGTGCCAGGGGCGGAAGGCCGGTTGGAGGTGGTTGGGCGGGTAGTGCACGCCCACGCCGATCCCCAGGTCACGCAGGGTGGTGAAGACCCTGTCGCGGTCGGTGACGCGCACGACGCAGTTGAACGGCACGGAGCGTTCGATGTCGACGTCCACGAGGGCGGCCCCGGGAACGTCGGTCAGGCCCGTGGCGTAGGCGCGCCACAGGTCCTGTCTGGCCGTGGCGGTAGGCGGAAACCGCATGAGCTGGATCAGTCCGACGGCGGCATGGACCGCCGACATGGTCGCGCGAAGGCCGGCACTGTGGACCGTGTAGGACGTGGTGCGGATGCGATCGGCCTGGCTCTGCCCGATGCCCAGGGTCCGCAGCCTGCGTGCCTGGTGGGCGTCCTCGGCGGTCCGTGGCACGATGGCGCCGCCCTCGATGCAGGTCAGGCTCTTGATCGGGCCGAATGAGAAACAGGTCAGGACACCGGTGGCGCCCACGAGTTGCTTGCTCTGGTGGGAGCCGAAGGCGTGTGCGGCGTCTTCGAGGACGGCGATGCCGCGTTCGGCGAAAGTGTCCGTGAGGGATGTCAGGTCCACGGCACGGCCGCCGTAGAGAACCGGCAGCACGGCGCGGGTACGGTCAGTGAGCGCCTGCTCGACGGTGCGGGCCGTCACGCACTGTGTGTCGGGGTCGATGTCGAGATCGGAAGAGCACAC
>JAUPKJ010000170.1 GCA_030837505.1 Actinomycetota bacterium
AACCTCGCAATATCGTTGAACAACCTCGGGACCTTCCTGTCGGAGATCGGGCAACGCGAGAACGCCCTCGCCCCCACCCGCGAAGCCGTCACGATCCGTCGACGCCTGGCCGAGACCAACCCCGACGCCCACCTCCCCAACCTCGCAATATCGTTGAACAACCTCGGGCTCTTCCTGTCGGGGGTCGGGCAACGCGAGGACGCCCTCGCCCCCGCCCGCGAAGCCGTCACGATCCGTCGACGCCTGGCCGAGACCAACCCCGACGCCCACCTCCCCGACCTCGCAGTGTCGTTGGGCGCGAGGGCGATGGTGTTGCGGGGGCAGGATGGGCAGGCTGCGGTGTCGTCGATGGAGGAGGCGGTCGCGATCTTGGGCCAGCTGTCCCAGGCTCTGCCGGACATGTTCGTTCCGTGGCTGGCCCGTGGTCTGACGGACCTCGCGCAGTTGTTAGAGGACGTTGGCCGTGACGATGAGGCCGCGCAGATCCGGCGCATGTTCGAGGACGGAGCAGCAGCCGGTTCGTGAACGCGCCGACAGGTCGCCAGCCTCGGCTGTCCACAAAATTTCGTGTCCGTGTCGCGGGTAGGGGCGTGGTCTCGCCGGGGAGGGGCGGACCCACTGCTCGTGTCGGAGAGCTGACGGTCCGCGGGTTCCGCCCGGGCACCGACCGGGCCAGGGCCCGCGCCTTCGTGGGGGAGCGGATCGCGGCCCGGTACGGGCAGATCCCTTCCGCGCGTGCGTGTTACGGCAGCCTCAGTGCGATGGCCGCGGTCCGGAGGGACGCCTCCATCGTGGTCGTCCACCCCGACAAGGCGGGGACGCAAAGGACCGGGACTGGACGGCCTCTCATCGGACAGATGGCGGGCGAGGCAGCCAGATGACGGGCAGGGCAATATTACATTTTTCGGTGTTATGTCCCGTAATGGCTCGGGTGTTTCCTGTTGGGGTCGGGAGGGGGCGGGTTCATTCGGGGGGCGTTGTGGGACGTCCGGGAAGGGGGTTACGGTGCGTCGCGGCCATGTCTGTTCCCGGGTCTCGGGGGCGGGCGTCACGACGTGACAAGGGGGGGCTTTCGATGAGCGGGCAGGTGACGGCAGGTCGTTTCGCTGTGTTGAGCGCGGTGGAGGGCAAGTTCGACGGGGTCGGGCGGGGGCTGGGGGCCTCGCTGGAGCCGTTGGGCACCGGGCATGATCGTGCGGCGGAGGGGGCGGGGCAGTTCGCGGGGGTGTTCGCCCAGGCGTGTGTGGGGTTTCTGGTGGGGTGGCGGGAAGTGGTGGGGTTGTGCGAGGAATCGGCGGGTCTGGCCGGTGAGGGGGTCCGGGCGTTCGGACTGGGTCTGCGGTCGGTGGACGCGGCGTCCGCGCTGGAGGTGCGGTTGTGACCGGGGCGGGTCGTTTCGTGGTGGACGTGGATCCGGACGGGTTGGAGGCTGCGGCGTTCTCCTGGGGACAGGTGGCGCAGGAGTTGAGCGCGCAGGCGACGGTGCTGGCGGGCCTGGAGAGCGGGGTGTCCGAGCAGGACTGGTCGGGGCAGGCCCGGCAGGCGGTGTTCGGCGAGGCCGCGGGCCTGTCCCGGGAGTTGTCGCGTTTCGCACCTTTGATCGACCGGGCCGCGCAGGAGCTGCGTTCCCTGGCCCAGGACGTGCGGGACGTGGTGGACCGGCAGATCCCGGCGTTGAACCGCGCCTGGGACGAGGAGACCCAGGCCCGCGACACCCGGCTGCGCGCCGCGGACCGCGCCGCCCAGGACAGCCCGGCAGGTCCGGGTGCGGCGGCGGGGGGTTCGCCTGGGGTGGCCGCGCGGGCGGCCAGGGAACGCGCGCTCCAGGACGGCCAGGCCGCCCAGCGGACCTTGGAGGTCCGGTTCGAGGGCCTGGTGGAAGACCTGCGCGAACGGTTCGCGCAGACCGGGCGGGTGATCTCAGAGGCGACGGTCGTGGACGTCCCGGCGTCCACGATCGCCCAGTTCCGTGCCCTGGGCCTGTCCGGGGCTATGCCGGGGTTCTGCAGCCTGGACGGCACCGTGTTCCCGCCGGGCTCCGGGGCCGCCCAGGCCCTGTCCGAATCGCTGCCCCTGCTCTGGGCGCACCACGCCGTGGGCGAGGCCACGGCCCTGGCCGAGGCCCTGACCGACGGAACAGCCCAGGCCGGGGATGTCGCCCGGCTGCGGTCCCTGCTGGGTGACGTCCACCAAGCCCCCGGGGGCCCCGCCGCCCTCCTCCGGGCCCTGGGCACCGACCGCCTCGTGGACCTCACCGCGGCCCTGGCCCTGACCGGCCCCGAGGCCCGCGCGGACGCCGCCCGGGTCCAGGCCACCCTCGGTGAATTCCTGGCCGCCGCCACCCAGAACCCCGACGAGGCCGGCCAACTCGACGCCGCCTGGGTCCAGGACCTACGACGGACCGGACGAGAGCGCCACACCCTGCCCCACGGAGAGTTCACCGTGGAGCTCTACGGGTACTCGGCCCTCGGAGTCCTCCTGGGCCACGGCACCCCCTCCTCCGAACTCCTCAACACCCTCGGCGGAGACCTCCTGACCTTCGAACGCACCGCCGCGGGCCCCACCGCCGGCAGCGCCGACTTCTGGCTGCCCGTCCAGCGCCGGACCCTGACCCACGACCTCGCCTACCCCGCCACCGGCCTGGACCTGGACCTCACCGGAACCCCCGGCACCGCCGCCGCCGGCTGGGACCCGGTCACCGGTCTGATGACCACCCTCGGCCGCGACCCCCACCTCGCCCAAGACTTCTTCCTGGCCCAGACCAGCCAGTACACCGACGCCCAGAGGGAACTCATCGGCACTCCACCGGGCGACCGGCTGGACCGGATCGACTACCTGCTCACCGACCGCGACTGGGGAGACCGGGACGACACCGCCATCAACGCCTTCGGCCACGCCCTCGTCCAAGCCGGCGCGGTGAACCCCGACGACCAGAAATCCGTGGACATCATGGCCGGCGTCGTCCACGAAATCACCCTCGACGAGAATGTCAGAGAACGATCCTTCGCCACCACCGACCTCGTCAACCCCCGACTACGCACCGAACTCGCCACCGTCCTGGGATCCCACATGACCAGCCTCCACGAGAGCTTCCACGGCCTCAGGCTCACAGGCGAAGGGAAGAACGAGAACTGGGATCCCTACCTCCCAGGAATCCATCGGACGCCACCGGCGAATCTCCGCGAGGTTGAGACCGCCCGGATCCTGGCGGAACTCTCCAAGGATCCCGAGGCCCGCGCGAGCCTGCCCCTGGCCGCCTCCGCCTACGCCACCAACGCCTACCGGTACGAGATCCTCGACCACCTGAGGACCGGAAACGAATCACTCATCGGGAAATTCTCCTTCGCCTCCGGGCACATTCTGGGTGCTATCGCCTACGGCAAGGACGTCACCACCATCCCCGACCCCCAGTCCCAGGAAGAACGCCACGAGAACGGCCTGCAGTACGCCACCGGCCTCATCGACATCGCCACCGTCGGAGCCACCGGTGGAGCAGGAGCCCTCACCGGCCCCGCCGGAGCCGTAGCCACCGGAGCCCTCGGCGAGTCGAGCAAGATCGTCCTCAAGAACATCCTGGGAGATCTCCAGGGCGCCGCCCCCGATTACGACGCCATCGCCCGCTATGACACCAGCCATTCCCTCACCACCGGCAAGAACTACGCCCAAGAACTCTTCAGAGCCGCAGCCCTAGCCACCGCACCAGACGACTACGATCTGAAAAAATATCTTACAATAAACGGAGCACCCATCCCCATGAGGGACTGGGAAAAGAGACACCATGCCGCCTGGTCGCGATATGCAAAAGGCTACGACGATAGTTTTATTGAGAGTGCGGAACAGGATGTCTTATCGGAGTACGATACTGGATACCAGCGTGCAAAAAACGGGCTGTAGAAGGGGAGTGCGAGGATCGTGACCTGGAAAACTGCCCGCGGAACAGGCGTTGCTCTCACCGCAGCCTGCCTTCTTCCCATCATGGGTTGCACCGGATCCAGTCCAACAGGGTCCGA
>JAUPKJ010000020.1 GCA_030837505.1 Actinomycetota bacterium
GAGACCTGCCGCAGGGCCCGCTGGCGAGTGCCGACGGGCCCTGCTGCAGGTCTGCGCGGAGAGATCAGCAGTCCAGACGGATCGTCTCGTTGAACAGGTCATTGATCTTGTACCAGGAGCCCCCGCTGAGATCCGGTGCCCAGTCACGGACGGCCTTGCAGCCGGTGGGGACGTAAAATCCGTCGGTGTCCTTGAAGTAACTCCGGGACGTCCCTCCGGGCGGCACGAAAGCGCCGTCGGCGTTCTCCGGCGGCCAATTGTTGATGATCCACAGATCGGTGTCGGAGTTCGAGGCGTTGCGCACCGTGCCGCAGAACGCCAAGGTGCATGTTCCGAACGGCGTCACGGTCCCGGACCCCGCCCTCTGTAGCACCTGCCCCGACGGAACCTGCTGTTCGATCCCCGGCCCCAGGTCCGAAGGCGTCTGAGCCCCGACGTGTTGAGCCGCCTGCGCGGGCACGGCGAGCGCAGATCCTGCGAGCAGGGCCGCTGCCGCAGCCAACCGGAATCCGACCATCGTGGTCCTCCCTTTCAGGGGGACTCCACCGCAAGGTGGGAAGGCCCCCGATGTCCCCGTGGGAGTCACATCCCCCACGGCCTGTTTCAGGGTCGTCTCGGGTCGGGGAGGAGACAAGGGTCCTGGGACGGTGGGACGCACAACCGCCTTCGACCTGCCCAGGACGGGAAAAATGGGATGGGGCAAGGTTCTTCTGCGGGCTCCCGCAGCTTGGAGCGACCGGCGAGAGGTGGCTTCGAAGGCACGGGCTCGGGTCGGCCGGGTCGGGGCCTTCGGGGTCAGGGCCAGGTGACGGTCACGGGAGCGCTGCGGCGGATGGTCAGCTCTGTGTCGCGGGCCACGAACAGGCCCACGAAACGGTGTGTTCCCGTCGGGCGTTCGACGACGGCCCGGCAACCGTCCTCCGGTTCGCACTCGGCGACGAGAAGGCCGGTGTCCACTCCTCCCTCCGGGGATGGCTGTCCGGTGCCGTCGGACCCGTCGGTTCCGTCGGGAAGCTCGAGGATACGAAGCACGAAGTGGTCCTCCAGGCCGGCCCCGAGATCCTCCTCCATACCGAGGGTCACGGGCTCCCCCGCGGCCGGGGAAGTCGAGGAGGCCGTGAGTGTCGTGTCCGGCGGTTCCCAGGCCACGCGCAGGAGCGGGGAGCGGTGCAGGACCTTCCCGGAGGCGTCCACCGCTTGGGCCTGCAGGTCGTACACGGCGTCCGCGCGGGTCGGGGACCATCGGTGGGGCGATGTCCCGGCGGAGTAGCCCAGGACGTCGCCGCTGCGGGTGTCGACCAGCCGGACCCCGACGACGCCGTCCAGCGGTGGGATGGTGCGCAGGTCGATGTGGGCTGGTATTCCCGAGGGCAGGGGGAGCTCCACCGTTCCTGCCATCTCCAGCAGGACCGGGGAGGTCTCGCCCGCGAAGACCCAGGCCGTCACCTGTTCCTCGCCGTGGTGGAACCAGGAGTCACCGGCGTAGACCACCGACAGGTTGTGGGTTCCCACGGGCAGGTTCTTCAGGGCCACCGACGCCGTTCCGGACGGTCCGAGCGGGGCGGAGCCCAGGGTCCTGTCCTCTTCCAGGACCGTGATCTTCCCTGTGGGCGCGCGCGGAGGATCGAAGAACCGTGCGGTCACGGTGACGACGGATCCCACGCGCGAGGCCGGGGGATCGACTGCGGCCTGGAGGAAAATGTTCCCCTTGCCCACGGTGAACCGCTCGCCGGCCGAGGACGGCGCGTGGGTCGAACTGCCGGTGTACTTGACCATCAGGGAGTGCGGACCCCGGTCCATGATCGGGCCGTACAGCGATGCGCATCCCCCGGCGTTCAGAACGGTCCAGGCCCACAAACGCGCGTCCAGGTACAGGACGACCTGACCCTGCGGCGTTCCGGAGGCCGACTTCACGCAGGCCTGCGAACTGTGGATCCTGCCGTACTGCCGTTCCTCCTCGGGCCCGTACACGGTCACCGTGGTGGGGGTCCGGGGATCCGGCACCGCTGCCGTCGGGGTCGCCGATCTCACCGCGGTCGCCGATCTCACCGGGGACGCCGATCTCACCGCGGTCGCCGGGACGGGCGGGGTCGCCCGGGCCGCGGGACGGGCGAGCGCCACCGGGGCGGCCTGCATCGTCAGGGCGCCCAGGGCCAAGGCCGCGAGACCGGCCACGCAGAGGGGGGTTGCCGGGTTTCTGGGTCGTCTCATGATCCTCACCGCCAGGTGATCCGGAGGGGGGCGGACTGGGCGATCGTGGTGTTCGTGGTCTCGGCCACGAGCCGGGCGACGAACTCTCCGCTCCCAGCGGCCCTGGTCAGACCGACCGTGCAGGGTTCCTCCGACGAGTGGCACTCGGCCAGGACGTCGCCCGTGTCGACCTCGACGACGCGCCGCACGTACCCGAGGTACGCGCTGGGACCGGGGCGGGCGATCGTCCCGACGTCGAGCACGGCGGGGGAACCGGCCGGGGGCTGCGTCGTCGAGGCCGACAGTCGGGCCTCGGGACGTGTCCAGGAGACGGCCAGTTCTGCGGTTCGATACAGCTGTTCGTCCTGAGCGTTCAGGCCGCGGACTGCCAGGTCGTAGGAGGCCTCGACCCTCGTCAGTTTCCAGGTGTGGGGTCCTGGTCCCCGACCGTGTCCCAGGACCCGGCCGGTGCGGGTGTCGAACAGTTCGACCCGGTCCTGCTCCGGCACGGGCCGGATCACCTCCGTGCGCGCTCGGATCCACCCTCCGCTGCTCGCGGCCGTGGGATCCGCGGTGGACAGCAGCACGGACGGGGTCCTGTCGTCGAACACCCGCAGGGTCTCGTGGACGGTACGGGGCGTGAACCACCGGTCGCCGCTGTAGGAAACGGCGAAGCTGTGAAGCCCGGCGGTCCGCCCCTGCGGCAGGGTCACGGTCGCCTTGGAGTTGACGAGTTCGGCCGAACCGAGGATCTCGCCGTTCTCCGAGACGTTCACGCTGCCCGTGGGCCGGTACGGGCCGTGGTCGACGTAGACGGTGATGGCCCAGCTCAGCTGTTCACCGGCGGGCACGGCCGCGGAGTCGGGGGCCCGATGGGACTCCAGTCCGACGTCGGCCTTCTCCACGACGAGGGCGTGGGCCCGCCAGGCCGGGGCGTGCGAAAAACTACCGGTGTAGGCGGCCTGGACCGTGTGTTCCCCGATGTCCAGTGCGGGAGAGACCGAGAAGTTCACGCACCCGTCGGGCTGCAGGACGGCCTCACCCCAGCGCTCGCCGTCGACGCGCAGGATCACGTTCCCGGCAGGGGTGCCCCGGTCGGCGTGCACGCAAGCCCTGGCCCGCACCGAGCCCCCGTGGACAGTGCTCTCCATCGGCTGGTCGAAGTCGATCCGCGTCGGGATCCTCCGGGCAGCTGCCGGGGAGAGGCCGGCGAGGGCAGCGCTCCCCGGCATCAGCAGGACGGCGACCGCTGCCGCCGTGACCAGGTGTGAACGCGCCGTCAGCATGACCCACCTCGTTGTGCGTCGGATTGTGTGTCCATCGTGGCGCACCGCATTGATCAAAACACGCGGAACGACGCAGCAGACCTGTTTTCCCGGGGGAGGACAACCACCATGACGTCACGAAACGCACCGAACGCCCGGCGAGAACGATGACAGAATCCGCCGCCCCGCGGTGATTCGCGCGCAGAAAATAGGCACCGACCCTGGACCATGTGTCCGTCGCCCGACACATCCTGTAAGGAATTCTATGAGGATCCATCGGAAAACGCCGTGTCTCCTGGTTGTGGCCACCACCGGGATCCTGAGCGGCCCCGCACCGGTCACCGGGTCCGCTGCGCTGCACGAGAAGGTTCCGACCCGGATCCTGGTCCTGGAGCAGGAGGGGTCCGAAGCGGCACAGGGGGGCTCCGAACTCGCACCGATCGTCAGATACGGAAAGGACCTGAGTCTGAAGGTCTGTGTCCGGGCGGGAAGCAGCCGCCCGCAGGGCGAGGTGGTGCTGTTCCTCGACAGGACGCGCCGGGGCACGGCGATCCTCCCCTACGACGGCTGTGTGGGCTTCTCGATCGCCCAGGACCTCGACGTCGGTGAGCACACCCTTCGGACCACGTACTCCGGCAGCCTCGAGCACGCGCCGACGGACGACGCTCGCACGCTGACCGTCGAACGAGACCTGCCGTGGGTCGTCTTCGAAAGGCGTCCCACAGCCTCCGAGAACCTCACGTACTTCGACCCGGACGCCCCGGTCCGGGTCGAGGATCCGGTCACGTACGTGGTGACGGTCGCGCCGTGCTGTTTCGAGCCGGAGAACACCTCACGGATCCCCACCGGCACTGTGACGATCACGGAAGGAGACCGTGTGGTGGACACGGTCGGCCTGGTGGAGGGGCAGGCCACCGTGACCTTCACCGGTCTTTCTGTCGGCACGCACCACTTCACCGCCGCGTACAGCGGGGATCGGTGGTTCGTGGACAAGTCCGAGGACGACTGGTGTCCGGGCTGCCTCGGCACGGGAGGGACGCTCCTGATCGTCCACGACGGCGCGTATCCCCTGGTCCTGTACACCTTCGGCCCCGAAGCGGTCTCGGGGGGGACGGTCTCCCTCAGGACGCAGCAGGTCGGGTCGGTGGAGGGCATGGTCCGGACGAGGCTGGTGGACACCCGTACCGGGACCGTGATCGCAACGGACGAATGCGCCGAGGGCTGCCAGTGGGAGGTGACACGGGCCGACGCCCGGTACGACCTACAGGCCCAGGCCGTGGACGCCTCCGGGCGCGTGCTGTACCGATCGCAGGTCCACACCGTGTCCTGGACCCCGCCGACGGTGGAACTGACCGCGTCGACCCGTACCCCGCCGGCCGGTTCTCCGGCGGTGCTGACGGTGACGGTCCGGGAGAAGCTCTTTTTCGACAACGACGATTACATGATCCGGATCGTCGAGTTCGGCAGCGG
Organism: Actinomycetota bacterium; assembly: GCA_030837505.1. Taxonomy (GTDB): domain Bacteria; phylum Actinomycetota; class Actinomycetes; order Actinomycetales; family Kineosporiaceae; genus JAUPKJ01. The sequence continues at coordinate 4,926 of JAUPKJ010000020.1, forward strand.
GTCGGTTCTCGCCGATTGTCCCAGCAGTCAGGAGGAGTGCTCGGTTCCGCTGGTCCGTTCGGCCGGGACCAGCGGCTTCGTCGGACAGGTCGTGTATCGACCCACCGGCGCGATCCTGACCGAGTCCGCCTCCGTCCAGATCGACTGGAAATGAGTCCAACGGTGCGAGAACTTCCCAGGGTGTTCACCGGAACGGTGGTCGTGTCGGTCCTGTGTCTACTGTTCCCCGTGCCCGGAGCCTGCGCCGGGGGGAGCGGACCGTCCCCGGCCCCCACGACGGTCGCGGCCCCCGGGGCGGCTCTCGGCCCCCGGGCCGTCGGTTCGGCGTTCGTCGCGGCCCTCACGACCGGCACCACTGGTGCGGTCAGGGCGCGGACCACGACCCGGATCGTCCCGGACGACGTCGAGGCCCAGGAGTACGCGCAGTCGTTCGGCGTCCAGGTCTGTGTGCGTTCTACCGGCCGGATTCCGAACGGGCAGGTGGAACTGCGGTTGGACGGCACACGGCGCAGCACCATGCTCCTGGAACCCGACGGATGTACCGAGCTGTGGGCCCCAGCGGCGAACATCGGACGGCATCTGCTGAGGATCGACTACGCAGGGACGAGAACCTTCGCCCCCAGCCGGGACACCGCACGATTCCAGGTCGTGCAGAGCCGGCGGATGATCGATCTCCCGGAGGAGCCCCTGACGGTACGGGTCGGGGCCCCCGTCACGATCACAGGCCATCTGAGGTCCCCGCTCAGAGCCCCCGGCGGGCACCTGATCGTCCGGGAGGACGACCGGTGGCGAGGAACGGCCCGCGTGGTCGGAGGAACGGCCCGGGTGAGGATCACCGGGCTCGCGGTCGGACGGCACTCGCTCGACCTCACCTACACCGGCGACTCGTGGTTCACGGAAACAACCACGACGCTCGTCGTGTACGTGCTCCCAGAGGACTCCTCACCGCTGTTGCTGCACGGTCCACCGGAGAAGGACCTTCCGGTGCTGTCGGGCAGCCCTGTGGAGGTCGAGCTGGCGACCCTCCTGCCGCTGGACGGCGTCGTGGGAGTACAGCTGGTGGACTCCCTGCGCGACTCGGTCCTCGGGTACAGCCCCGGCACCGGACCCCACACGTGGTCCCTGTCCGAGAACCGGGCCGACCGTCGTCTCCAGGCCCGGGCCGTCGACGCCGCAGGAAAGGTACTGCACCGATCTCAGATTCTGCACGTGTCCTGGGAACCACCGCAGATCACCTTGAGGGCCTCCCCCTCGGAGGCACAGACCGGGCAGCCGGTCACCCTCCGGTCGGAGGTCCCGTGCGAATGTCCGGAGCCCCTGTGTTCCTGCTTCGACTCCGAAACCTACGGAATACGGATCGCGGAAGTACCCGAGGCAGCTAACCCCGACAACCGGATCCCACTGATCGACTGCGACGCCTGGGAATCCTGTTCGATTGATGCGGTCAACACGGCAGGAACCCGTCTGTACGTCGCCGAGCTCGTGGCCCGGGACGTCCAGGCCGTGATCTCACGAAGCGGGACGATCGCTGTCCGGTGGAGCTGAACGTTCCCGATGCGCCGGTGCGGCCACCGAACGAGCTGCGGTTATCGTGATCCCGGCCGGTGACGGGTTCCGGCCGGTACCATCCTCGACCGGCCGAGGTGGCCGGATGACGATCTACGAAGGACTCGCCATGCTGCGTATCGCTGTGCCGAACAAGGGCTCCCTCTCCGGACCGGCCGCCGCGATCCTGCATGAGGCCGGGTACCGACAGCGCAGCGACGGCAAGGAACTCGTCGTCGTCGACGCCGAGAACGACGTGGAGTTCTTCTACCTGCGCCCGCGCGACATCGCGATCTACGTGGGCTCGGGCCGGCTCGACGTCGGGATCACCGGGCGGGACCTGCTGATCGACTCTCAGGCGCCTGCCGACGAGGTCATGGCCCTGGGCTTCGCACGGTCCACGTTCTACTTCGCCGGGGTGCCGGGGACGGCTTCCTGCGTGGCGGAGCTGGCGGGCAAGGCCATCGCGACCTCGTACCCCAAACTCGTAGCCAAACACTTCGCGGACAACGGTGTCGAACCGGGCAAGATCGTCCGTTTGGACGGTGCCGTGGAGACGTCGCTGAGGCTGGGGGTCGCCGATGTCATCGCCGACGTCGTGGAGACCGGTTCGACCCTGGCCCGGCTCGGCCTGGCCACCATCGCCGACCCGATCCTGTGTTCGGAGGCCGTGGTGATCCGTCCCAGGGCGGAGGATCGACAGGTCGAGGAGGATCAGGTTGCTCGTTTCCTGCGCCGCTTGGAGAGCGTCCTGGTGGCCCGGAACTACGTGATGATGGACTACAACGTCCACGACGACGACCTTGACCGCGCCGTGGCGATCACCCCCGGCCTGGAGTCCCCCACGGTCTCGCCTCTGCACAGCGCGGGATGGTCGGCGGTAAGGGCCATGGTGCCGGCCGAATCGGCACAGGCTGTCATGGACCAGTTGGAGGCCGCCGGGGCCCGCGCGGTGTTGGCCACCCGGATTCACTCCTGCCGAATCTGACCGTTTCGAACATGGCTCTCCTCCCGTCGCGGTGTCCCTGTCCCCGGCTCTTTCCCACAGGGCACCGTGCGGGGCGGGTCTCGTTTCCCTCCCCCTTGTTCGGAACGCATTCTCGAACACCAGTTCCAGGATCGTACGGGCTCAGAAGGTGGCTTCCCCGGGTTTATCCACAGGTGGGTCGAAGGGCTCCCCCGGACCGGCGAACCGTGGCAGCCTGAAGGCATGAACGAGGTCAAAGAATTGCGCGCCAAGGTGGACGCGGTCGGGGCAGTCCTGGGCCGGCTCCACCAGGAAGCAGAAACCACACGGACCATCGCCTCCCGAGCAGACAGGGAAGTCACCGATCAGCGTCAGAGCATCAAGTCCCTGGTCACGGTGATCAACGCTCTGCGCCAGACCCAGCTCGAGCAGAGCCGGACCCAGTTCGAGCAGAGCCAAGCCCTGGGAGCTCTCCTCGCGGGACAAGCCCAGGGCAGGGCAGAGACGATCGCACTGAAAACCCAGGTCAGCAGCCTGGAGACGCAAGTCTGCTCCCTCGGGGGCCGCCTGGACGGACTGGAGAACCGCTTCGACGGACTGGAACACCGGTTCGACGGACTGGAGCACCGCTTCGACGGACTGGAGCACCGCTTCGACGGACTCGAAAACCGGTTCGAAGCACTCGAAAACCGGTTCGACGGGCTCGAAAACCGGTTCGACGGGCTCGAAAACCGGTTCGACGGACTGGAACACCACTTCGAGAAACTCGGAAACCGGTTCGACGGACTGGAACACCGGTTCGACGGACTCGAAAACCACTTCGAGAAACTCGGAAACCGCTTCGACGGACTGGAACACCGGTTCGACGGACTCGAAAACCACTTCGA
>JAUPKJ010000171.1 GCA_030837505.1 Actinomycetota bacterium
CGGACAGGACATCTCACCGGAGATCGACGCCCGTGTCGAGTACATCGCCGGGCAGCTCAACCCACAGGCCATCATGGTCTGGTTCAAACGCTACCTGGGCCTCCCACGATTCATCGCCATCGTCTTCGACCTCATCGACCTCATCGACATGTTTGATGAAAAAGACTGGATCATAGACAACGTTCGCCCTATCGATGCTCCGGAACAACTCCGTCCGGTCTGGCGAAAGAAAACCGAACTAGCCGGACTCAGCCTGATGTCTGGTTCTCTTTCCGGCGCCATGAACCACCGCCAGTTCCCCCGTGCCGGTTGGCTAGCCGACGAGATCCACCAGCTCCTCCTCCTCGCCTGCGACGGCCCCCGAGGCTCCCGACGCCGCCGCCACGGCTTCCGCGACGACCTCACCAAGTCCCTGGCCCTCCTGCGCGAGAACGCCGCCCTCGCCGGAATCACCTTCTCCCCCGACCTCCCCGACGACTGACCCCCCATGGGCACCCCTCCCGGGATGAGCTTCGCCCCTGGCGCCCATAACACTCCAGGGCACCGTTCACGGACGTTCGAATCGGTCACGATGATCACCTGCGGGCCCGTGGTGTGGCTTCAGGTGGCTCTGAGCCTGTCAGGCCAGCGGGGGGTGCTGCATATGTGCAGGTCAACGGCCTGATCCCTCGGTGCGGGAGACGGGACTCGAACCCGCACGCCCAAGGGCACAGGATCCTAAATCCTGCGTGGCTGCCTGTTACACCACTCCCGCGTGGCCCCGAGATTACCCGGTCCGGCCGCCTTCGGGCCGACCACGAGGGTGTCGGGAGGGCTGTCACATCCTGCGCGTCCAGCGGGCCTCTGCGGGCGGGTTCCGGGTCCCCTCGGCTCTCACCAGGGGGTTTCGGTCAGAGTGCCGGGCGGCGTCGCCCTGGTTCTGGGCATGCACCAGAATGCGCACCTGACAGGCGGAGCCGCCGGGCTTCGCGGACCACGTCGAGGCCAGAGGGCGGTGCAGTCGCACTATGCGGATCTACATCTGGGGTAGTTGCGTGACTCGGGATTCCCTGGAGGCACGGGAGCATTCCCTGGATCTCATCCGGTACACGGCGCGCACCTCCTGGATCAGTCAGGCCTCGACGCCCTGGCCTCCGGAGCCCGACCTCGGCGACACCCTCTCGCAGTTCGGCAGGCGGCTGGTCCTGGAAGACCTGCACAAGAAGGTCGTCGACCAGATCATCGAGGCGGCTCCCGACGTGGTGGTCCTCGACCTCATCGATGACCGTTTTTCCCTGTTCCGCCGGGGGACCAGCTGGTTGACCTACTCCGACTACTGCCAGGCTTCCCCGTTCGGCAAGGACGTCCGGGCCGAGCACGACCAGGCCAGCCGGTTCCTCGAACCGGGCAGGGCGCGGCTGTTCGAAACCGCGGTCCGAGCGATCGCTCCTCGGCTGATGGCGCTGGCCCCCAGGACCAAGTTCGTCCTGCACGAGGCCCCCTACGCTGTGAAGGTGACGTCGGGGTCCGGGTTCCCCAAGGCCCGGGTGAAGGAATCCCTGGCCTCCAACGCTCTCCAAACGCAACTGTTCGACATCCTGGCGGCGGCCTTCGGCCCACGGCTGGAGAGGCTGACCCCACCCGAGGAACTCGTGCGGGGAGACCCGAATCAGCGCTGGGGGCTGGCTCCGTTCCACTACGTCTCCGAGTACTACCAGTGGTTCCTGGACTCCCTGGAAGCGGTCAAGCCCTTCGAAACACCGCTGGACCCGTGGTTTCCGCCGGCCCTGACCCACACCTCCGGTCCGACGGCACGACCCGTCGGCGGAAAAGAAGGTGCCAAGATCGCTATGAGGGCCGTCAGCCGCCGCGTCCGGCGTCTGGGGCCGGGCAGCTGAGAACTCAGATGCCCAGGGTCTCGCGCAGGGAAGCCACGTGGCCCGTGGCCCGGACGTTGTACTGGGCCAGCTGGACGGTCCCGTCGGGGCCCACCACGACCGTGGAACGGATCATGCCGACGCTCGTGCGCCCGTAGAGTTTCTTCTCGCCCCAGGCCCCCCACCGTTCGCTCACGACGTGGTCGGGGTCCGACAACAAGGGGAAACTCAGGGAGTCCTGGGTCCGGAACCGCGCAAGTTTCTCGGGGGCGTCCGGGCTGATCCCCAGCACGGCGAGTCCGGCAGCGGCCAACGCGTCGAGGCTGTCGCGGAAATCACAGGCCTGCCGCGTGCACCCCGGAGTCATCGCCGCAGGATAGAAGTAGACGACGACCCCACTGCCCCGCAACGACGACAGGGTCACCTCTGTCCCGTCGTCGGCCGCGAGGGTGAAATCGGGGGCCTGGTCACCGGGTGCCAACCGGGGCATCGCGTCGCCTCCTGGATCGGCGCAGATCCCTGCGCGATGGCTGTGCTGGGCAGAGCATGGCACGCCCGTAGCCCGTGAGCCAGGCGAAACGGGCGCACGGCGAGGCGCTTCGGGCCTTCGGCAGGGCGGGAGAAGCCGAGCGGCGGACAACCCCGTCCGTGGTTACAGTGAATATCAAGCAACGGGACGGGACGATCCACCACGTTCGGGACAAGGTGTCGGCCGTTCGAGCCCAGGGATCGAACCCAAGTACTGAACGTCGGCGACGGAACTCCCGATACACACGATGCTGCCGGACGACATCCGGCAGTTCAGGACCGGCTGTTGAGAGGAGCGTCGTGGCAAAGAAAGCGAAGGCCACAGATCCGGAGGACTCCGCTGCCCAGTCCCTTCCCCGGGACCCGGAAGAGCTGGTGGCCCTCATCACCCAGCAGCGCGAGCGTCTGGCCCGGACCCTGGAGGAACTGCGGATCCAGTCCAGGCCCGACCGGATCGCGCGGCGGGCCGGCTGCCGGACCCTGGGAGGCGCCAGACAAGCTCTGCGCGACGAGAACGGACGGCTCCGGCCCGGGCCCCTCGCGGTCGTGGCCGCCGTGGCGGTCGCCACGACGGTCGGGGTGCTCCTGGCCGCGGGGCGTTGCCGTGGAGAACGTTCCTGACCGATGCCGTAGGGATTTCTGACCGGGCGGAGGCTCTCGTTCCCGGGAAGGGGCCGTCACGTGGACTGTGCTCCGTCGGGTGACGGCCCCCGCCCCGTCGGGCAGTCGGACAGGGTACGGTGCCGACCGTGAGCGTCACTCCGAGTGCCAACCCTCTCGATCCCACGGACGCCCGTTTGCCCATCCGGATGCTCCACGATCGGGTGTTGGTCTCCTCGGAGATCGACGGTGGGGAACGGCGGTCGACGTCGGGGATCGTCATCCCCGCCACGGCCGCGGTCGGGCGACGACTGTCCTGGGCCGGTGTCGTGGCCGTCGGACAGAACGTCCGTCAGGTGCAGGTGGGCGACCAGGTCCTGTACGACCCCGAGGAACGGGCAGAGGTCGAGCTCCAGGGGGCCCAGTACGTGCTGCTGCGCGAGCGGGACATCCACGCTGTCGCAGCTCCCCGCGTCCAGGACGGTCGGACCGGCCTGTACCTGTGAGCCTCTGAGAACCTGTGAGCCTCTGAGTACCGGCCGGTCCCTCACCGGGTGTCGGGCAGGCCCTCACCGGGTGTCGGGCAGGCCACGGACAGGTGTCCGGCAGGGCAGGACCACCTGACGGCTGCTGGGCACGACGACGACGGGGCAGCCCGCCTGCCGCACGCACACCTCGGCCACGGAGCCCCTCAGGGTGTCGTGGACGGCCGAGTTCCCCCTGCTGCCCAGGACGAGCAGGTCGGCGTCGCACGAACTCTCCATGAGGCGGCAGGCCGGATCCCCCTGGACGAGTTCGGCCTCCAGCGGCGGCAGGGCACCCTCCACGCGCGCGAGCACGCGTGCGAGCTGGACCTGCTGGACCTGGTGGGCACGGCGTTCCCCGCTGCCCGTCGGTGGCACCGTCTCCCCGTTCCTGTACCCCTCCCAGGTCCAGACCGTCACCACCCGTAGGCCCGTGCCGCGCAACGAGGCCTCGCGCAGAGCCCACTCCAGGGCGCGTTCTCCGCCGGGGGAGCCGTCGAGACCCACGACGAGCGGGCGGCCGGTCCGGCCGTCCCCGCCGTGTCCCTCCCAGCCCTGCCCTGCCTGCTCCAGGACAGGGAGCGGCTGGGTCAGGGCCAGGTCCGGCACCGGTCCGCCGGCGTCGGCCTCTGCGGCGTCCTCGCCGGAGGGCCCGGGACCGCCGCCGGAGAACTCCGGGTTCTCGCTGTAAGGCCCGGAATCGTCATAAAGATGAGAGTTGTCGTACTGCTCGAGATTGTCGTAAGGCCCCGGGCCGTCGTCGTCCATCCACCGATGGGATGTCCTCGCCATTGCGGCCGGCCTCCACGAAACCTTGTGCACGTCGCGGTCTGGTGCGGCCGCGGCGCGGGCACCGGGGTCTGCGCGAGTCGGCGCCCAGTCCGGGTCCGGCGGCGTGCCACCCGTTCCCGGAACCCCTTACCGCCCCCCAGGGTGCTCCACGGACCGTCGGACGAACTCGGGTCCTTCGGCCCGTTCCCTGGCACGGTGCCCGAAGAACACACCAGAGGATATCCGGCCGAGGAAACGGTCACAGTCCTGAGGCCTCGGTCACCTGAACGGAACGGGGATGGTAATTGACACACTGTGACTGACGATACCTCCGTACTGGCCATCCCTCCGCCTGCCCCCGCGTACTCTCTCCCTGACAGCGGGAACCCGCAGGAAGGGCACCCGGAGGGGGAGTGGTGAAGCGCCCGACCATCGCCGACATCGCCTTGCGCGCAGGAGTCTCCAAAGGCGCGGTGTCCTATGCCCTGAACGACCGCCCCGGGGTCTCGGCCTCCACGCGCGCCCGTGTTCTGCAGATCGCCCAGGACCTGGGCTGGGAACCGAACAGCGCGGCGAGGGCACTGTCCGCCGCGCGTTCGGACACCGTGGGACTCGTGCTGGCCAGACCGGCCAGGATGCTCACCGTGGAGCCGTTCTTCACGGAGTTCATCGCCGGGATCGAGATGGAGCTGGCCGAGCGCCGGATCGCGCTGCTCCTGCAGGTGGTCGAGGACCACGCGGCGGAACTGACCACCTACCGCCGCTGGTGGCAGGCCCGCCGGGTGGACGGGATCTTCCTGGTCGACCTGTGCGTCCAGGACGAACGGGTCCGGGCCCTTGCCGAGGGCGGGATGCCGACCGTCGTCGTCGGCGGCGGCCCCGAGGGGGTCGGCGGACTGACCAGCGTCTGGACCGACGACGCCACCGCGATGACGGCGGCCGTGGAGTACCTGGTGGCTCTGGGACACCGCAGGATCGCCCGCGTGGGCGGACCGCCGGAACTCCAGCACACCCGGGTGCGGACCAGGGCGTTCCTGGAGGCCACCACCAGAGCGGGCATCCGGAACGCCCCGGTGGCCGACACCGACTTCACCGACGAGGTCGGGGCCAGCACCACGCGGGCGCTGCTGGCGGGCAAGGACCGGCCGACCGCCATCCTCTACGACAACGACATCATGGCCGTCGCGGGGATCGGGGTGGCCGGTGAGCTCGGGTTGCAGGTGCCCGAGGAACTCTCGCTGCTCGCCTGGGACGATTCCATGCTGTGCCGGCTCACCCACCCGTCCCTGTCCGCCATGGGACACGACGTGCCGGCCTACGGTGCCCACGCGGCCCGGCGGTTGCTGGCCCTCGTCGCGGGAACCCCGCCGGGGGCCTTCCCCGACGCGACCCCCGTCCTGACCCCCCGCGGCTCGACGGGCCCCGCCCCGGCACCCGGATAATGGCCGGATGACGAGGCCCGCGAACCTGCACCGCACGGTCGAGGTGGAGCGCAAGCTGGAGGTCGGTCCCGGATTCGTCCTGCCGGACCTCACCGGTCTGGCCGGACCGCAGGGAACCCTCCGCCCGCACGTGCACCGGCTGGAGGCCACCTACCTGGACACCGAGGACCTGCGACTCACGGGGGCCCGCATCACCCTGCGGCGCAGGACCGGAGGGGACGACGCCGGCTGGCACCTCAAACGCCCCCTGCCCGATGGTGCCAGGGAGGAACTCCACCACCCCCTGACCGGGCCCGGCCCGGTGCCCGGGCCCCTGCTCGCGCAGGTCGAACAACACCTGCGGGGGGCCCCGGTCCGGCCCGTGGTCCTGCTGTCGACCCTGCGCACCGAGCATCACCTCGTGGACGCCCGGGGCACCACCCTGCTGAGGATCGCCGACGACGAGGTGACGGCCACCCGGCTGCGCCCGGGTCGGGACCCCGACAGCTCCCGCTGGCGGGAGCTGGAGGTGGAACGGGACGGCGGCGACGACCAACTGCTCGCGGACGCCGTCACGTGCCTGATCGAGGCCGGTGCCCGCCCCAGCGACCTGCCGTCCAAGCTGGTGCGGGCTCTGGGGGACTGGCGCCCGCCGGCCACCTGACCGGTCCCGGACGCCGGTCACCTGACCGGTCCCGGTCAGGTGACCGCACCGGGGAGGGACAGCGGTTCAGGGGTTCCTGTCCCGGGCCGCCCGGGCGAGGTATCTCTCCAACTCCGCGATGCCCTCCCTGGCCTCGGCGAGGAACGGGTCCTCCACGGACAGTTCCCCGCGCTTCGCCGGGATGATCGGGCCGGCTGGGACGATCGGGCGCCGGGAGTCGGGCCGGAACTGGGCCAACCACTGCTGTGTCTGTTCCCTGGACTCGGGGGGACACCGGATCATGCCGATGGCCGCGAACGAACCCAACAGGAACCAACGGAAACGGCCGAGAGCGCGGCGTGCGGCCGTTCTTATTCTCTGGGGGCGCACGGTGCTCACCTCCTTGTGAGCTGGTGGATCTGACCTGGACCCGCTGTGCTCCCATCCTGGACCGATACCCGGGGCGGTACAAGGGGTCGGACTCGGGGGGAACGCCGCGCGGTCAGGACACGTCCGAAGTAAGACAGCGAAGTAAGACAGCGGCCGGAAGACCCAGCGGCACACGATCGGAACGGACGGGGAACCATGCGTACAATTTTGAACATCATCTGGCTCGTGTTCAGTGGGTTCTGGATGGCTCTCGGGTACGCCCTCGTGGGGGTTGTGCTCTGCCTGCTGGTCGTCACGATCCCCTTCGGCATCGCCTGCCTGCGGATGGCCTCCTACGCACTGTGGCCCTTCGGCCGCGTCCTCGTGGATCGTCCGGGGGCCGGGGCCCCCTCGGTGATCGGCAACGTGCTCTGGTTCCTTCTCGCGGGGGTCTGGATCGCGATCGGGCACGTGGTCACCGGCGTCCTGATGTGCTTGACGATCATCGGTATCCCCCTGGGGCTCGCCTCCTTCAAGATGGTTCCCGTGGCGCTCTGGCCACTGGGCAAGGAGATCGTCCCGGTTTCGGCTCTGCGCAAGGACGGCATTCCCGCCCACGCCGTGCGGGGCTGGTGATCATCTCTCGTTAGGAGCGGCGGGGAGGTCCGGGAGGGCTCGGGGGAGACCCGGCCACCGGGCCTCCCCGCCGGGCCGACCTGCTGCCCGTGACCCGTACCATCGTGCTGGTCATGTCGACTTCTCGCGGGCTCGGTGCGATCTGTGACGCCGGGACCTGCCTGACGAAAGCGTAATTATGATCAACAGTCTCTCCGACCTCGAGATTCAGACCCTCGGTGCCTGCCGGATCGAATCCCCGCTGGCGGCCGAGCTGAACGGTCGTCGCACCTCCCCGCACAACGTCCCGGAGAACGACCGGGTGCTGTACGACGACACCCTCTCGACGGCCCGGGGCCGGGGGCTGCCCCTGGAGGAGCTGCCGGGCTTCGAGCCGGCGGGACCCCGCCGGAAGATCTACTTCGATCCGGCCAAGACCAGGGCGGGCATCGTCACCTGCGGGGGACTGTGTCCCGGTCTGAACGACGTCATCCGGGGGATCGTGCTGCAGCTGACCCGGCACTACGGGGTCCGGCGGATCGTGGGCTTCCGCAACGGTTACCAGGGTTTCATCGCCCGGTACGGACACCCGGCCGAGGAACTGACCGTCGACAGCGTCTCCGGCATCGACGAGCGGGGCGGGACGATCCTGGGGACCTCACGGGGCCAGCAGGACCCCGAGGAGATCGTCGACTGCCTGGAGCGCATGAACATCAACGTGCTCTTCGTGATCGGTGGCGACGGCACGATGCACGGTGCCACCCAGGTGTCACGGATCGTCCGTGAGCGGGGCAACAAGATCGCCGTCGTGGGGATCCCCAAGACCATCGACAACGACATCCCCGTGATCGACCACAGTTTCGGTTTCCAGACCGCGTTCGGCCAGGCCGCGGAGTCGATCCGCGCCGCCCACGTCGAGGCGTGCTCTGCCCCCAACGGCGTCGGCCTGGTCAAGGTGATGGGACGGCAGTCCGGGTTCATCGCCTGTTACGCGGCCCTGGCCAAGGGCGACGCCGACTACGTCCTGATCCCGGAGGTCCCCTTCGCCCTCGACGGCGACGACGGCTTCCTGGAGCACCTGCGCCGCCGGGTGCTGGAGCGGGGGCACGCCGTCGTCGTCCTCGCCGAGGGCGCCGGCCAGGAGCACATCCCCCACGAGGACCGCGGGGTGGACGCCTCGGGGAACCTGCGGATGAAGGACATCGGGTCGTTCATCAAAGAACGCATCGTCGCCGACTTCCAGCAGTCGAAGCTGGACATCAACATCCGGTACTTCGACCCCAGCTACGGGATCCGCAGCGTTCCCGCCAACCCTTACGACAGCGTGTACTGCCTGCGCCTGGCCCACGCCGCGGTGCACGCAGCCATGGCCGGGCGCACGGAGACGGTCGTCGGCCGCTTCCACGGACGCCTGGTCCACCTGCCCATGGAACTGGTCGCCAGCGGCCGCAACCTCGTGGATCCCCACGGCGACCTGTGGCTGTCGGTGCTGGAGGCCACGGACCAGCCGATGAACTTCGGGACGCCCGCCGAGGACCCCCGGAGCTGACAGCAGTCCCGACAACGCGCCCAGGAGCAGGCCCGACAACGCGCACAGGAGTTCTTCCGGCCGGTACCGGTCCCGGGTCGTCGACACGGGGACGACCCGTTTCTTTCCGATTGCTTACTCCCCTGCGGAACGGGCGTTGTGCGAGGATGTGCCTCGTCCCGCCGACTCGTAACCGATTGTGGTCGAAAACACATGAGCCGACTGCTGGTGGGCACAGGGGCCAGCACCACCGCCGATGCGCTGTCCGCGGGTCGGGAAGCTGCCGCGGAAGCCGTCGCGCAGCTCAACGGCTGTCCCGTGGCACTGGTCATCGTGCACGTGTCCGTCCGCTACGACCCGGACGTGCTGCTGGCCGGCGTCCGCGACGTGACCGGGCAGGCCCGGCTCGTGGGCTCCAGCAGCAGTGGCCAGATCCATCAGGACACTCTCGTCCCGCCCGGGCAGGGCGTCGCCGTCCTGGTCCTCGGCGGGCAACGCCACCGGTTCGGCGTGGGCTCGTGCACGGGGCTGAGCGAATCCCCCTGGGAGGCCGGGCGTCTCCTGGCCCACCGGGCCCTGGACGACCTGCACGCCCCCCGACGGGAGCACGCGGCAGTTCTGCTCTTCTCGGGAGGACCGGGCAGCGACCAGCAGTCCCTGCTCAACGGCGTCCATCGGGTCGCAGGGGCCGCCGTCCCCGTCGTGGGAGGGGTGGCAGGGGACGACCAGCACCTGAAGGAGAGTTTCGTCCTCCACGGTGACCGGGTTCTGCGGGACGCAGCGGTCGCGGTGTGGATCGATTCCCCGGTCATTCCGCAGGTTGCCCACGGACACGGGTGGGAGCCCACGGGACTGCCCTTGCAAGTGACCCATGTAGAGGGCACTCTGGTTCGGGAACTGGGGGGCCGACCCGCCATGGAGGTCTTCCGGGAACGCCTTCTCGACAAGAACGGTGGTCCGAGGATCCAGGACTGCTGCGAGCTGCGTTACCGGTCGACGCACGCCTTCGGCCTGATCGAACCCGACGGGAAGATCCGCATCCGGGGGGCCTGCGTGGACGAACACGGTGACCTGAGAACTTTCGTCCCCCTGCCCCAATACGGTGCCGTGCAGATCGTCACGTGCTCCCCGGACTCCCTGCTCGCGGTCGCGCAGGACGTCGCGGAGCGGGCCCTGGCCGTTCCGGATCCCTCGGTCCTCCTGGTGTTCAGCTGTGTCACCCGGCTCAACATCCTCGCGGACCGGGAGCGGGAGGAGGCCAAACACCTGCAGGCCGTGGCGAGAGGGGTCCCGGTCTTCGGGTTCTACACCTACGGGGAATTCGCGCGAACGGCGAGCGTCTCCGGTTACCACAACGCGACGATCGTCGCCCTGGCGTTGTGACCGTCGGGCTGCCATGACCTCCCGTCCCCCCGGTGAGCAGGCCGTCGTCGAACGTCTCCAGGGAGAACTGGCCCAGGCCACGGCCGTCATCGCGGAGGCCTACCGCGGGACGACCGGACTGATCCGTCTGCTGGAGGCCATCGGCCGTCCCCGGCCTCCCGATGCCCTGGTGGACGACACCCTCACGGTGCTCTCCGACGTCTTCGGCTGCGCCGTCACCTGCCTGCTGCGTCCCGCCGGGGACAGGCTGCTCGTCACCAACTCGTGCGGCCTGCCCGAGCAGTCCCCGGCCTTCGCTCAAGGGTGGGACCTGAGCCACGCCCCGGAGCGCACCGTGCGCGACGGACACAGCACGAGGGTCCCGATCGGCTCCGACGTCGCCCAGCTGCCTGAGGACCTGCGCGGTCTGGGCCTGCGGAACGTCGTCTGGATACCACTGACCCGGGGTCCGGAGCCCGAGGACCTGCTCCTGCTGTGCCGCAGGGGGAGCCCCTTCGAGGACTCGGACCTCCCTGTCCTGGAGTCGATGGGCTACCGGCTCCGACTGGCGTTGCAGGAGGGCGAACGCAGCCTGGTCATCGAGAGGCTGGCACAGGTCGGTCACCGCATGGCACAGCACCTCGACGAGGGTCCGCTCATGGCGGAGGCCGCCCGCCTGTTCCGCCTGGTCACCTCCGCCCAGGGGGCCTGGAGCATCACGGTGGCCGACGGCACGGCCCGCCTGCGCGCCGTGGCCGGGCGATCCACCTATGTCGGCGGCCGGTGGCCCCGGCCGGTCGCAGAACTCGTCGGATGGCACGACCTGTGCCACGGCGAGGTGATGAACCGCACGGCCCAGGCGGTCGATCAGGAACAGATCGCCGGGTCCCTGCTGGCCGTGCCCGTACGGCACGGGGGCGAGGTGGTGGCAGTGCTGTACGCGGTCCATTCCCGGCCCCGGCTGTTCACACAGGACACAGTGGACATCAGTACTCTCTTCGCCAGCTACCTCAAGGTCGCTCTCACGAACGCGGAGCTGTACCGCGCCCTGGGACACAGCGAGGAGTACCTTCGTCTGATCACCGATTCGATCAGCGATCTGATCGCGGTGGTCGACGGGGAGGGCCGGTGCACCTACGTTTCGCCCTCCCACAGCAGAGAACTCTCCTACCGGCCCGCCGACCTCCTCGGGCGGTCCCTGCTGGACCTGGTGCACCCCCAGGAAAAGGAGTTCGTCCGCACGGCCCTGAAGACCTGCGGTCCCCGGGAATCGACCCGGACGGCGGAGTACCGCCTGCTGACCGGGGAAAATCGCTGGGCCTGGCTGGAGAGCGCCCTGCGACCCGTACCCGGCCGTGACACGACCTATGTGATCTCCTCCCGGGTGATCGACGAAAGACGCAAATTACAGGACGAACTCCTGCGCAGGGCGACCCACGATCCCCTGACCGGCCTGGCCAACAGGGTCCTGGCCCGGCAGGTTCTCGACCGGGCCCTGGACGGGCCCGGGCAGGGCCAGGTCGGGGTGCTTTTCTGCGACCTGGACAAGTTCAAGGACGTCAACGACCGGTTGGGCCACGAGACAGGGGACGAACTGCTCGTCCAGGTGTCCCGGCGGCTGTCCGCCTGCATGGGCCCCGGGCACCTGCTGGCCAGGTTCGGGGGCGACGAGTTCGTGGTCGTGGTGGACGGCGTCACCGACCGGTCCCGCGTGACGGAACTGGCCCACCGGATGCTCTCGACCCTGCGGGACCCCTTCCCCCTGGCGGGGGACCGCGTACAGGTCTCCGCCAGCATCGGCGGGGTCCTGGGCACGCGGGGGCGGTCGGTCGCCGTCGAACTGTTGCGGGACGCGGACGCTGCGATGTACGCGGCCAAGGACGACGGCGGATCCCAACTGGAGATCTTCGACGCCGCGGCCTCCCGCCGGTCCTTGGACCGTCTGAGCCTGAGGTCGGCCCTGCAACAGGCCCTCGAACTGGGACAGCTGTCCGTTGAGTACCAGCCCGTCGTCCGCCTGGACAACGGCATCATCACGGGCTTCGAGGCTCTCCTGCGCTGGCGGCATCCGGAGCGCGGGCCGGTGTCCGCCGAGGTCTTCATCCCCCTGGCCGAGGAGACCGGCGCCATCGTCGAACTGGGGGAGTGGGTCCTGCGCCAGGCCTGCCGCCAGCTGAGGCAATGGAACGGGATGTTCCCGGGCCGTCGGCTCGGGGTCAGCGTGAACCTGTCGACGCGACAGCTGCGGGTCCCCGGTATCGCCAAGACCCTGCTGGGGATCGTCCACGCCGAGGGCATCGACCCCTGCGATCTCTGGCTGGAGATCACCGAACGTGGTCAGGTTCCGGGTGAGGCTGCCGCGATCATGGGGGTGCTGCGGTCAGAAGGAGTGCGTTTCGCCCTGGACGACTTCGGGATGTCCCATTCCAACCTCAGCCACCTGCGGCAGCTCTCCGTGCAGCGTCTGAAGATCGACCGTTCCTTCGTCTCGGGACTCACAGAATGCACGGTCGACCGGGGGATCGTGAACGGCATCCTGGTGATCGCGCAGTCCCTCGGACTGGATGTCGTGGCCGAGGGGGTCGAGCGTCGCGAACAGTGCGAGGAACTGCTGTCCCTGGGATGCGAGCAGGCCCAGGGACACCTCCTCTCGGTGCCCCTGTCGGCCTGTCACGCCACCGGACTGCTGCGCTCCGGTGTCCCGCTCGACCTCTCCTCCCGTTTTCCGGAACCCGACGGGCGGTTCAGCGACGGACGGGCCGTCGAGGGGCAGGTTGCGATCGAGGGGCAGGTTGCGATCGAGGGGCAGGTTGCGGTTGTCGGGGGAAGCCCGATCACGGGGCACGGCGTCCCCCGGAACTCGGCCTGACCCACTGAACCCGGGCTGACCCCACTGGACCCGGCCTGACCCACTGGACCCGGCCTGACCCACTGAACCCGGCTCCCTCTTTCCATTCTCTCTCAGTACCGGAAACGAGCGATCATGTCGTGGAGCTGATGAGCCATCTGACTGAGCTCACCGACGGCCTGTCGGGACTGGTCGACTCCGTCGGTCGTGGTCTGGGACGCGGTGGCGACA
>JAUPKJ010000172.1 GCA_030837505.1 Actinomycetota bacterium
ACCCCCACCGGCGGTCGGGGTCGGGGTCGCGGTGGCGGACCGCCTGATCCGTGCGGCTCGCCCGGCTTCGGAGGGCGGGTCCGGCACGGCGGGCACGGCGGGCACAGCGGCCACGGCGGGCACGGGGGCCACAGCGGGCACAGCGGGCAGGGCCTGCGATGGGGCCGTTCGGAGGGCCACGAACGACGCCGGCGGCGGGCGTTCGCCGTCACCCCGTCGGGTGGCAGCGGGCCGGTTCGGTGACGGACCGGACACGAATCCGCCTCCGATCGGGTGACGCCACAGCCTTCCGGGACCTTGGTCATTGGTAAGGTAAGCCTTACCTTCCCATACTGGCCCCATGGAGAGCACCTCGCGTCGTCTCGATCAGCTCCCGGTGGGTTCCCGCGCAGAACTGGGCTCGCCCGCGCTGGAACCATCGCGCTGTCGCCGTCTGGCCGAGCTCGGGCTGAGGCCCGGCGCACAGGTGACCGTCCTGTCCCGTACGCCCGGTGGCGGCCGTGTCCTCGCAGTGGAGGACGCCAGGATCGCCCTGGACCGAGCAACCCTTCGCCGGATCCCCGCAGAACCGGTGTCGCGCTGAGAGGGAACGCCCTGTGAGTCCACTCATCTCCCCCCCGCAGGCCACGGTCCCGCAGGCCACGGTCCCGTCCTGCCACAGCGCTGCGGCGGGTCCCCAAGCGGCCCGGGGCGCCCCCGTCGTCGCCCTCGTCGGGGCTCCGAACGTCGGTAAATCCACTCTCTTCAACCTGCTGACCAAGTCCGGACGCGACACCGGTAACTGGCCCGGGACCACGGTCGAGGTCGGCAGGGGTCTGTGGTCCCTGCCCGACCGCGAGGTCGCACTGCTGGATCTGCCCGGCGCCTACAGCCTGGACCCGCTCTCCCCCGACGAGGAGGTCACCCGGACCCTGCTGTGTCCACCGGACGAGCGGGACCGGCCGGATCTCGTGGCGGTCGTCGTCGACGCGACAGCCCTGTCGCGGTCCCTCTACCTGGCCGCCCAGGTCCGAGAGTGCACCGGCCGGGTCATCGGGCTGGTGACCATGCTCGACGTCGCGCGGGCCCGGGGCCGGCGGATCGACGTCGAGGCCCTCGGCCGGGCCACGGGGATGCCCTTCATCGAGGTGGATCCCCGCCGTGCGAGGGGACAACGGAGCCTGGCCGAGGCCGTGACGGCGGCTCTGGACGGGCCGCCCCTCCTGCCGCGCGCCCTCTGCGAGCCTGCGGCTCCCCAGCTCGTCGTCCTGCCCGACAGCGCGCAGGACGCTCCCTCGGAACCGACGTCGGGGTCGGAACCGATGGTCGATCCGGCCGTTTCGGCCCTTGAGCTCGGGGACGAGCGTTTCGCCTGGATCGACACGGCCGTGGCCTCGGCCGTCCACCGGGATCGGCCCGTGGGCAGGACCGGCTCCGACCGGGCCGACCGCATCCTGACGGCCCCGGTCCTGGGCCCCCTGGCCTTCCTGGCCACCATGTGGATGGTCTTCCAGCTCACGACGACGGTCGCGGCTCCCCTGCAGGATCTCCTCGACCGCCTCGCCACCGGTCCGGTCACCTCCGGAGCCCTCAAACTCCTGTCCGCCGTGAACCTGGACGGCGGTCTCGTCGAGGGCTTCGTGGTCGACGGGCTCGTCGCGGGGGTCGGGATGCTCCTGACCTTCCTGCCCCTGATGGCCATCATGTTCCTGCTGCTGTCGGCCCTGGAGGACTCGGGGTACATGGCCAGGGCCGCCGTCGTCACCGATCGGATGATGCGGGCGGTCGGGTTGCCGGGGCGGGCGTTCCTGCCGCTCATCGTGGGTTTCGGGTGCAACGTGCCCGCCGTCAGCGGGGCGAGGGTCCTGCCCAACGCCCGGCACCGGCTGCTCACGGCCCTGCTGGTCCCCTTCACCTCCTGCTCTGCCCGACTCCCTGTGTATGTGCTGCTGGCCTCCACGTTCTTTCCCGGGCAGGCCGGGACCGTCGTCTTCGCGATGTACGTGATCTCGATCCTGTTCGTCCTCGGAGCCGGGCTGTTGCTGCGCTCGACCCTGTTGCGGACCATGGGCTCCGAGCCGCTGATTCTCGACCTGCCGCCCTACCACCTGCCTCTGCCCAGAGCCGCGCTGCGCTCGACCTGGACCAGGCTGAGGGGTTTCCTGCGGACGGCCGGCGGCGTGATCGTCGCCACGGTCGCGGTCATCTGGGCGCTCCAGGCGATCCCGGCGGGCACCGACGACCCGGTCGGGCAGGTCCCCGTGGAGAACAGCGCCTACGCTGCGACCGCCAGGGCCGTCGCACCGGTGTTCGCACCGGCGGGGTTCGGGGACTGGCACACCGCCAGCGCCCTGGTCACCGGGTTCGTGGCCAAGGAGGCCGTCATCGCCTCCTGGTCGCAGACGTACGCCGCCGAGGAACCCGAGTCGATGAATGAGCCCGGTCACCTCGGCGAGGCCGTGCGCGCGGACTTCGAGAAGGCCTCCGGCAACCACACCGGCCCCGCCGTCTGGGCCTTCATGATCTTTCTGCTCGCCTACACGCCGTGTGTGGCGACCCTGGCGGCCCAGAAACGGGAGATCGGATGGCGCTGGACCGGGGTGGGGGTGGGCCTGCAACTCGGCCTGGCCTGGACCGTGGCCGTCCTGGTCTTCCAGGTGGGCAGGCTGTTCGCATGACCTCCGCAGAGGCCCCTCGCAACCGGCCCAGGATGTTCTCCCTGCGCCGGCGGCGTCTCCACGGCGGCTCGGCCCCCGCCGTTGCCCGGGCCGAGGGCGCAGCGGGGTCCGAGAAAGGGGCTGGGGCCGCCGGAAGCGCCGTGACGAGCGCCGGCCCGTTGAGCACGGTGTTGCAGGCTCTCCGGGAAAATACGGGGACCCTCACCCTGGACGAGATCGCACGGGCCCGGGGAATGGATCCCGATCTGGTACGGGCCGCCGCGGAGCACCTGGTGCGCACGGGGAGGCTGACCTCCGAGGAGATCTCCGCGGGTTGTCCCGAGGGGGCTTGCGGCAGGTGTCCGCTGCGCAGTTCCGGACCGGGCGGCTGTGCTCCGGGCCGGGCGACCCCGACCCTCGTGGCGCTGTCCGTACGACGGGGCCCTGGGTGAAGAACTCCGGGGCGAAGAACTCCTGATGGTGAGAGCACTTCCTTTTCCTCCGGCCCTCCACCGGCCCGCCGATAGGTGACCATGGTGTGGTGACGACACCGGTCCGGATACCCGAGTCCCCCCGTTGCCCATCCCCGTTCCGGCGGCCTCCTCTTCTGGCGGCCGTCCTGGTTTCGGTGGCTGTCGTCTCCCTTTCGGCGCTGGCGTACTGCGCGGGTCCCGAGGACGACGTCGCCGGCGTCGAGGGGCCCGGAGACCTGCCCGATCAGAAGCGTCCTGCCGTGGACCCGGCTTCCCCGCCCTCACGGCCCGGCGGATGGGGTCTGGTATTCAGCGACGAGTTCTCCGGCGAGGACGGGCGGGCGCCGGATCCGCGGCGTTGGCAGCACGATGTCGGCGGGGGCGGCTGGGGGAACGGGGAGTTGCAGCGTTACACGGCTTCCCCGCGCAATGCGCGGACCGACGGCCGGGGCAGGTTGCTGGTGGAGGCTCTGCGCGAGCGGGTTTCCCGGGACGATCGGGACGACGACGAGAGGAAGACCCGCTTCACGAGTGCAAGGATCAGCACGAAGGGCCGTTTCACGACGCGGTACGCCAGGGCGGAGGCCCGGATCCGGCTCCCGGCCGGGCAGGGGCTGTGGCCGGCGTTCTGGCTGTCGGGGGTGTGCGAGGACGGCTGGCCGGCCTGCGGGGAGATCGACGTGTTGGAGTCGGTCGACGAGGTCCCGATGATGGTCCGGTCCCGGATCCACGGCCCCGGCCCTCTGGCGACCCCGGGGATCGGCCCGGACTGGCAGGTGGACACCCGGTTGGACGAGGGGTTCCACGTGTACGCCGTGGAGTGGACCCGCGACCGGGTGGATTTCTTCTTCGACGATCACCGGTACGCCACGATCCACCGGGATGACCTGCCCGAGGACGACGTCTGGGCACTGGATCATCCGATGCGGTTGCTGTTGAACGTGGCGGTCGGGGGACGGTGGCCGGGGGCCCCTGACGAGGGCACTCCTTTCCCGGCCACGATGCTCGTGGACTGGGTCCGGGTCTACGAGCGCATTTGACCACGGCCCCGCACCGGCCCGCTCTGCCCCACCCCGGCTCGGCGTCGGGGTGGGGGGCGTCGGGGTGGGTCAGGACAGGGAGTTGATGCGGTTGAGGAAGTCGACGGCGATGGGGGCGGAGGTGGTTCCGCCGTACTGTCCCTGTTCGACGAAGACCGCGAAGGCAACCTTTTCCTGGTAGCCCACGAACCAGGCGTGGGTTCCGGTTCCGCCTTCTCCGGCGCCGAATTCCGCGGTTCCCGTCTTCCCGGAGACGGGCCCGCCCTTGGCGTTCTTCGCGACGGGGGCCGTACCGGTCTCGACGACGGCCCGCATCATGGGACGGATCTGGTCCGCCACCGAGATCTCGTGGGATTTGCAGTCGGGGCAGTCGGGCACGATACGGGGCTGGCGCCAGGTCCCGGAGGCGATGGCCGCGGCCACGGACGCCATGTGCAGGGGGCTCGTCAGGACGGTGCCCTGACCGATGGAGTTGGCCGCTGATTCCACGTTGCTGGGGTTCTCACCGATGGTGCTCTCGATGCTGGTGATGGGCAGCGGTTTTCCCTCGTTGAACCCGAAGAGGGCTGCTGTCTTGGTGAGGGCGTCGTCCGGCAGTTGCTCCTCGAGGGTGATGAAGGCGGTGTTGCAGCTTTCTTCGAAGGCTTTCTGGATCGTGACGGTCGCGCTGGGGGATTCCTCGTGGTTCTTGAAGGAGCGTCCGCCGACGACCTTGCGCTGGTCGCAGGGGACCATGCTGTCCTTGTTCTTGCCGGACAGGAGTGCCGCTGCCGCTGTAACGATCTTGAAGGTGGAGCCGGGGGCGAAACCGGTGGCGAGGGCCGCCGGGATACCGCTGGTGGGCTGGCTGGCCATGGCCCGGATCTCACCGGTGTCGGTGTCGACGGCGACGAGGGAAGCCTTGCCGGGGACGGCTTTGAGGGCTTCGGCCGCGGCCTGCTGCCACCGCAGGTCGATCGTGGTGGGAGCGTCCTTGCCCGCGTCGCCTTCCCATTTCTCGACGACCTGGACGACTTCCTTCGTGGTCGGGTTGACGATGGCCAGCTGGGTGACCTGGTCCCCGGCGAGCTGCGCGTTCAGGACCCTTTCCAGGCCGGTCTTGCCCTGGTTGTCCTTGCCGACCGTGCCGAGGGCGTTCACTTTGAGGTCGGGGTCGGTCTTGAGGGGCACGCCGTTGCGGTCGGTGACCTCGCCGCGGTCACCACCGACCTCGACGATCTCCAACCGCTGGCCGACGAGGAGGGTGGGGTAGACGGTCTGGGCGTTGAAGTCGACCTTCCAGCCTTTGTCGGGCTCGTTGGCCAGGGCGATCGTGCTGCTCCACGTGGCGGTGCGACCGCCCTTCATGGTGATGGTCACGTTGTAGGGCAGGGATGTTCCCACGGTGTCCAGTAGGCCGGGGACAGCACTGACCTTGGTGATCCCGAGCCTTTGGGCCATGCCGCCGTACGCACGCTGCATGTTGGTGCTCTGGTCGGCCACGAGGGCCTGCATTCCCGCGTAGTCGGCGCGTTCCCAGGCCGCGAGGAAGTCGGAGGCCGCTTGGGTGGCCAGTTCACGGGGGTCCTTGGGCTCGGTCGGGCTGAGGGCCGCGGGCAGGCTCACCCATCCCATCTGGTAAGCCGCGAAGGTGCCGCCCCCGAGGAACAGCGCGAAGGCCGTGAGAATCGCGATCAGGGCTTTGCGGGACCGACGGCGTTTCTTTTTCTTGCCGGGCCCCTCGGCCTCACCGGGCGGGTAGGGGCCCTGTGGTTCCTGGTCCTGCGGGCCGCCCGGGTACTGCGGGTAGTACTGCGGGTAGCCCTCCTGCGGGTACTGTCCCGAGGGATATTGCTCCGGGGGGTATCCCCCGGAGTACTGCCCCTGAGGGTCGTAGTACCCGCCTTGCTGGCCGTAGTACCCCATCTGCGGAGCGTAGTACTCCCCTTGCTGACCGTAGTACCCACCTTGCGGCGGGTAGTAGCCCGTGGCCGGGTACTGGTAGCCCGCAGGCTGGTCGGGGTAGCCGGGGGCAGGGGGCGCGGCGGAGGGGGAGCCGTGGGGAGCCCTCTGTGGTTGCCCCGGGGGATCTCCCCGGCCGGCAGCCCCC
>JAUPKJ010000173.1 GCA_030837505.1 Actinomycetota bacterium
CCGTCCCCGTCGCCGTCACCGCCCACGATGATCACTCGGGAGGCGGTGGAGGAGGTGATGGAACGGCAGACGTTGATCCCCTTGGCCCCGGGAAGGTCCCGGTCCACGAGCACCACGCTCGGAGAGAGGCGCAGAGCCACCTCTCCCGCCCCTTGGGCGTCGCCGGCCAGCATCACCTGCAGCCCATCGCCCAGGAGATGCTCCCCCAGGCGAGCGGCTGCTTTGGGATCTCCGTGGGCGACCACCACAGTTGTTCGAGGCCCCTCCTGCAAGCGAGACTCCCCCCTTGAGACACGCCCCAGCGTGGACATAATGCCCTTGTCTGACAGTTCAGTCATTTCGCGCACAGGGCCATGTTTCACCAAGTACGAACGGTACGGAGCCATTTTTGCATCGGGGGTACCTGAAGTTTTCAGGGAGGGTATGTTCCAACCCTTAAGGGACGCTGCGACTCATACTTCGACCCCGTCACAATATGGTTCTATGCCCGCCCCGATAGTATAATGTCAGCCTTTGGTCGGCGCACGCACCGGTACCGCCCCGCCCGGGCTCCCACCCCGGAGCCCTCACCCCGGAGCCCCCACCCCGGTCACCCGACGTCGCAGCCGTCCCCGGCCGAGCCGTCGCCGTCCGCCTCCGCCGCGCAGCCGTCCCCGTCCCCACGGTCCGCGATCCCGCCGGCCCGGTCCACGGCTCCCCCGTACCGACGGTCCCGCCGCAGATACTCCTCGATCCCCTGCCACAGCACCCGCCGGTCGACGTCCGGCCACAGCACGTCGAGGAAGACCAGTTCGGCGTAGGCCGACTGCCACAGCAGGAAGTTCGAGGTCCGCAGCTCCCCGGACGTCCGCAGGAACATGTCCACGTCCGGAAGGTCGGGCTGGTACAGATGCCGTCCCACGGTGCGCTCGTCGATCCGGTCGGGGTCCAGCCGTCCCGCGGCCGCCTCCCGGGCGATCTGCCGGATCCCGTCCACGAGTTCGGCCCGGCCCCCGTAGTTGATGCACAGGGTCAAGGTGAGCACGTCGTTGTGGGCCGTCAGCTCCTCGGCGGCCTCCAACTCGGTGAGTACACTGCGCCACAGCCTCGGACGGCGCCCGGACCAGCGGATCCGCACCCCCCACTCGTTCAGCTGGTCCCGCCGACGGCGGATCACCTGGCGGTTGAACCCCATGAGGAAACGGACCTCCTCGGGGGAACGTCGCCAGTTCTCGGTCGAGAAGGCATAGACGGAGAGGTTGCGCAGACCGCAGTCGATGGCGCCCGCCACGACGTCCAGCAGGGCGACCTCCCCCGCCTCGTGTCCCTTGGTCCGGGGCAGCCCCCGGGCGTTGGCCCACCGCCCGTTGCCGTCCATCACCACGGCGACGTGCCGGGGCATCAGTTCGGCAGGGAACTGCGGCACTCGGGCCCCGCTGGGGTGTGCGGGGGGAGGAACGGGGTCCCGGCGCTCGCAGGACGGCGCTGCAGGACGGAATCGACGTCGGACGGCCACGGGGTCAGACTGGCATGCCCTGCCCGGTCTCCTGCGGGGAGGTCCGGTCCTCCCTGTCGACCAGCCGCAGCGAGCGCAGTTGGCGTTCCACATGCCACTGCAGGTACGCGGCGGTCAGGCCGCTGCCCTCGCGGCGGGCCCGCTGGTCGCAGGTCAGGGCCGTGGGCCAGTCCCCGGACAGCAGGGCGCCCAGCAGCACGAGGGTCTGTGGTCCGGGGGCCGCAGAACCGGGCGGGCGGCACCCCGGGCAGACGGATCCGCCGGAGGCCAGGGAGAAGGCCCGGTGGGGCCCTGGTTCGCCGCAGCGGGCGCAGTCGGTGAAGCTCGGGGCCCACCCGGACACGGACAGGGACCTCAGCAGGAAGGCGTCCAGGACCAGCCCGGACGGGTACTCACCGGCCGCCAGGGAGCGCAGGGCGCCGACCAGGAGCAGGAAGAGCTGCAGCGAGGGCTCCTCCTCGGCCTGGGTGAGGCGCTCGGCCGTCTCCAGCATGGCCGTGCCCGCGGTGTACCGGCCGTAGTCCGCCACGATCCCCCGGGCGTACGGAGAGATCGTCTCCACCTGGGTGATCAGGTCAAGGGTGCGGCGTTCGTACAGCTGGATGTCCACCAGCATGAAGGGCTCGACGCGGGCCCCCAGCCGGGATCCGGGACGCCGTACCCCGCGGGCCACCGCCCGGATCCGGCCGC
Organism: Actinomycetota bacterium; assembly: GCA_030837505.1. Lineage (GTDB taxonomy): Bacteria > Actinomycetota > Actinomycetes > Actinomycetales > Kineosporiaceae > JAUPKJ01. The sequence goes on from JAUPKJ010000173.1 coordinate 2,186, forward strand.
GGTCGCGGGTCAGCAGCGTGATGATCCGATCCGACTCCCCCAGTTTCTGGGTTCTCAGCACAACGGCCTCGTCCCGGTACAGTCTCACCGAACGTATTGTGCACCCAGTCGGCGACGGCGCCGCGTCCTCCGGGCCGTCCGGCGTCAGCGGCCCATGATCGGCACGGCGCGGTCCCGGTGGGCCTTGGCCGTCAGGAGGGCCCTGTCGGCCCGACGCAGGACGTCTGGTCCTTCGGCCGCCGTCCCCACGGACACCTCGATGACCAGCCCGGGGGCGATCTTCTCCCATTCCTGGGCTGCCACGGCCCTCCGGAGGCGTTCGGGGAAGTCCCAGGGGTCGGGTCCGCTCCTCGGACCGGTGGTGGGATCCGCCTCGAAGACGATCACGAACTCGTCCCCGCCGTACCGGGAGAGCAGATCCGCGGGACGGCACAGCGAGTGCAACAGCCCTGCCAGACGGCGCAGGACCTCGTCGCCGACCTCGTGGCCGAAGTGGTCGTTCACTTGTTTGAAGTGGTCGACGTCCACGAAGGCCACGGTCCGGGAGGCCGCCGGGGTGGACAGGGCGGCGTCGAGGCGTCGGCGGTTGCCCACACCGGTCAGGGGGTCCTGGAACAGCCGGTGGTCGTCCCGTTCGACCCGGGCCCTCAGGTCCTGGGTGCGGCGGTGGTGCAGGAGGTACTCGAACCTCACGCTCCGGTCCTTCCACAGACGGGACAGGCTTTCGACGGCGACGGACTCCCACGCACCGGTGGATGGCGTGGTGCCGTGGCGTCGTTCCTGGAACCGGGCGAGCCAGGCCGTGGCGACCCATTGCGGTACGGGCTGGTTCGTCCGGGCTGCCCGTTCGCGGATTTGTTCGGCCAGGTCCTGGGCTGCGGCTTCGTCGCCGTGGCGTACCAGCTGGGACACGTGGGCGAGACCGATGAGGGGTTCGCTGTCGCCGACGGCCGACAGGGCGCACTCCCGCAGCAGGTCCGGGTCCGCCGGAGCGCGGGTGAGGCGCTCGTGGGCGAATTCCCGCAGGCCGAGTGCGACCTGGCGTTGGCGGGGCTCGGTGCCGGGCCGGTCCGCCAGGCGTCCGGCCCGCAGGGCTGTGCTCAGACAGCGGGCGTACTGGAGTTCCGCTCCCTCGCTCTCGCCCAGCAGCTCCAGCATCATTCCCCAGGTGCCGCCGACCCTGATTTGTTCGAGGAGCACGAGCAGGGTCCCGGTGGGCCGTTCGCGCAGGGATCTCAGAGCGAGATCCAGCAGGCTCATCGCCGGGTCGAACAGCAGGAACGAGCACAGGGGGCTGCTGAGGACATGGCACGCGGAGGCCTGGTTGTAGGCGTGGGCCCGGTGGTCCGTGGCCAGCCGGTACGCCTCGGCGAGCAGTTCGAGGGCCTGGATGGGTCGGCCCAGGTTGAGTCGGCTGTGGGAGAGCACGCTCAGGGCCTTGGCCCGCCAGCAGGGGTCGGAACCGTTCCCCAGGACGCCGAGCAGTTCTGTCCCGCAGTCCTGGAGGCGTTCCCAGTCGCAGCGTTGCTCGTGCACCAGACAGCGGACGTAGCGCAGGTACCAGGCGGTGGTCAGGTCACCGGAGGCCTCGACGGGGCCGAGCAGGGCGTAGCAGTACAGCAGGGCCTCGTCCAGCTGGCCCGCAGCATACAGATCGTGGGCCTGATCGGACAGCGCGTCCAGGGGACCGAACTCCGACCTTTGTATGGGCAACAACCGTTCGGCCCTGCCCCAGGAGCCTGCGATCACCACTGCACCAACGCATCCCGTCCCGCTCGTTTCGCGGCTCTCAGGGCGGCGTCCGATCTGCTGAGGGCCTCCGTGACGGCCTGGCCTCCGGCAACTCCTATCGACGCCGTCACGCGGATCCCCCCGGTCAGTTGCGTCCAGTCCTCGGCGCGCATGCGCGTCAGAATGCGCTCGGCCAGGGCTTTCGCGAGCGAAACCGTTGGAACCGGTGCAGAATCGTGATGTTTTCCCGAGTTCTCGGCCTCGGTGGGGTGCAGCTCCGTTCCCTGCTGTCCCACCAGGACCACGAACTCGTCCCCGCCGTAGCGGACCAGGACGTCCTCGGCCCGGCAGCTGGACCGCAGGATCTGGGCCACGCGGCGCAGGACCTCGTCCCCGACGTCGTGTCCGCACTGGTCGTTCACTTGTTTGAAGGTGTCGAGGTCCAGGAAGAGGGCGGACCAGCGGTCGCCCTGGTCCAGTTCCGTCGTCAGCCTGCGCCGGTTGCCCAGCCCCGTCAGGGGATCGATCAGGAGTTCCCTGCGGGTGCGGGCGCCTCGCTCTGCGAGTTGTCTGCGCAGGGTGCGGCTCTTGAGGTCCGCGAGCAGGGCCGTGCGCTCCTGCCACTCCTTGAGCAGGGCGGTCCGGTGCACCTCCTGCCACAGGGCATCGGCCGGGTGGGGGGATCCGCGGCGACGCTCCTCGGTCAGGGAGGCCACCTGGGCCTGCGCGGTGCGCACGAGTTGATGCCAGTGCCCGCGGTGCGAGGGCGCAGTGATTCTCGCCGCGGCCTCCAGCAGCGCGCCGGCCCGCTCCAGTTCCCCCGACCGGGCACAGACCCGGGCGACGGCCAACCGGGCCAACGCCCATTCCAGGCTGTCCAGGGGCTCTGTCGCGGCCATGAGAGCAGGCAGCCAGGCTGCCCTGGCCAGATCGGATTGGCCGAGCCTCTCGGACGTGTAGATGTCGACCGCGAGCGCGACCTGGTGCAGTTCGGGGACGAGACCGGACAGGCGGTACATCCGCAGGGCCAGGGCTGCGGCCGCGGCATGCTGCCGATCGGCCTCGCGCAGCAGCCCCACCTGTTCCAGACGGGCCGCCCACAGCAGTCGCAGGAGGGTCTGGCGGCGCAGGAAGGAAGCGGCGCGGAAGGTCCAGGCCCAGAACTCCAGGCTCACGGGGGGCGGTACGCTGCGGCGCTGCCCGCTGTTCGAAGGACTGCTGTTCGAGGGACTGCTGCCGGTGCCGGGAGGGCCTGCCGAGCGGGCCGCGCCGGCCACATCGTGCGGGCCGCGCCGGCGGGCCACGGGATTCCTGACGGTCCGACGGCCGTCCACGGAGGCCCCGATCCGCTGCATGAGTTCCTCGGCCTGTTCGAACAACAGCATTCGCCCGTGGGCCACGATGACTTCCACGCACGCGGCCTCGAACGTCGGGCAGAGCCACGTCTCGGTCCGGATCAGGGCCACGGCCTGCGCGAGGGCTTCGAGGCTCTCCACGATCTCACCGCAGTCGGCCTCTGCCGTCGCAAGGAGCGCCGTCATCCGGGCACGCCAGGAGGGGATCGCGCGGGCGGGGCTGCGCGCCAGCAGTTCGCGCATCTCCCGGGCGGCCTGTTCCGGCCGGTCCAGGTCGAGCAGGGCCTGAACGGCGATGCATCCCAGGTGGGCCGCTGACATCCACGCCGAGGGGCCCCGGGCCAGGGCCAGCATCGCCCGGCTGCCGCGCAGTGCCCTGCCGTAGTTGCCCGAGCACAGGTCCCGGTAGGCCTCACAGACCGCGAAAGCCGGTGGGCCGGGACTCAGGAAGCCCTGCCGGACCAGGGCCTGTGTCGGCAGGCCGTTCCGGTGCGCAGGGGGCTCCGGCGGGCGCGCTGCGTCTTCGCCGGGCCCCCCTGCGGAGCCGCGTTCCCCGCCGACGGAATCCCGTAACAGACCCAGTCCACGCTGCCGCGTCACCGCACCCCCTGGGTCTTCCACCGTCGGGACACGCCGGCGGGTGAGGCCGGCGCAGGTTCTTCCCCGACAGTTTGCCTCCTCACCGGGTGTTCATGACACCGGAGGGCAGGAAGGACGGGGACTGCCGGGAGGAGCAGCCGATCGGTCCCGGGATCTCCGGGACGTCTAGGGTCTGTTTCGGAATTCTGTCGGTGCTGTGCGTGGTCCGGTTGAGTGCTCTGGAAGGCCGCAGGAGGGGCCGATAGTGGTTCCTATCGGCCCCGACGAGAACGCCCCAGAGCGCCAA
>JAUPKJ010000174.1 GCA_030837505.1 Actinomycetota bacterium
CGCCCTCGGCGTGGGTGCCTCCACGACGTTCGGTTTCACGGGCGACACCTCGGGAGCAGACCCCGCGTCCCCGACCCTGACCTGCACGGCGAACTGACCCGCCCCGGCTCGAACCGCCCCGCCCGCCTCGAACAAGCCGATCCGAACCGGACGATCCGAACCACCCACCCGAACAGTTCGACCGGTGCGAGGAACCGACTCTCCCGCACCCCGCCGCACCCCCCGCCCGGCATCGCTCCAGGACGGTGCCCGCGGGGGGCGCCGTGGTGCCGGAGTCCGAGAGCTGGGGTGGATGAGTGAATGCCCCATGGCCCGAACGGTGGATCTTCCTGCTGTGCTGTGGCATCGTCCGCGTGTCGTACCAGTCGGTCAGTAGGCTGAATATGGTATTTTTGTCGAGTTAAAGGATAAATGTGCGATGCGGCTCGTTAGGCTGTCCGTCACCGCTTACCGTGGCTATAGAAACACAGTCTCGATCGACGTCTCGGAGTCACTTACCGCTCTCGTTGGGAAGAACGACGCGGGGAAATCCTCACTGTTCGACGCTCTCTCGATGTTTTTGTCGTCGGACAAGATTAAACCCGAGGATGCGGATTTCCCTGCCAATCAGCAGTGCGAAGACAGAGTGCCCATCGAGATCGCCTGCACTTTCGCCGATCTGCCGAAACGGATTGTTCTTGACGCAGACTCGGACACGAGTTTCGAGCGGGAGCACCTTCTCGATGAGACCGGAAACTTGACCATCGTGAAACGATGGACGACGACGAGGGGATCGGCAAGGACTTTTATTCGCTGCCAACATCCTGAAAGTAATCTCTTCGATGGATCACTGCTCTCGAAGAAGATAAATGAGCTGAAGAAACTGTGCAAGCAGATGGGTATTGATACCGACGGATTCGATGCTCGGGTCTCATCGAACTTCCGGGAGGCGATCTGGCGGCTCGGAATCGATAACGGTTCGTGCATCCTCCGTCTCCAAGACGTCGATGTCAGTGTTGGCGACGATATTAAAAGTATTCAAAGAAATGTGACTGATGCTCTACCAGCTTTTCATCTGTTCCGTTCGGACCGTCAGGGGACGGAAGGGGATGATCTTGCGCAGGACCCGGCGAAAAGTATAGCTCTCGAAGTCCTCGCTGAGCATGAAGATGTGCTGGCTGAATTGACCGAACAAATCGAAGAGAAGATCAAGGGTATGCTCGAGGGTGTCATCGAGAAACTTGCCGAGATATCTCCGGGGCTCGCGGCTTCATTGAGCCCGAGAAATCTCAGGCCAGACTGGCGAAAATCTATATCATCCGTGCAGTTTCAGGATGAGAACGGTGTACCCCTTGCCCGCCGAGGTAGTGGTACACGGAGACTGGTCCTCCTCAGTTTCTTCCGTGCCTTGGCCGAGTTGCAGGACGATCATCCCGCTGGCAAGGGCAGCATTATCGCGATCGAGGAGCCAGAAACTTCGTTGCATCCTGACATGCAGAATGACGTCTGGGCCGCCTTGGCCGACGTTGCGGAAGCCCCCTGCAGGCAGGTCCTCCTTACCACGCACAGCCCCAATCTCATCGGGAACCTCACGCCAGAATCTGTACGGTACATTCTTGCGGAGGGCACCGAAAGACGTGTGATTTCCATTGACGCGCAGACCAGTAGGGGCCAATTGCTGCATAGACTGGCAAGTTCCATGGGTGCACTGACAGATCATTTCATTCGTTGCTTCATCATGGTCGAGGGGCGCAACGACATCGCTTCCTTGAATAATTTGTGTAGCGTTTTACATAAAGGGCATCCCCAGATCTATCCAAACCTACTTCTTCTTCAACAAGAAGGGGTCGTGTGTGTGATCCCAATCGGTGGTTGTGCTGCTGCCGAGCTCTGGGAAGAACGTCTCGTCCCATTAAAACGTCCCGCGATCTGCATTCTGGATAGCGACAAGAAGAGTGCTGAGGCGATGTCGGGTAAAATGGCCACCGAGTGGAAGGGGGGATCTGATCCGGATGAGTTCCGAACTCAGTTGTGTGTGTTGAATCGGCGAGAAATGGAGAATTATTTAACATTAGAGGCATTTTTGTCTTGTCATGAGAAGTATGACGGCTACGAGTCGGCTGCTTTCCTTTCCAAAGTGAAGGAAGAGGAAGGGCGAGTAGGTCCTTGGAACTACTTGGATCTTCCAAATTTGTCTGCCCGGCTCATTCATGAAGCCTCGTCCGGCAAACCGTGGGAAGACCTGAGTGAAGAATGTAGGAGAAAAAAAGAAGGTCAAGCAAAAAAGCGCTTGGCGGATGCTTTCTCTTTGCCGTGTATGGCAAGAATTGACCAGGAGGGCGAGAATGATTTTCTTGAGATATTGAAAAAAATTACTAAGTGGACGACTGGTGTTCCTGACATTTCTTGAGTGTGAGGCAAACTTTGAGCATCAGGGAAAGGAACGATCCCTGTATGTTCATGGGCTCCACCCGGGTGAACAGGCCCCAGCCACGGCGGCCTGCGACCGCAGCCGTCACACGGTGGTGGGCAGGAAGGCCAGGACCTGGGGGAGCCAGGGGGAGTAGCGGTCGGGGTGCTCGGACAGGTCGTCGGCCAGGGCTGCGCGGTCGGCCCAGCGCCAGGCGTCGGCCTCGTCGGGGTCGGGCAGCGGGTCCCGGTCGGTCGAGCCGAGGAACACGTGGTCGTACTCGTGTTCCTCGAACGGCGACGTCGGATCGTACGCCTGGTAGACGAAACGGCCCAGTTCGGTCAGGGTTTCGATCTCCAGCCCCATCTCGGCCCTCAACCGCCCGGCGGCGGCCCGGGCGAGGTCCTGCCCGAGGACGGGGTGACCGCAGCAGGTGTTGCTCCACCGACCGGCGAAGCGGCTCTTCGCGCGGGCCCTGCGCTGCAGCAGCACCCGGCCGTCCCCGTTCACGACCAGCACCGAGAAGGCCCGGTGCAGCCGGCCGGGCGGCGTGTGCGCGAGGTCGACGGGCAACTCGCCGACGCAGGCGCCGTCGGCGTCGACCAGTTCCACGGTCGGGCTCGGGCCGAGGGGCGGGGGAACGGCGTCGCGAACACACGAGGCGCCGCGGTCCGCGGGCGACGGCTCACAGGTGGACACGGACACTCCTGCTTGATCGTGAGGTGGACCCGGCCGTGACGCCGGAGGGGTCGTGACACCGGGGGACTGGGCTCCCCGAAGGGACAGGGCTCCCCGAAGGGGACGGTGCGCAAGAAGGGGGCGGTAGGCAGAAGGGGACGGTGTGCCGAAGGGGATCGCACCCCCCACGGCAGATCATCGCACTAAACTCAGCGCGTCCGTAATCGGTGAAACGAACCCGTGCGAACAGGACGTCCGAGCAACGGTGGAGCGTCCGGGCTCAGGAAACAGGACCGTCGAGGGTGGAGGGGTCGATGCCGCAGGCTCCGTTGGGACAAGCCATCGAGAGCTACCTGCAGCACCTCACCGTGGAGCGGGGGCTGGCAGTCAACACCCTGGACGCCTACCGCCGTGACCTGGAGCGATACCTCGCCTTCCTGCTCGCCCTCGGTGTGCGTGACCCCGCGGACGTCCGGGAGGACCACGTCTCGGGTTTCCTCGTGGCCATCCGTTCCGGTGACGACGGCCGGACTGCCCTGACCGCCAGCTCAGCGGCCCGAGCCGTGGTCGCCGTCCGCGGTCTGCACCGGTTCCTGCTCATGGAGGGGGCCGTCCGCGACGATGCCGCCGGGGAGGTCAAGCCCCCGGCCCTTCCGCAACGCCTGCCCCGCGCCATCCGTTTGGACGAGGTCGAACGCCTCCTGGACGCCGCCAGTGCCCCCGGCACCCCCATCAGCGTGCGCGACCGGGCCCTCGTGGAGGTCCTCTACGGCAGCGGGGCCCGGATCAGCGAGGCCACCGGACTGGACCTGGACGACCTCGACCTCGACCAGGGCCTGCTGCGCCTGATGGGCAAGGGACGCAAGGAACGGATCGTGCCCGTGGGCAGCTTCGCCGTCCACGCCCTGCGGGAGTACCTGTCGAGTGTGCGTTCGGAACTGGTGTGCCGCGGGCGCGGGCTCCACGCCGTCTTCCTCAACACCCGGGGGGGACGGCTGTCCCGGCAGAGTGCCTGGGCGGCCCTGCAACTGACCGCTGTGCGCGCAGACCTCACCGGCCGGGTCTCGCCCCACACCCTGCGGCACTCCTTCGCCACGCACCTGCTGGAGGGCGGCGCGGACGTGAGGGTCGTGCAGGAACTCCTCGGACACGCCTCGGTGACCACCACCCAGATCTACACCAAGGTCACTGCGGACACCCTCCGCGAGGTGTACGCGGCGACCCATCCCCGGGCCCTGACCCGTCCCGAGGGAAACACGGGACCCTCCTGACCTTCCTGACCCACCCGCCTCGCCCGACCCACCGGGCTCGACCCGACCCGCCCGGCCGGACCGGACGCGCCCGGCTCGAACAGCTACTGTCGAACCAACAGCGCCCGAACGACGGGGACGAAGGGCAGAGGGACCCCCTCTGGCTTGCTACGCTGGGTGACATGTCGGTGACCCCGAGACGGATCTGCTTGAGCGGGGCGCGCCGTGCCCACTAGCCTCGCAGAGGCCGGGACACTCGCGCTGTCATACACACCCGGGCCATCCATCGAGTGACGGGTACCGTAAGCCCGGGGGGCTGCGCACCTTCCACCGACAGGAGCACGGGAGATTGGACCGGTCGTGACGAACCAGATCCAGGAGTCGGCCCACCTCACGGCCGACATCGCCGGTGAGGGACTCGACGGCCTCACCGTGGCCGGCATCGGCCCGACCGGACGGCCCATGCCGGCCTTCCCCGTGCCCACCCCACTGGCCTCCCACGGCCCCGCCCGCATCATCGCCATGTGCAACCAGAAGGGCGGCGTCGGCAAGACCACCTCCACCATCAACCTCGGGGCCGCGCTCGCCGAGTACGGACGCAAGGTCCTGCTGGTGGACTTCGACCCGCAGGGGGCGCTCTCGGTCGGGCTGGGGATCAACCCGCACGAGCTCGAATGCACCATTTACTCCATGCTCATGGACCGGGAGACCGACATCCATGATGTGATCATCCCCACGGGGATCGACGACATCGACCTGCTCCCCGCGAACATCGACCTGTCCGCGGCAGAGGTCCAGCTGGTCAGCGAGGTCGCCCGCGAGCAGGTCCTCGGTCGGATCCTGCGGCCCGTCACCGACGAGTACGACAGCATCCTCATCGACTGCCAGCCGTCCCTCGGCCTGCTGACCGTCAACGCGCTGACGGCCGCCCACGGCGTCGTCATCCCCCTGGAGTGCGAGTTCTTCGCCCTGCGCGGGGTGGCCCTCCTCGTGGAGACCATCGAGAAGGTTCGCGACCGCCTCAACCCCGGGTTGGAGGTGGACGGCATCCTCGCCACCATGTACGACCCGCGCACCCTCCACAGCCGCGAGGTCGTGGCCCGGGTCGTCGAGGCGTTCACGGACCAGGTGTTCCACACGGTCATCGGCCGGACCGTCAAGTTCCCCGACGCCTCCGTCGCCGCCGAACCCATCACGACCTACGCCAGCTCCCACGCTGGCGCCTACGCCTACCGCCTCCTGGCCCGAGAACTCATCGCGCGCGGCGACGCTGCCTGAGGTGACGGACACCCCCGAGGAAAGCGCGCCCCCTCCCGACCACCCGGCCCCCGACCACCTCTCCCCCGAGGTCTGCGGTCCTGACGGTCCCGCCGGGCCCGTCGCCCCGCAGGAGCAGCTCACCCCGGGTGGGGCGCTGCCCGGCCGCGGGTCGTCCTTCCACGTGCACCTCGACGTCTTCGACGGACCCTTCGACCTGCTGCTCGGCCTGATCTCCAAACACAAACTCGATGTGACGGAGATCGCGCTCGCCCAGGTGACCGACGAGTTCATCGCCTACATCCGGGCCTACGGGGTCGAATGGGATCTCGGGGAGGCCAGCGAGTTCCTGCTCGTGGCAGCGACCCTGCTCGATCTCAAGGCCGCGAGGCTGCTGCCCTCCGCGCAGGTCGAGGACGACGAGGACCTCGCCCTGCTGGAGGCCCGGGACCTGCTGTTCGCACGACTGTTGCAGTACCGGGCTTTCAAACAGGTCGCCGCGACCCTCAGCGAACGTCTGGCCCGCGAAGCCGGCCGCTTCCCCCGGTCCACGGCCCTGGAACCCCAGTTCGCGAAAGTGTTGCCGGAACTGATCATGGGGATAACCCCCGACCAACTGGCGGCCATCGCGGGCCGGGCCATGACCCCCAAACCGCCCCCCGTGGTCGGACTGGAACACCTGCACGCGCCGACCGTCAGCGTCCGGGAACAGGCCGCCGTCCTCGTCGATCGACTCCGCAAGCTCCGTTCGGCCAGTTTCCGGGCCCTGATCGGCGACGCCGAGGAGATCCTCGTGGTCGTCGCCCGCTTCCTGGCCCTGCTCGAACTGTTCCGGGAAGGGGCCGTCGCCTTCGACCAGATGGACCCGCTGGGAGATCTGACCGTCCGCTGGACGGGGACCGAGGACGGCGCCTACGGCCGTACCGACGAGTTCGAAGGCTCCGCCCCAGCCGGTGACCAGCCAGTCGGTGACCAGCCCGCCGGCGAAACGAACCCGGATGCCACCCCCGTCGGCGAGGTCTGAGAGTGTGACGTACCAGGGCACAACGGCCCTCCTGGGGCCCCGGGCGGGACCGGTGTGCGTGGATCACTCGCGGAACAGGGGAGGATGGTTCGGTGACACCACCCACTGAGACCTCGCCCGCACCGGGCGGGTCACCCCCGCGCGGCCCGGCTGCCGCCCTGGGACCACCGCCCCACAGGGCCGACAGGCCGCGCACCACCGTGGAAGGACAAACCATTCCCAACGGGCGGTCACCCCTGACCGAGCACGTGGACGAGATCGATCTGCGGGACGGCCGTACGGCCGCCGGACCGGGCAAGGACACGATCGACCTGCGCGACCGGCCCGCTCCTACCCCGGGCGATCCCTTTGCCGCCCCGCCCCAGCCCGCCCCGGAACGGCCCGCCCCTTGCGGGGACGAGACCGCTCCCGCCCCGGGCGAGCGCGCGGAACAGGAGAAAGACCCTGTCGAGCCGCGCCGGCGGGCCGAGGTGCGCGCCGCCGTCGAGGCCGTTCTCATGGTCGTTGACGACCCCATCGAGCCGCTCAGCCTGGCCTCGGCCCTCGACGTCACGGTCGACCGGGTGGAAGCCGCCCTCGCGGAACTCGTCGCCGACTACGACGACACGGGGCGGGGTTTCGAACTGCGCAGGGTCGCCGGAGGCTGGAGGATCTACAGCCGCCGGGAGTACTCGGACGTCGTCGAACGCTTCCTGCTCGACGGGCAGACCGCCAAACTCACCCAGGCCGCCCTGGAGACCCTCGCGATCGTCGCCTACCGCCAGCCCGTCAGCCGCTCGCGCGTGGGCGCTGTGCGCGGGGTGAACGTCGACGCCGTCATGCGGACCCTCACCACCCGAGGGCTCGTCGAGGAGGCCGGACACGACCCGGAGACCGGGGCCGTCCTCTACAGCACCACTCAATACTTCCTGCAGCGCATCGGTCTGGAGTCGATCGAACAGCTCCCGGCGCTCGCGCCGTACCTGCCCGCTGCGGACGCCCTGGAAGAACTCGCTGCGGGAGGCCCGGCATGAGTCAGTACGGAACAGGTTCGGGAAGAGACAGGAACTCCGGTGGGAACCGGGGTGCCGGTGGGAACCGGAGCACTGGTGGGAACCGGAGTGCCGGTGGAAGTCGGGGTGCCGGTGGCAGCTGGGGCGCCGGTGGGAGCCGGAGCACTGGTGGGAACCGGGGATCCGGCAGCAGCCAGGGCGCCGGTGGCGGTCGGGGTGCCGGGGGCAGCCAGGGGGCCGGTGCCGGCCGGGGAACCGGATCCGGCGGCGGCCGGGGTGCCGGCAGCCGGGGGGCCTCCCGGGGATTCTCCGGCGGCAGCGGCTTCTCCTC
>JAUPKJ010000175.1 GCA_030837505.1 Actinomycetota bacterium
CCTACGACGGTGGCGCGGAGGAGGCCGCAAGGGTAACGGTGCGCCCACCGGGTCACCGAGGACGTGATGGACCTGGCCGGGCCGCGCTAGAGGGAACCGGTCCACGACGTCAGACCACCCCAGTTCCCCCACCCGGAGGGCTACAAGCCCAACTCCTGGCCTTCCTGTACGTCGACCCCACCCAACCACGCTGCCCATGAACCGCGCCCTAGGGCTGCTCCTCCATCCAGCGCTCCGGGCCTGCGACGCTGCGGGCCAGACGGGCGCGCCGGACCTGTTCGTCGAGCAGCTGCGCACAGACGTGCGGGTACAGGTGTTCGGCTTCGACGGTGAAGCTGCCGGGGGTCGTGTGGACAGTGAAGGTCGACAGTCCCAGACGGCGTTGCACGGGTCCCTGTTTCACGCCGCAACTCTGGGTCCTGGCGTGGGGGACGAGATCCAGGGTCCGGTGGAAACGGCCGTGGCGGACCAGCAGGATGTTCCCGGTGAAACGGAATCCCCCGCGTTGCCACCCCACGGGGTCCAGGAACCGGGCCTTCTGCGGGACGGTGACGAAACCGCGGTCGGTCGTTGTTTCGGTCATCCCTGCTTCGACGACCTCACGCGGGGTGTCCGGTCCGGTGTCGCCCAGGTCCGGCAGGGCCATGGCCAGCACGCCCAGGGTCTCCGCGCGCGTGCCCACGGGCAGCAGGACGTTCAGGGCCTGGCTCGGCCCCGAGGAGTCGAGCCCGTACCCCGCGATGATCATTTGGATCCGCCACCAGTCCCGGCGCCGCCACAGGAAGGGCTGGCTGACTCTCAGCGCCTGGATCCTGCCCGGGGGAACCGTCTGAGCCTGTTGTTCGAGCAGCCCGTGGCGCAACCGCAGACCGTCCGGAGAGGTCGAGACCCGGAAGGCGAAACCGTGGGAGAACCGATCCCACAGGAGGCTCCCCAACATGATGAGCGCGGGGATCACCCCCATGAGGGGGGCGATGGTCCGGATGGTGATCGCCATGGCCGCCATCAGGACGAGTCCGAGGACGAGCAGAACGGTGGGCACCGACAGAAACAGGGAAGAGATCAACCGCGGGGCGGGGACCTCGAGGTGATGCAGTTCTGGGGCCTCCGGCGCCTCATGCCCCTCGAACCGGACCCCCGCGGCCCGAGCCAGCAGCTCTGCGCGCAGCTGATGCGCCTGGGTCTCGGTGAGGTACGAAAGATCGATCTTGGAGTCGCTGCCCCCCGCGACCTCGACCCGCAGCCGGGCCAGGCCGACGGCCCGTGCCACGAGGGGCTGGACGACGTCCACGGCCTGGATCCTGTCCAGACGGGCGCTGCGGTGCTGGCGGAACAGCACCCCGGTGTGGATCTCCAGGGACTCGGTCCCGACCCGGTAGCGCATGAAACGCCAGACCAGGACGGACAGCCCGATCACCACCAGGACGACCACGGGCAGGATCAGACCGATCAGGCCGGCCTCGTGGCCGATGATGTCCAGCAGGAAGGTTCCCTCCCCGCCCTCCCCCAGGCCGTCCGAGACCGCCTGCTGCCCCGCGAGCAACAGGAGGAGGAAGAAGAACTGCGAGGACCGGATCAGGGGGGTCAGCGGGTGGACCCGCTTCCAGCCCCCGGCCCCGCCCCCGGCAGGGGCAGCAGCCTGTGCGGGCCCCGTCTCCCGGGGAGCGGGATCGCCCGGCAACCCCAGGTCGTCCCGGGCCTCGGGGCTCACAGCCCGGCCAACCGGGACTCGCCCCGCGAGGACAGGCGGTCCCGCAGACGGGCGGCCTCCTGGGGCGGCAGCCCGGGGATGCTCGCGTCGGTCGAGGCCGACGCCGTGTGCAGACGCACCGTGGCCAACCCGAAGGACCGTTCGACCGGCCCGGCGGAGACGTCGACGTACTGCATCCGGCCGTAGGGGACGACCACGATGGTCCGCCACATGACCCCGTGGCGCACCAGCAGGTCGTCCTCCCGTTCGGCGTATCCCCAGGCGGCGGTCTGCCGTCCCACGATCCACAGGTACCAGATCTCGATCAGTACGATGACGAGTGCGATGCCGAACGGAACTACCGCAGATCCCCCGAAGCTCAGGGGATCATCGGTGAGAAACACCAGAAGAAGGGCGAGAACCACCAGAATCACAAGATCCGCGCCGAGGGACACCGTCCGGCGCAGGGTGGCCAATTGGGGGCTCACCCGGGTCCAGGTGATTCCCTCGGGGTCGAAGGGCTCCTCGCCGAGGCGTGCTTTCATGAGTCCCCCGTCCGTGAACTGGCTTGTACTCTCACCCGATCCAGACATGTTCGCCAGGATCGCACAGCGCGCGAACATCTCCTCCCCCTGCACGTGGCAGACTCGCCTTCGTGGACACCGCAGCCGCCTCCGAGGTCAGTGCAGCCGCCAACGAGATCAGCCGGACGTCGGGACCGGGCACGGGGGGTTCCGGGGGCCGTCCGGTGACCGTCGGCCTGGGCGCCGGCGGGTTGGCGACCTCCGACATGGTTCTCAACATCGGCCCGCAGCACCCGGCCACGCACGGCGTGCTGAGACTGCGCCTCGTGGTCGACGCCGAGCGCATCGTCTCGGCCGAACCGGTCGTCGGCTACATGCACCGGGGCGCGGAGAAGCTGTTCGAGGTCCGGGACTACCGACAGATCATCGTGCTGGCCAACCGCCACGACTGGCTCTCCGCCTTCGCCAACGAGTTGGGGGTCGTCCTGGCGACCGAGGAGATGCTCGGGATGGAGGTCCCCGAGCGCGCGGTGTGGATCCGGACCCTCCTCTCCGAGATCAACCGGATCCTCAGCCACCTCATGTTCCTGGGTTCCTATCCTCTGGAGCTGGGCGCGATCACCCCCGTCTTCTACTCCTTCCGGGAGCGCGAGGAACTCCAGTCGGTCCTGGAGGAGGTCTCCGGGGGCCGTATCCACTACATGTTCAACAGGGTCGGCGGCCTCAAGGAGGACGTGCCCGCCGGGTGGACGGTCCGCGTCGCCCAGGCGCTCCGGGCCGTCCGGCACCGTATGCCCGACCTGGAGAACATCCTCATGGGCAACGAGATCCTGCGGGGCAGGACCCTGGGGGTCGGGGTGCTGCCCCGCGAACTGGCAGCCGCCTACGGCGTGAGCGGTCCGATCGCGCGGGCGGGCGGCCTGGACCTGGACCTGCGCCGTGACGAGCCCTACCTGGCCTACGGCGAGTTGTTCGCCCCCGGTGGCCCGGGGAGGGTCGTCACCCGGCAGGAGGGCGACTGCTACGCACGGCTGGAAGTCCTCCTGGAGCAGGTCCAGGTCTCCCTGGACATCGCAGAGACCTGCGTGGACCGTCTGCGTTCACTGGGCAACGGGCCGGTCAACGTCCGGCTGCCCAAGGTGCTCAAGGTGCCCGCTGGACACGTCTACCGCTGGACCGAGAACCCCCTGGGGATCAACGGCTACTACCTGGTCTCCCGGGGCGACAAGGTCCCGTGGCGGTTGAAGCTCCGCTCGGCGTCGTTCAACAACGTCCAGGTCCTGTCCGAGATGCTGCCGGGCTGTCTGCTGGCCGACATGGTTTCGATCATGGGTTCGATGTTCTTCGTCGTGGGGGACGTCGATAAGTGAGGGCAGGTGGCGCCCGCGCGCTCAGGCCAGGTGGCGCCCGCGCCGGTCCGCCAGCGCTCCCGCCAGGGATCTGACGTTCGCACCGGCCCCGACCACGAGGATCTCTCCGGTCTCCTCCGGGCGCGAGAGCCGGTCCAGGGCCGGGCCACCGCTACGGGTGATCTCCCCGGCCTCCTGCAGGACCTCCTGCACCAGGTCGTCCACGTCCCTGCGCCTCGGCGTCTGCGAACTCGTAGTGGTGCGTGCCGGTCGGGCCGGGCGCAGGTCCCTGACCCAGGCGGCCGAATCCGGCAGGATCAGCTCTCTGGGGCGCTCGGCCACGGGCTGCGCCCCACCGGTTCCGGCGGGGAAGGCCAGGCCGTAGGGCGGTGAGAACATGCCGGTCCGCAGCCCTGGCAAGAACAACGGCAGCGGGGTACTGACGGTGTCGGGCTCGCACTGCTGACGTTCGGCAGCGGGCTGGAACAGGGAGACGGAGGCCGACCCTGGCATCGAGGGGCGCCCCGTTTCGGTGACCTGTGTTTCGCTCGCTTCCACCCCGTTCGCCGGTGTTCCGGAAGCGCCCGGCTGTTCCACGGGCCCGAGGGCGAACCAGCCGCCGCCGGCGGTATCGCCCAAGGCCGCCCGAACAGCGATCGGCCCAGAGGCGACCAGGGGAACGGGCTCATGAGGTGCTGGTTCCCCCGGTGGCCCGGGCACCGGCAGCACAGCTTCAGAGTGCTCAGCCGCCTCGTCCGCCCCGGAGAGCACCGTGGGCGGGGCGTCCACGGTGGCCGGGGAGGACACGGCGGGACCGAGAGGAGCCCGCAGGTCGATCTCGCAGGTCCCGGCCCGGGCCAGGGCGTCGGCTGCCACGGGAGGACGGACGCCGGACCGCGCCGCACGGTCCGCGACCACGATTCCCCCTGTCACCGCGGTGTCCCCTGGGACGGTCGAGCGCAGGGCCTCCAGGGACCGCACGACCTGGGTGAGTTCCCGGCGCAGTTCGTCCACCGAGGCCTGCAGGGTCTGCGTCTCCCAACGGAACTGGGCGCGTTCCCGGCGCAGGCGACGGCGCAGGGATCGTGAACTCCAGCGCTCCGCCGCCAGACCGATTCCTCCGGCGATCGCCCCCGTGGCGGCAAGATCCACCCGATCCGTCAAGTACCCGCTGCCGGCGCAGCCCACCGCCACCGCGAGGGCCGCAGGCGGCGTGATCGCGGTGACGGCTGCGGCAGCAGCAGCTGCGGGAGCCCACGCGCGCTGCTCATCCGTGTTGTGACGACCTGACACGTTGATCAGGGTAAAGGCACGCAGGGGTCTGGTCCGGTAACCGGAGCGTAACCGGAAGGTGTGTCGCTCCGAACGGGCGGCCGGGGCACGTTCACTGCCCGAAGGAGTCCCCGGGTTCCTCTCGGGGATCGTTCTGCAGATCGTCCGGCGGATCGTCCGGCGGGGGAAGGCTGCACCAACGCTGGACGAGCAGCCCCGCGGCCGCGAGCGCGATGCTCGCCGCGGTCCCGAGCAGGCCGAGCACGAAGAACGTGCGCCGTTGCCCGACAAGGTCAGGAACCAGGGCCAGGGCCTGTCCCAGATACCACCCCACGAGCAGGGCCCCGGTGTGCACACAGGCGACGGCCAGGACGGCCGTCCTGGCCGCCACCAGGGGATCGACCATCCGACGCCGGACCCGCAACCCCGCCCTGAGCAGAACCGGCGACATCAGGGCTGTCAGGGCCGGGGCGGTCCACGGCTGCGGCAGCGGTTCGTTGCCCGCACGGATCCACCAGGACGCCAGGGACCAGCAGACCGCCGTGGCCAGAACCGCCAGGGCTGCCGAGGTCCCCGGCCCGGCCTTCCTCACCGTGAGGCCCCCACGGGACCCACCGGGGACACGGGACCCACCGGGGACGGCGGCGGACCGGCGGGCAGCCCATCGGTCACCCGCTCACTCGTCGGGGCCTCTCGGTCCCTCATCGGGGGACCTCGATGACCACGTCGGGACGGGGGCGGAGCTCTGCGAGGTCGAGGGTGAGGGGTAGAAGATCGATCACCCTCTGCGGCCCCTGGGGGCCGGGCAGACAGGCGTGGGGGTCCAGGGCCAGCCAGGGCTGGAGCACGAAAGCCCGTTCGGCGGCCAAGGGGTGGGGCAGGTCCAGCTGGTGCGAGGAGGCGACGAGATCGTCGTAGGTGATGATGTCGATGTCCAGGGTCCGGGCTCCCCAGTGGATCGTGCGCACCCGGCCGTGTCCCTCCTCGACCTGCTGGCACACCGCGAGCAGTTCCAGGGCCGACAGGGTCGTGTCCACCACGACGACGGCGTTGAGGTAGTCGGGCTGCTCCGGGCCGCCCACGGGGCCGGTCTCCAGCACGGGGGAGGTCAGGCGGACCTTCACGCCCTCGAAGCCGTCCAAGTCGATGACGGCGCTGCGGAGGGTCGCTTCCCTGTCGCCGAGGTTGGACCCCAGGGCGAGCACTGCGCGCACGGGGCGTTCGGGTTGTTCGTCGAGGTCGAGATCCTGGTTCATCGGTTCACCCCGTAGATCTCCTCGCGCGTGCGCCGGACCACGACGACCACGTCCGACACCCTCTCGGGCACGGGGGCCTGCGGTTTGTGCACGGCGACGTCGGCAGCGGCGACCCGGGGGTCGGCCAGACAGACGGCTGCGATGCGAGCGGCAAGGGTCTCCACGAGGTTGAGGGGATCGCCGCGCACGACGTCGGCGACGGACGTGGCCAGCTCCCCGTAGTTCACGGTCCGGTTGAGGTCGTCGGTGTCACCCGCCGGGCGGGTGTCCATGTACAGGACGACGTCGACCCGGAAGTCCTGGCCGTTCTGCCGTTCCTGTGCGAAAACTCCGTGTCGGCCTCTGGCCACGAGCCCCACCAGGCGTACTTGGTCCAACGGACGCCCTCTGGAATCGAACACGGGTGGCAGGCTCATCGCGATATCCCTTCCCCGAAAGGCGGTACTGGCAGCGACCAGGGGCGGTCGGCGCTCCCGAGAGCCGCTGCCACCCGGACCGCGTCCAGGGACGGACGTACATCGTGCACCCGCACGCACCAGACGCCGGCCGACGCGGCGAGGGCCGTGGTGGCCGTCGTGGCGTCGTCCCGCGCGTCGGGGGTGACGGCGGATCCGTCTGGTGCCGCCGTCACGGCTGCCAGGAAACGTTTGCGGGAGGCCCCCAGAAGGATCGGCCTGCCCAGGTCGTGCAACCGGTCCAGGCCGGCCATGAGCGACCAGTTGTGGTCGATGTCCTTGGAGAACCCCAGACCGGGGTCCACGATCAGCTGCCGAGGATCGATCCCGGCGTCGACGAGGGCGCGCAGGCGAGCCCTCAGCTCACCGATCACCTCGGTGACGACGTCGTCGTAGACGGCCGCCCGGTCCATCCGGTCGCTGGGCGCCCGCCAGTGCATGACCACGTAGGGCACTGCTGAACTGCGGATCAGGCCGGGCATCCCCGGATCGACCAGCCCGCCGCTGACGTCGTTGATGATGTGGGCCCCGGCTTCGAGAGCCGCCCCGGCCACCTCGGCACGCATGGTGTCGACGCTGACGACGACGCCCGCGCCCACGAGCTGTTCCACCACCGGCAGGATCCGCTGTTTCTCCTGCGAGGCGTCGACGCGGGCGGCCCCCGGACGAGTGGACTCGCCGCCGACGTCGACGATGTCGGCACCCTGGGCCCGCAGACGGAGGCCGTGCTCGACAGCCTGGTCCCGGTCCAGCCAGCGGCCTCCGTCGCTGAAGGAGTCCGGGGTCACGTTGAGCACGCCCATCACCAGGCAGCGCTCGGCGCCTGCCAGGTGTTGCGGGAGCCCGAGGACCTCGTTCACGGTTTCAACCCTAACCGCGGTCGGGGACCGCGTCCGGGCGGCCCGCAGGGACGGGACAGCTGACCCGCGGGGACGGGACGGTCGGAGGGACGCACGGGCGCAAGCGGGGCTGCGGACCGTCCGCGGACGGGCACAAGTGGGTTCAGGGAGTCATCGCCGATGCCCCAGGATGAGACTCATGGCCTCGGCCCTGGTCGCGGGGTTCCTCAGCTGCCCGCGGACCGCGGAGGTCACCGTGCGGGCGCCGGGCTTGCGCACGCCTCTCATGGACATGCACAGGTGTTCGCACTCGACCACGACAATGGTGCCCCGGGGGGTGAGCAGTTCGGCGAGGGAGTCGGCGATCTGTTGGGTGAGGCGTTCCTGCACTTGGGGTCGGCGGGCGAAGACCTCGACCAGGCGCGCGAGTTTGGACAGCCCGGCGATCCGGCCGTCCTCGGCGGGGATGTATCCCACGTGGGCCACCCCGTGGAAGGGGACGAGGTGGTGTTCGCAGCACGAGTACAGCTCGATGTCCTTGACCAGGATCATCTCGTCGTGCCCGAGCTCGAAGGTCGTCGTCATGACGTCCTGCGGGCGTTGGTGCAGACCGGCGAACAGCTCGGCGTAGGCGCGGGCGACGCGGGCCGGCGTCTGCTGCAGGCCGTCCCTGTCCGGGTCCTCCCCGATGGCCAGCAGGATCTCCCGCACCGCACGTTCGATCCGTGGCCCGTCGATGGGGACCTTGGCAGGGATCGTCGGGGCAGGGATCGTCAGGACTGTTCACTCCCCTCGGTGGCCGACGAGGTGACCCCGTTCGCCGTGCTGCGTTCGGCGGGAGTGAGAACCGGGGGCAGGTCGGAGACCGAACGGTGGTCGCTGGACTGCCAGACCGGTCGGTGGGAGCGTTTGACCACGGGTCCGAAGATCTGAGCCAGGTCCTGTTTGTTGAGGGTCTCCTGTTCGAGGAGTCCCAGCACGAGTTCGTCGAGGACTCCCCGGTTCTCCACCAGGATCTCCCAGGCCTCGTCGTGGGCGTTCTCCACGAAGCGGCGGACCTCGCCGTCGACGAGACTGGCCACTTCCTCGGAGTAGTCCCGCTGGTGGCCGTAGTCCCGGCCCAGGAAGACCTCGCCCTGGCTCTGCCCCAGCTTGACCGCCCCGACCCGCTCGGACATGCCGAACTGGGTCACCATCCGACGGGCCAGGACCGTGGCCTTCTCGATGTCGTTGCTGGCCCCGGTCGTGGGGTCGTGGAACACGAGTTCCTCTGCGACCCGTCCGCCGAGCATGTAGGCGAGCTGGTCGAGCATCTCGTTGCGGGTCGTGGAGTACTTGTCCTCGGTGGGCAGGACCATGGTGTAGCCCAGGGCCCGGCCGCGCGGCAGGATCGTGACCTTGGTGACGGGGTCGGTGTGCCGCAGCGAGGCGGCGACGAGGGCGTGTCCGCCCTCGTGGTAAGCGGTGATCTTCTTCTCGCGGTCGCTCATGATCCGGGTCCGCTTCTGCGGTCCGGCGACGACCCGGTCGATCGCCTCGTCCAGGGCCTGGTCGTCGATGACCCGGGCGTCGGCCCTGGCGGTCAGCAGGGCGGCCTCGTTGAGGACGTTGGCCAGGTCGGCCCCGGTGAACCCGGGCGTGCGCCGCGCGACGGCCTCCAGGTCGACCGCGGGGGCCATGGGTTTGCCCTTGGCGTGAACCTGAAGGATCTTGTTCCGGCCACGCATGTCCGGTGGCTCCACGGCGATCTGTCGGTCGAAACGCCCGGGGCGCAACAGGGCCGGGTCGAGGATGTCCGGCCGGTTCGTCGCTGCGATGAGGATCACGTTCGTCTTGACGTCGAACCCGTCCATTTCGACGAGCAGCTGGTTGAGGGTCTGCTCACGCTCGTCGTGCCCACCGCCCAGGCCCGCGCCGCGGTGCCGGCCCACGGCGTCGATCTCGTCGACGAACACGATGGCGGGGGCGTTGGCCTTGGCCTGTTCGAACAGGTCCCGCACCCTGCTGGCACCGACCCCGACGAACATCTCGACGAAGTCCGAACCGGAGATCGAGTAGAAGGGCACCTCTGCCTCGCCGGCGACGGCCCTGGCCAGCAGGGTCTTGCCGGTTCCCGGAGGCCCGTAGAGCAGCACGCCCTTGGGGATCTTGGCCCCGACGGCCTGGAACTTGCCGGGCTCCGCCAGGAACTCCTTGATCTCCTGGAGCTCCTCGACAGCTTCCTCGGACCCGGCGACGTCCGCGAAGGTGACCTTGGGCATGTCCTTGCTGACCAGTTTGGCCTTGGACTTGCCGAAGTTCATGACCCGGGAGCCGCCCCCCTGCATCTGGCCCATGACGAACCAGAACAACAGAAGAATCAACACGAGCGGGACGATGGTGTACAGAATGCTCACGACCCAGGAGGTCGTGGGCACCTCGTCGTCGAAACCGCGAGGGGGTTTCTTCTTCTCCAGCAGGCCGACCAGGACCTCGCCCCGGGGCGCGACGTAGTGCGCCTTCACCTTGCGGTGCTTGCCCTCGTACTTCTTGTCCGGTTTCAGGGTCAGCTCGATCCGCTGGTCCCTGTCCACGATCTTGGCCTGCTCGACCGCACCGTTCTGGATCAACTCGACGGCCGTGGAGGTGCTGACCTTTTCGAACTCGGCAGGCTGCAGCATCTGCGAGGCGATGACCAGCACCAGGATCGGCAGGACGAGCCAGATCAGCGGACCGCGAATCACACGCTTGACGTTCATTCACCCAGGGCGCGAGCCCGGTCCCTCCTGCTCGTACACGACTTGGACGACGGTACACCGCACGGCCCAGGACCACCCGACGTCGTGTGGTGCAACGGACGGAGCCGCAGCGATGTTCCACGCAGAACGGCTCCGGAGAGCCTGCCCCGCCCGGTGACGGACCCGCTGGGCCGCCGTGTCCCGCCGGATCCGTCCGAGGAGATCAGTCTTCCCGACGAAATCATTCCTGGTGCATGTAGACGTGGGGGGCCAGGGTCCCCACCACCCGTAGGTTGCGGTACCGCTCTGCGTAGTCCAGGCCATAGCCGACCACGAACTCGTTGGGAATGTCGAACCCGACGTACCGGACGGGAACATCGACCTTGGCGGCCTCGGGTTTGCGCAGCATCGTGCAGACCTCGACCGAGGCCGCTCCGCGCGAGCCCAGGTTGGCCAGGAGCCAGGAGAGGGTCAGCCCGGAGTCCACGATGTCCTCGACGACGAGGACGTGCCTGCCCGTGATGTCCCGGTCCAGGTCCTTGAGGATCCGCACGACCCCGGAGGACTTCGTGCCCGAGCCGTAGGAGGACACGGCCATCCAGTCGTTCTCGACCGGCAGGTGCAGGGCCCGTGTGAGATCCGCCATGACCATGACCGCGCCCTTGAGCACCCCGACCAGCAGGGGGTTCTTGTCCGCGTAGTCGACGTCGATCTGCGCTGCCATCTCCGCCAGGCGGCCGAGGAGATCTTCCTCGGTCAGCAGCACCTTTTCCAGGTCTTCCGCCATGTCGCCGGCGTCCACGTCACTCCCGATGCTCGTCGGTGGGGCCGGTTCGGCCGTCCCTCGCCGGTTGTCGGGCGGCGGAGCCGCCCCGTCGGACGCCGTGCCGCGCCTCGACCACCAGAAGAGTGCCACACTCCCGATGGGCCGACAGTCCACCGGGCAGGGCCAGGGGACCCTGGCCGTGCCAATCGACGACCAGGGCCTCCAGGGCGTGCACGTGGCGGGAGCCGACCGCCCCCGCGGGGCTGCCGGCGTCGCGGACCGCCCGGAGCAGGACCCTTCGCCGCAGGGCCGCGGGCGCTCCACGGAGTCCGACGACGTCGAGAGCCGCGAGGGTTCCCGGCGGCCCGCTCCGGCGGACCCGCTCCCCCAGCTGCCCCGCCAGCTCGTCCAGGGCGTCGGCATCGGTCCGCAGGATCTGCGCGGACCGGGCCAGGGCCCCCGTGAGGCCGGGGCCGAGCAGGTCCGTCAGCAGCCCGGTCGAGGACCTCAGACGCGAGCGGGTGTAGGCCGGGTCGTCGTTGGCGGGGTCCTGCCAGGGTTCCAGGCCCAGAGCGGCGCAGGCCCTGCCCGTCTGTTCGCGGGTCGTGCCCAACAGCGGCCGGCGGTGCGGGCCCCGCCGCCGGGGCATCCCGGCCAGCGATCGGGTCCCCGACCCTCTGGCCAGGCCCAGGAGAACGGTCTCGGCCTGGTCGTCCAGGGTGTGCCCGAGGAGGACGGCCGCGGCCCCCGAACCGTCCGCCGCGAGCTCCAGTGCCCGGTAGCGGGCGGTTCGTGCAGCGGCCTCCGGCCCCCCGCGCGTCCCGGGCTCGACCGTGACACAGATCACCGGGTCCAGCCCCAGCCCGCGGCAGGAGGCCGCGGCGACCTGGCAGACCTGTGCGGACTCCGGCCGCCAGCCGTGGTCCACGACGACCGCTCCGCACCGCAGGCCCATCCGGGGCCCCAGGAACCCGGCGGCCGCGGCGAGCGCCAGGGAGTCCTGCCCACCGGAGCAGGCCACGAGCACCAGCGAGCCCGTGGGCAGGTCCTCCAGCTCGGTCCGGACCGCGCGGCGGACGGCCGCGACCGCCGGGTCCGGTCCCGTCACGGTGTCGTCCCGGTCGCTCTCAGCCGTGGACTCGGCGCAGCCACAGGTCCGGGTCCTCGATCTCCTCGGGGCGGGGCAACTGGTCCGGCCCCGACCAGACGGCGTTGAGCCCGTCGGTGTCGACCCTGCGTCTGATGTGTCGGACGAAACGGGCGCCGTCCGCGTACTGTCTGGCCTTGGCCTCCAGGCCGAGCAGGCGGCGCAGGAGGCGGTCGACGGCCCCTTTGCCGCTTCTGCGGCGGTCGAACCGCTCCCTGATGAGGGCTGCCGAAGGTACGGCCAGTGGGGCGGCCTCGTCCATGACGACGTCGGCGTGCCCCTCCAGCAACGACATGATCGCGACGATCCTGGCCAGCAGATCGCGTTGTTCGGGAGTGCGCAGGCAGTCCAGGGGCCCGGCGGAGGACTCCGGGCGCAGGACCTCCGGCAGACTCCGCGCGGCCGTCAGGGCGCGATCGAACAGTTGCGAGGACTCACCGGCGAGATCGACGACGAGGGCACGGATAAGGGTGCGCAAATGGTCGGCCAACCAGCCGGCGGCGGCGAACTGGACGCGGTGGGTCTCCTCGTGCAGACAGACCCACATCCTGAAGTCCGGGGGCACGACCTGCAGCTCGCGCTCCACCTGCACGACGTTGGGGGCGACGATCAGCAGCCGGCCGCCGTGCGGGCCGAAGGGGTCGTACTGGCCGAGGACCCGCCCGGCGAGCAGTCCCAGGACGGCCCCGGCCTCCAGGCCGACCATGCGGGCCGACATCCTCCCGAACAGGGGTCCCCCCTCGTGGCGGGCCGACTCGGTCACGGCGGGGGCCAGCAGCTCCCGGAAGGAGACGGCGTTGGTCCTGACCCAGCCGGGACGATCGACGATCCGGGCGGGAGGGCCGTCCGCGACCGCCAGGCGGGTCACCTCCCGGACGGGCGCGACGGCCTTCACGGTGCAGTCCCGCAGGGCCGCCACGGCGGCGACGGCCTCGTCCGGTCGAACGGGGGGTCCGGGTCTGCCCAGAAAGGCCGCGGTGCGCACCGCCAGCTCCCAGTCGATCAGGAGATCGATGGGGTCGGTCCCGTCGCCGATCACGGGGAGGTCCTCGGGACCGGGCGTGCGGTGTGCGAACGTGCGGTGTGCGAACGTCCGGGGTGCGGGCGTGCGGGGCCGGGGCGCGGGCCGCCGTCCGCCGGGACCTGATCAGCAGCTGACGTCATGAGTCCACCGTACGGCCGTCACGAGTCCACCGTACGACTCGGCGGAACCCCACGGGAGCCGTGGAACACCAGGCTGCGCCGTCAATGGCAGCCGCACCCGGCCAGAGCTGCTGCGGCGCTGTCCAGGGCGCTGCGGGCCACCGAGGTGTTGCCGGCGTGGGGGGCCATGAAAGCGAAGGCCAGCAGCCGACCGTCGGCGTCGAGGACCGTCCCGGCCAGGGCGTGCACTCCGGTCAGGGTTCCCGTCTTGGCACGGATCAGGCCGCGGGCCGACCGCTGGCCGGAGCCGCTGAAACGTTCGGCCAGCGTGCCGGAGGCCCCGGCGACCGGCAGACCTGTCAGCAAGGACCGCAGCTCGGGATGGGCCTCGGACGCCGCTGTGACGAGCAGCCCCGTCAGGGCCTGGACGGTGGCCCGGGAGTTGCGGGCCAGTCCGCTGCCGTCGCTGAGGGAGACGTTCTCGACCTGGACCCCCAGGCGTTCGGCCTCCTGCACGACGGCGGCCCCGGCCTCCTCGAAGCTGCCGGGACGCCCGGCGCTCACCGCCACGGCGCGGGCCAGCGTCTCGGCGACCGTGTTGTCGCTGTGGGTGAGGGCGAACTCGACGAGTTCCGCTACGGACGCCGACTCGATCTGTGCCAGGGGTTCCGCGCCGTCCGGCGCGGTCCCACGGGTGATCCGGGTGCTCACGGTGATTCCGTACTTCTTCAGTTTGGCAGCGAAGGTCTTGGCCGCGGACATCGCCGGGTCGCTCTGGCGGCCCACCACGCCACCGACGCTCCCGCGGTCGATCTCCAACGCCATGATCGGGGAGACGTAGCCGCTCGCGACGTCGCCGGGTCCCCAGTGGGGGCTACGCGACGGCCCCGTGTAGATGTGATCGTCCAGTTGGAGCGAGACGGACAGCAGGCCCTGTTCCTTCAGCTTCCGCGCAGTCGCCTCGGCGAGATCGTTCAGACCGGCCCGCCCCACGACCTCGTCCTGTCTGCCTTGTCCCGTGCCGAGCAGGACGTCCCCGCCCCCGACGAGGACCACGTCACCGGGTGTGGCCCCGGCAACCGCCCGTGTGGTCAAGGTCGTCTCGGGTCCGAGGGCCGACAGGGCCGCCGCCGCCGTGAAGAGCTTGGCGGAGGAAGCCGGCGTGCCCGGGGTCGTCACGTCCCTCGACAGAACGGCCGTTCCCGCCGTCACGTCGACCACCTGGGCCAGGACCTGCGACCCCAGTCCTTTACGCGCCAGATGCGGTCCGAGGACCGCTTCGAGCCCGGCTTCGGTCGGTGAGGGAGCGTCCGGATCGAGCCCGGGCAGGACCCGGGCACGTCCCGACCCCGTGCCCGTGGAGGTGTCCGCGACGGTTTCGGCCTCCGAGGGGCTCCCTACCGAGGTGACGTTCGAAACGGGATCGGTGGGTGATCCGCCCCCGCCGCAGGCGCTCAGCCCGAGGGCGAGAAGCGCACAAACAATAATGTCCCCAAGCCGCGCAGAACCATCAGTCCACGTTCGCAGGCCCTTCACAGCCACAGAACCCCCTCGACGCAGGAGAAGCCTCGGACACCGACGGACCGAACGCCGGACGTCGGAAAGCCGCGGTTCCCGTACCCGCGCGGTCCGTGTCCTCGGTCGACCTCGTGGCCTCGGTCGACCCCGGTGGCCCGGGCCACCCCGCGGGGATCGGTTCTTCGGATCCGTCCGGTCCCGGAAGACCCCGACGTGGCAGGAGAGTAACGGGGCAGGTCCCGCTTCCCGTCACGGGGATCGACAAGACGGGAGCACAAAGGGCTTTTCGGGCACCCATTGTCACCGTTCGGTCGAGCGTCCGTCCTCCCCCCTCGGTCGGAGCGACCGGCAATGATCACAAATCCCCTCCCGGGATCCCTCGGGGAAGGCATACTTCGGACGTGGCCCCCAGGCACCCGCCTACGATGGAGACGGTCGCAGCGCTGGCCGGAGTATCGGCTGCCACCGTCTCCCGGGTCCTCAACGGCTCTGCCCGGGTGTCGCCCCCGGTGAAATCGGCTGTGCAGTCGGCAGTCGAACGCCTGGGATACGTGCCGAACAGGGCGGCCCGTTCCCTGGTCACCCGTCGTTCGGACTCCGTGGCCCTCGTGGTGCGCGAACCGCTGGAGTTCGGGGTGACCGACCCCTACCTGTCCAAAATGATCGTCGCGTCGAGCCAGAGCGCGGTCAGAACGGGCAGGCAGCTCGTCGTCCTGATCGCACAGGACGACGAGGTTCACGACTGTGTCGCCGACCACGTGCAGGCCTGCCACATCGACGGCGTCGTCCTGAGTTCCGTCCACGCGGACGACCCCTTGCCCCAGCAGCTGCGCCGGGCCGGGGTTCCCCTGGTCATCTGCGGTCGTCCGGCCCGGGACCTGCACGGTTTCTGCTCCGTCGACGTGGACAATCTCGGGGGCGGCCGGATGGCGACCCGCCGTTTGCTGGAGACCGGGCGCCGCACGGTCGCGACCATCACCGGTCCGACGGACATGACGGTGTGCCTGGACCGCCTGCGGGGGTTCCGGGAGACCCTGTGCGAGGCCGGTCGGGCACCGGGGCTCGTCGCCCGCGGCGACTTCACCAGGCAGTCCGGCGAGCGCGCCATGCGCGACCTGTTGCAGCGGGCGCCCGGTCTGGACGGCGTGTTCGTCGCCAGCGACCTGATGGCCGTGGGGGCGATCCGGGTCCTGCGGTCGGAGGGCCGCAGGGTCCCCGAGGACGTCGCCGTCGTCGGTTTCGACGACATCGACCTGTCCCAGCACACCGACCCCCCGCTCACCACGGTGCGTCAGCCCGTCGCAGAGCAGGCCGAGATGCTGATGGAGTGTCTGGTCCGCCAGATCGTCGACGGCGCGTCGGTCGAGCCGAAGGTCCTGGCCCCGGATCTGGTCGTCCGGCAGTCGGGCTGAGAGGGCTGCCCTGCCCGGATCAGGAGGGCCTGCCGGCAGACGGCATCGCCCTCCGGTAGCGCACCGGCACGATGTGCACGCGTGCCCCGGTGTACGGGGCTTCGATCATCATCCCGCCCCCGACGTACATCGTGACGTGAGTGATCGTGTCCGGGTCCGAGGTGTTGCCGGCGTAGAAGATCAGATCGCCCGGGCGCAGGGACGAGTACGCCACTTTCCCGGACCGGTAGTACTGCGAGGCCGCGAAGTGCGGCAGCGGGACCCCGGCACGCTGCCAGGCCCGCATCGTCAGCCCCGAGCAGTCGTAGCTGTCCGGTCCGGCCCCACCCCAGCGGTAGGGCAGTCCCACCTGCTGCCGGGCCCAGGCGACCGCGCGCTCGCCCGCGGTCGAGGCGCCGGTGCCCCCGCCGGAGCCGCTGTGGCCGGTCCCCCGGGGAGCGGGCGGTGGGTTCTCGGTCCGTCCGTCGCCGGGGTCCCCGCCGCCGCCGGAGAAGGGCCCGGAACCGGCCGTTGCGTTCCCGACAGCCCCCAGTTGTTCTGCGGCCCTGCGCTCGGCCCTGGCCTGGGCCCTGGCCTGCCGGGCCCGCTCGGCCTGCAGCGTGGTCCGGCGCATCTCGGCGATCTGCCGCAGGGCCTGTTCCCTCTGGGCCGTCGCGGAGGCCAGTTCCGTACGGGCCCTGGTGACTGTCTGTTCGGCCCGGGCACGGGCGACTCCCAGGGCACGGGTCGCGGCCTCGGCCCGTTCCAGTTCGATCCGGGCCTGGTCCTGCAGGGCCGTCGCGGTCGCGCGCGTGGTGTCCAGGCGTTGCACGGCTCGACGCCGTTCCAGGCCGACCGCTGTGATCGCTGCCCGGTGGGCATCGGCTCTCTGCAGTCCTCCCGGGCCGAGGAGAATCTCCAAACCGCCCAGGTCCTGGCCGTCCCGGTACACGTCGGCGGCCAGTCGCCCCAGCTGGGCCCGGGCCTCTTCGAGCGCTCTGCGGGCGCGTTCTGCCGTCTGTTCGGTCAGTTCGGCGTTCCTGCGGCGTTCCTGCTGCTCCATCCGGGCGGCGTTGAACGCCTCCACGGCGCTCCCCACCCGGTCCTGGGCCGCCTCGACCCGGGCCAGGGCCTCGTCCAGGCGGGCCTGGACCGCGGCGAGAGCGTTCGACGGCGCGCTCCGGGTCGCAGAGGTGCCCGCCCCGGGCCCGTCGGGTGAGGGCGGGGCCGCGAGGGCCTGCGGTGGGCCGGGCAGGACCGCCACGAGGCCCGCGAAGGCCAGCCAGAGCCCCGCACGCACGACAGCCCTTCCCCGGCCCCTCCCCGGGACCGGGTGCAGGCCCTGCGCCGGGTGCAGGCCCTGCGCCGGACGAGCGGTGGTGCTCGCCGCCGCCTGCCTGGTGGCAGGTGTCATGGCATACCCTTCCGGACCGATCGCTGGGTGTTTCCCTATTCCCAGCAGTCGGCAGAGGACCGGAAGGTCTGTAGCGCGGACGGAGGTTCCTCGGGCTCTGGGCCCACGGCGGGTACCGGTCCTAC
>JAUPKJ010000176.1 GCA_030837505.1 Actinomycetota bacterium
CAGTGGCCACGTCCAGTGGCCGCGTCGGACCGTCGGATTCCTCCCGAGCGCCTTCACCCGAGAAGGCCGTTCCGAAACGTACGGTTGTCCTCGTCCGACGCCGAGGCCCCTGCCCGTGGGCGTTCCCCGGTTCGCGCTGCGGCCGGGGGCCCGCCCCGGCCCGCTGCGGGAGGAACCGGTCGCCGGAATGTTCGACACCTTCGGGGGAAACACATTTCACCGACCGGAAAGGTGTCTTCCAGCCATGAGATCGCGCTTCCGCAGACTGCGCACGCTGACGGCCTGCGCCCTGTTCGTGTCCCTGACGACCGTGGGTGCCGGCGCTGCCCGGGCCTCGGCGACCGCTCCCCGGACCGGGCAGGCCCTCCCCCGGCCCGCAGTCCAGATCTACGTCCCCCCGGTGGTGAACATGCAGCCGGGACGGGGGCAGGAGATCCCGTTCTACTACAAGAACGATCTCGCTCCGATCTCCATCCCGTCCTGGCACATCTCGGTGTCCCACGTCGTGCCGAACGCCTGTCCGGCGGACTCTTTCATCATCTACGGGGGACTGTTCGAGCCGCTGACCATCCCCTTGGCGCAGTGGTGGACCCCGTGGCCCGCTCCGCTGCCCCGCCTCTACCTGCCGGAGAACGCCCCCGACGTGTGCCAGGGTTCGGTCGTCCACTTCACGTAGCCCCGGCGGGCCCTCACCGGTGCCCTGCCGCGTCGGGGGGCGTTCAGACGCCGGCGATGCGCTCGTGCAGATCGCGGCGGTGGGCCTCCACACGGGTGAGTTCCCCCAGGGCTGCCAGCACGTCGGGGTCGGTGGGCGCCATTCTCTGCATCCGACCGCGCAGGGTCTCGATCCGCTGGGTGGTCTCCCGCTCCACCAGGTGCAGTACGACCGACACGGCGTACCGCGAGAGGACGTCCTCGTTGTCCGCGGGCAGCGTGGCCACCGCCAGCTCTGTGACCAGGCCGGACAGTTCCGGCGGGCACTGGGAGCGCACGGCGTCCGCCCAGAGGGCCGGGGGGGTCGTCGAGCCGACGGCCAGCCCGCCCGCACGGCGGATCGCGGTGTGGATCTCGCGGTGGGCCGGGGCCGTGAAGGCCGACGGGCCCAGACCGTCGATTTCCTCGACCGGTAGGAGATGAGGCACCTGCAACAGGCATTCGAGGGCCTGGTGTTCCATTCGCACGTTCGGGTCCCGCAGATTCGGGCGGGGGATCGGGGCGGGATCCGAGGGCTCCGGGGTTGGGCCGGCGCCGGGAGGGTGCCCTGGGCCGTGGCCCGGCCCGGGGCGCTCCGGCCCGGTCGGGGGGCGCCCGGGACGTCCCGGACCACCGGGACCGGTCAGGTTCCGGCCCGGGGCCGCCGTGGTCGGGGCCGCCGGTCCGCGCCCGGGGCGCTCGGGGTTCGAGGGCACCGCCCCGGATCCGGGGCGGTGCCCGGTCTCCCCGGGGGCCTGCCGCGGTCCTGTCCGTTGGGCGGCCCGGACCCTGCGCAGCAGATCGTTCTCTGGCAGCCCCAGCCAGCCGGCCAGGCGGCGGGCGTAGTCGTCGCGCAGGGCGATGTCCCGGATCCGGGCGACGATCGGAACACCGGCGCGGGCTCCCTGGACCCGGCCCTCGGCCGTGTCCAGGTCGAACCGCGCCAGAGTGGTTCGGATCGCGAAGTCGAACAGAGGCTGTTTGCTGGCGATCAAATCGAGCACGGCCTGGTCACCGCGTTGTTGACGCAGTTCGCAGGGGTCGGCTCCCTCCCGGGCCACCGCGACGAAGGTCTGGGCGACGAAACGCTGGTCCTCCTCGAAGGCCCGCATCGCCGCCTGCTGTCCTGCGGCGTCGCCGTCGAAAG
Source organism: Actinomycetota bacterium (assembly GCA_030837505.1). GTDB lineage: Bacteria > Actinomycetota > Actinomycetes > Actinomycetales > Kineosporiaceae > JAUPKJ01. The sequence continues at coordinate 1,841 of JAUPKJ010000176.1, forward strand.
TGAAGATCACCTGTCCGCCGCGGGTGCCGTCGTCCCCGAGCAGACGGCGGACCACCCGGATGTGGTCGGCGCCGAAGGCCGTCCCGCACGTGGCCACCGCCGTGTCGATCCCCGCCAGATGACAGGCCATGACGTCGGTGTACCCCTCGACGACGACCACCTGCCGTTTGCGGGCGATCTGACGTTTGGCCAGATCGACCCCGTAGAGCACCTGCGACTTGCGGTAGATCGACGTCTCGGGGGTATTGAGGTACTTCGCCTCGATCCGGTCGTCCTCGAACAGCCTGCGGGCCCCGAACCCCACGACGTCGCCCGTCACGTCCCTGATCGGCCAGACGAGCCGACCCCGGAAACGGTCGTACAGGCCGCGCTGCCCGCGGCCCGCCAGACCACTGGACAGCAGTTCGTCCTCGGTGAACCCGCGGCCACGCAGGTGACGCAGCAGCACCTCGTTCCCCCGGGGAGCGAAGCCCACCCCGAACTGTTCGGCCGCGCCGCGGTCGAAACCCCGTTCGGTGAGGAAGTCCCTGCCGGTGGAGGCGTCCGGTGAGGTCATCAGCTGTTCGCCATAGAACTGGGCCGAAACCCTGTTCGCCTCGATCAACCGCTGCCGTTGCCCGGTCCTTTCCCGCCGCGGTTTGCCGCCCCCCTCGTCCTCGTAGCGCAGTTCGTAACCCAGACGGGCCGCGAGCCGTTCGACGGCCTCGGCGAAGGACAAGTGATCGATCTTCTGGAGGAAGGAGATGACGTCCCCGCCCTCCCCGCAGCCGAAACAGTGCCACAGCCCCACGGGCGGCCGGACGTGGAACGACGGGGTCCGCTCGTCGTGGAAGGGGCACAGGCCCTTGCGACTGCCCACCCCGGCGTTCTTGAGGGTCACGTACTCGCCGACGATCTCCTCGATGGGACTGTGTTCCCGGACGTGCTCGACGTCCTCGCGGCGGATCACCGCCGTGCCCCCTGTCCTGTCCGACCCACGGCAGGGAGTCTATGAGAGTGCCCGGCCCGGGGAGCCCGGGCCCACGATGAGGTGTTCAGATCAGGACGTCGCAGTTCTCGCCGGGCAGCAGCCGCCGGTGCCAGGCGACGGCGCTGGTGTCGGTGAGCGCGGCCACCTGGTCGAGGACGGCGCGCAGCCGCCCCGCGTCGTCACAGGCCCTGGTCCATTCCTCGGCGTAGACCTGTTCGAGGGCCTGCGGCCCCCGGTCGGCCAGGGCCGGCACCAGTTCGGCCAGGCAGCGCCGCTGGACGGCGTACAGGGGCTGCCGATCGGTGGCCATCATCACCCAGACGGCCGCCATGCCCTTCAGAACGGTGATCTCCATGAGGGTCGGGCGGGGGACGACGATCTCGGCCGAGTACCGGGTGAGGGCCCCGGGCCCGTACCGCAGGCGCGTCGCGTCCTGGGCCGCTCCCGTGAAGCGGCCGATGAGCAGACTGGTCAGGTTCTTCAGCGCGGCGAGAAAGCCGTACCCGGTGCCGGGTTCCTGGATCCAGGCCGGCAGCCCGCGCAGGCGCTCCACGGCCTGGCGGACCTCCTCGTCGTCGACCTCGGGCAGGTACCAGTCCCGGATCCGAGATGTGATCATCTGAACGGACTCGGTGTCCCACAGGACCCCCAGGCCCAGATAGCCCGCGACGACGGCGTCCTCCAGGTCGTGGACGCTGTAGGCGACGTCGTCGGCCAGGTCCATCACCTGGGCCTCCATGCACCGGCGCCCGGCGGGGGCCCCCTGACGCAGCCAGTCGAAGGCTGCCTGGTCCTCGCGGTAGGCGCCGAACTTGCCCGTGCCCCCGGCCGGCCGGCCCGGGGCGGGAGGGCGCGTCCAGGGGTACTTGGTCGCGGCGTCCAGGCTGGCGCGCGTGAGATTGAGTCCGGCCCACCGCCCGCTGCCCGGATCCTGGATCTTGGGTTCGAGCCGGGTCAGGACCCGCAGGGTCTGGGCATTGCCCTCGAACCCCCCGATCCGCACGGCCAACTCGTTCAGCACGGCCTCACCGTTGTGCCCGAACGGCGGGTGTCCCAGGTCGTGCGCGAGGCACGCGGTGTCCACGACGTCCGGGTCGCAGCCGAGTGCCACGGCCATCTCCCGCCCCACCTGGGCGACCTCCAGGCTGTGGGTGAGCCGGTTGCGCACGAAGTCGTCGGTGGCGGGACCGACCACCTGGGTCTTGAACCCGAGCCTGCGCAGGGCCGCGGAGTGCACGACCCGGGCCCGGTCCCGCGCGAACGGCCCCCGCCGACCGGGTTTGACCTTTTCGGCGATCAGACGTTCGACGTCGGACTCGCCGTAGCCGGACGGCTCATCCACGGCGGGCCACCGGGCAAAGATCCTCGACGTCCTGGGACAGCAGCCAGCCGTCGGGCAGCGAGACGGGCCGGGCCGATCCGCCCCGCCCCCGGGGACCGCAGGCCGCCGCCCCGGGGTGGGGCCGGTCGCGGTCCAGGCGAGCGGCTGCGGCGTCGAAGGCGTCGAAGCTGTCGACGAGGGCCAAAGCACAGCGGGCCTCACGGCCCACCTCGTAGCCCTTGAGGTACCAGGGGACGTGCTTGCGGAAGTCGCGGCAGGCCCGTGTCTGCGCACCGGCGGGGTCCGCCCGGTCCAGGGTCGCCCCGAAGTGGTCCCGCAGCAGCTCGAGGTGTCGCCGCATGACTGCCAGGACCTCGCCGAGGTTCGGCTCGTACCGCTGGTCGCGCCCGGCGAGCGCGGCAGCGAGGTCGGCGAAGATCCAGGGGCGGCCCAGACCTCCTCGGCCTACGACGACACCGTCGCACCCCGTCTGCCGGACCATGTCCAGGGCGTCCTGGGCGGACCAGATGTCGCCGTTGCCCAGGACGGGGAAGGAGCCCAGGTCCGCCTTGAGGTGGGCGATCGAGGTGCGGTCGGCGGTTCCCGAGTAGTGGTCGGCCGCGGTCCGGCCGTGCAGGGCGACGGCGGCCGCCCCTTCGTCGCGGGCGATGCGGCCCGCGGAGAGGTAGCTGAGGTGGTCCTCGTCGATCCCCTTGCGGATCTTCACGGTGACGGGCACGCCCCCGGGTCCGGCGGCCCGGACGGCGCCGCGCACGATCGCGGCGAACAGTCCGGTCTTCCAGGGGAGGACGGCCCCGCCGCCCCGGCGGGTGACCTTGGGCACGGGGCAGCCGAAGTTCAGGTCGATGTGGTCGGCGAGCCCCTCGTGGACGAGCAGGTGCACGGCCTCGCTCACGACCCGGGGGTCGGTCCCGTACACCTGGACGCTGCGGGGGTACTCGTCCGGGTCGTGCGCGATGAGCCGCAGGGACTCGGCGTTGCGTTCGATCAGTGCCCTGGCCGTGACCATCTCGCTGACGAAGATCCCTCTGATGCCGCCCGCGCCGGGGGTGTTTTTCCCACGGAGGGGGGAAGGCTGCTGTTCGCGGGGGAAAGAACCCACGTGGGGCGGGCTGTTGTCTGCGCTGCCGGTGGACGGTGACGTGCTGGTGAGGTACTCGCGGCACAGTCGCCGGAAGGCGGGGTTGGTCACCCCGGCCATCGGGGCCAGGACCACGGGCACGGTCAGTAGGTACGGTCCCAGCTGCAACGGGGGCAGGACGTGTGGGCCGTGCAGGGCAGCCGGATCGTGCTGAGTCCTCGGATCGTGCAGGGCAGCCGGGTCGTACGGGTCGTGAAAGGCAGCCGGTTCACGAAAGGCCGCCGGGTCCGGGACGGACCGCGAGCCGGTGGGGCGCGGGGCAGCGCTCAGCTGGGCGCCCTCCCGGTTCCGCGGGCAGGGGGCGGTGTTCCCCGGGAGGTCCCCCGGGAGGTCCCCCGGAAGGTTTCCCGGGCCCGCCGTCGGCTCGCGGTCCGTCACGTCAGCAGCCGACGAGGCGTCCGGCCAGCCAGCCGGTGACTTCGTCGAGCTTGACGCGTTCCTGGCTCATCGTGTCCCGTTCCCGGATGGTCACGGCGTCGTCCTCGAGGGTGTCGAAGTCGACCGTGAGGCAGAACGGGGTGCCGATCTCGTCCTGGCGACGGTAGCGGCGGCCGATGGCCTGGGCGTCGTCGAACTCGACGTTCCAGTGCTTGCGCAGTTCTGCGGCCAGCTCACGGGCTCGCGGGGAGAGGGCCTCGTTGCGGGACAGGGGCAGGACCGCGGCCTTCACGGGGGCCAGGCGCGGGTCCAGGCGCAGCACGATCCGTTTGTCGACCCCGCCCTTGGTGTTGGGGGCGACGTCCTCGTCGTACGCCTCGATGAGGAAGGCCATCATCGACCGCGTGAGCCCGGCCGCCGGCTCGATCACGTAGGGGACCCAGCGCTCGCCCTTGGCCTGATCGAAGTAGGACAGATCGACCCCGGAGTTCTTGGCGTGCACGGTGAGGTCGTAGTCGGTACGGTTGGCGACCCCTTCGAGTTCGCCCCAGGCCGAGCCGGTGAAGCCGAAGCGGTACTCGATGTCGACCGTCCGCTTGGAGTAGTGGGAGAGCTTCTCCTGCGGGTGCTCGTACTGGCGCAGGTTGTCGCGCGAGATGCCCAGGCCCACGTACCACTCGGTGCGGTGGTCGATCCAGTACTGGTGCCACTGTTCGTCGGTGCCCGGCTCGACGAAGAACTCCATCTCCATCTGTTCGAACTCCCGGGTGCGGAAGATGAAGTTCCCCGGGGTGATCTCGTTGCGGAAGGACTTGCCGATCTGCCCGATGCCGAAAGGCGGCTTGCGGCGGGAGGTCTGTTCGACCTGCTTGAAGTTCACGAAGATCCCCTGAGCGGTCTCCGGGCGCAGGTAGTGCAGGCCGGACTCGTCCTCCACGGGACCCAGGTAGGTCTTGAGCAGGCCGTTGAACATGCGGGGCTCGGTCCAGGCCCCGCGGGTGCCGCAGTTGGGGCAGGGGAC
>JAUPKJ010000177.1 GCA_030837505.1 Actinomycetota bacterium
CCGTCGCCTCGTTCGCCTTCGGGCGCAGGCAGGCCGTGGTCGACGTCAATGTCCGCCGGGTGCTGGCCAGGGCCGTCACGGGGGCGGCAGAGCCGGCGGCCGCTCTGAGCGCCGCAGAAATACGGCTGGCCGAACGGCTCCTGCCGCAGTCCCCCGACCGGGCCGTCGCCTGGTCCGCAGCGGTGATGGAGATCGGGGCCCTCGTCTGCACGGCCAGGTCGCCCTCGTGCGGGCAGTGTCCCCTGAGCGAACGGTGTGCCTGGCTGGCCGCCGGGTCCCCGCCGTCGCAGGCCCCCGCCCGCAGGGCCCAGCCCTGGCTGGGCACGGACCGCAGGGTCAGAGGAATGATCATGGCGGAGCTGAGGGCCGTCCCCGATCCCGTGCACGCCCGGGAACTCCGCAGAGCCGTACCGGACACCATGCTCAGGGACCCGGGGCAGCGCGACCGCGCTCTGGCGGGCCTCGTGGAGGACGGCCTCGTCGATCCCCTGCCCGGGGACCGCTTCGCCCTGCCCCAGTGACCCCGTCGGAGAGGGCCGGCAACAGCTCCGACCTGCCGATCCGTTCTCGAACAGAGTCAACGCTCAAGCGGGGGCCGCCGGATGCCGATGGTTGGGGGGGAAAGGCAGCCGCCCGATGGCGCCGCGAGCTCGATGGGAGGTCGGATGCACTCCGGAGACCCGACGGTACTGGCCGTCGATCTCGGGACGGAGAGCTGCCGGGCACAACTGATCACAGCGGAGACCGAGTCCTCCGTCCCTGATCCCGTGCCGGGGTCGGGTCCGGACTGGCCCAGTTCCGTGGCTCTGGAGGAGCAGCGGCTCGTGGTGGGCAACGCGGCAGAACGGGTCGGCGCCCTCTACCCCACCCGGTACCGGAACCACATCAAGCAGCTGCTGGCGACCGGGCTGCCGGCGAGTCTGGCAGGCAACCTTTACTCGGCGCACGAGTTGGTCGCAGCGCTGCTGACAAGCATCCGGGAGCAGGCGGAGAAGAACTGCGGCCACCGGGTCACCCAGGCCGTCCTGTCCGTGCCCGGAGGCGGCGACGCCGAGGATCCGCGTCCCTCGGCGATACGCAAGGCCGCGCAGGCCGCAGGCCTGGACGCCGTGAGGGTCGTGCTCGAACCTGTCGCGGCCCTGGACGGCATCGTGGAGTCCCAACAGTTCAACCACGGGGACATCGTGGTGGTCTGTGATTTCGGGGCGGGTGCTTTCCAGGCCCACATCGTCCTGTGCGATCACGGGGTCGGCTGGCCGGAGGGGCACGGCCGACACCATGTGCTCACCGGGGTGGAACTACCCGAGTGCGGGGGCGTGGAACTCGACCACGTGATCATGCAGGAGTTGGCCTTCCGCAGGGGCAACCCGCTCTCCTCCCTCGTCAAACCCGCTCATCTGCCCGGTCGCAGGGACAGGACGCAACCCGCCCTGCGCAGTTTCCAGGCTGCTGCCAAGGACCTCAAGCACCAGGTCGTGGCGCGGGGCAGTGGGTCGTTCCTGCTGCAGCCCGACCAGATCCGCGTGGAGTTCACCGACGAGCAGCTCATCTCCGCCGGGGCCCCTCTGCTGCACCACGCCGCCCTCGCCACCAGGGAACTGCTGGTGGGACGCGGTTTGAGTCCCTCGGACGTCGCAGGCCTGCTCTTGATCGGCGGGGGCGCGAGGATGCCCGTCATCGGCCCGATCTTCTCCCAGCTGATCCCCCGGCCCTTCCGCATGGCGGCGGACCCGGATCGAACGATCCTGTCGGGGCTGGTCGTCGCGGCCAGGCAGTGGCCGGCCCGCGTCTGAGGTCCTCGCCCGGGCCGTGACCGGACCGACCGGCCGTCGGTCAGATCAGCCCTCTGCGATGTGCAAGATCCACAGCCTGGGTACGACCTCCCGCGCCCAACTTCGCCAGGACGTTCGACACATGGACGCTGACGGTCTTCTCGCTGATCGAAAGACCGGTGCCGATCTGCCGGTTGGTCAACCCCCTGGCCACCAGTCGCATCACGTCCGTCTCCCGGGGGGTCAGGACGGCGGGAGGGGCCCCCTGCCCGCCCAGGGACAGGCGGTGCCTCCGGGCAAGGGCGTCCACGGCGTCCCTCAGCGGACGGGCTTTGAGGGCCACGGCCACGTCCCGGGCCCTCCGGGCCTGGTCGGTGGCCTCGGCCCGCTCTCCCGCCGCGGCCAGTGCGGCAGCCCACCGGAACCGGCAGCGGGCCTGCTCGTACCGGGTGAGGGAAAAGGAGTTCACGGCCTGTTCCCACAGGTCGGGGTCGTCCTCGCCGAGCAGTCGGGCGGCTTCGGCCTCGGCCCGGGCCAACCAGCCCTCCAGGTCCGAGCCCAGGTTGTTGTACTCCGGTTGCAGATCGCAGGACTCGTGTGCCAGTTCCAGCAGGCGGGACCGCTCGGCACGGATCGCCGTTCCGGCCGTGTCTGAACCGTCCAGGTCGGCCCTGGCCAGCAGGTCTGCCCTGCTCCCCAAGGCCGTGGTCGCCAGGTGCAGTCCGATCGGATGCGGGGACGTCCGCATCGCGAGATGACGTGCGATCCCCTCGTCGACGGTCTCGACCGCTTCCCGGTGGCGTCCCACCCACAGCAGGGCCTCGGCCCTGGGCACATGGACGCAGTAGGACTGGAAGGGCCAGTTGTCCATCCACCGGGCGAGGCCTGAATCCGGGGCGAGGCACGACTGCGGGTCCCTGGCCGCCCGTACTCCCAACAGCAGGACGGGCCAACGCTGCCACTGGAACTCGGGCAGGGTGGAACGCGCCTCCCGGGCGACCTGAAGAGCCTCGTCCCAGTCCCCCGTGAGGACGAGCAGCAGCAGGTGCAGTTCACGCAGTTCGAGGGCGTACAGACTGGATTCCAGACCGGCCCGACGCGCCTCGGCGAGCCCCTCGGCGATCACCCGCCGGGCCTCGTCCGTATCACCGAGCATCGCGGTGGTCCTGGCGAGATTGGACGCCGCCCTCAGGGCCGCCCCCGGCAGCCCGGACTCGATCGCCTGCCGACGGACTCTGTCCAGGTGTGCGGCGCCGTCGGCTTCCGAGTCCGACGGACCGAGCAGCAGGGTCCTGCTGATGAGCAGATCGGCCTCGACCTCGGTCAGCCCCGCCTGCCGGGCCTGCACGAGCGCCGGCGCGATCAGGTCGTCGCAGGCCTCGGTCCTGCGCACGCACGAGGCGATCCGGGCCTCGATGGCCACGGCCCACAGGCGGACGGCCGAGTGTTCCCTGCCCGCCAGCAGCCGTTGGGCTGCCAGGGCCTGTTCGAGGGCCTCGTCCACCTCTTCCGTTCCGTACAGGTGGTGGGCCAGACGACAGGTGGCCAGGGCCCGGGGCTCCGGATCGGCCTGCGCCGACGGGTCGTGCTCCGCGACGCGCAGCGCCTGACGCGCCAGGGCGACGGCGCGGTGCTGCTCCCCGGAGGACCCGGCGGCGTCCGCGGCCTGCAGGGTGAGACGGACCAGATCGGTGTTCTCCGGGAGTTGATCCGGGGCAACGGCCTCCCACAGCTGCAAGGCCTGTTCGTAGTGCTGCAGGGCCTGCGAGGGCGCGAGACGGCGGACGGACTCGTCGCCCGCGAGGATTCCCGCGCGCAGTGCCCCCGGCAGGTCGTGCGCGGCCAGGCAGTGTCGAACGAGTTCTGCGGCGCAGGAGCCCTCCCCGGCTTCCAGCCTGTGTGTCAGCAGTTGGGCGTACCGGGCGTGGGTCCGTACCCGTTCACCGGGCAGCAGGTCCCTGTACACGGACTCCTGCAGCAGGGCGTGCCGGAACTCCAGCCGCTCGCGGTCCCCCGCGACGAGAACCTGATGCGCGACGGCCTCCCGCAGGGCCTCCTCGAACGGGGCAGCGGACAGGGAGCAGGCCTGACGCAGCATGTCCTCGCGAACGCCCCGTCCGGCGACCGACGCCGTCCGCGCCAGGACCTGCACCTCGGAGGGCAAGCGCTCCAGGCGGGCGAGGACGACCTCTGACAGGCCGGTGGGCAGGCCGTCCAGTCCGCCCCCGACGGCCAGCAATTCCTCGGCGTAGTACGCGTTGCCCTCCGAACGGTCGGCGATCGCCCGTACGACCGGCTCGGGCAGGTCGCTCCCGTGGATCCGGTGCAGGAAGTCCCGGAGCTCCGGTTCTGTGAACGGGGGGACCCTCAGCCTCTCGACCCGGGGCAGGCGCACGAGCTCTGCCAGGACCGGCCGCAGGGGGTGACGGCGGTGCAGGTCCTCGCTGCGGTACGTGCCCACGACCAGCAGGCTTTCGGTGTCCAGGCGAGCGAGCAGGAAACGCAGCAGGTCCCGGGTCTCCGAATCGGCCCAGTGCAGGTCTTCCAGGACGAGCAGGACGGGGGCCACGCGCCGCCCGAGCTCCGCCAGGAGCACGGCCACGGCCTCGAACAGGGCCATGCGCTGAGCTGTTTCGTCGCGGTAAGGGGTGGGGTCCTCGGCCTCCTTGGGGACCAGTCCGACCATGCGTCCCAACACGGGCCGTTCGGCGAGCACCGCCTCCACGGCGGCCCCGCCGGCCGGCCCGGGGGGAGGGGAGACCTCCCGCGCGCCGGGGACGGGGGTCGGCCCCGGGCCGGTCGCCTGGCGCACGAGATCCGTGAGGGCCTCGACGAACGGCAGGTACGGCAGCCCTGCGGCTCCCAGATCTACGCAGTGCCCCACCGCCACCAGCAGGTCCGACCGTCGGAGACGTCGGGTCAGCTCACAGACCAGGCGGGTCTTGCCGACGCCGGCGTCCCCGGCGAGCAGCACGGCGCAGGCCGAGCCCGCCCCGGCCCTGTCCACCAGAGCGCTCAGCCGGGCAAGCTCATCGGATCTTCCGATGAAGGGCACGTCATCACGGATCGTGGACACGGGCACCATCGTCGCATCGAGGGCCTTGCCGTGAGGAGCGGCCGCAGTTCCCCGCGGACCTGCTGATGCCGATAGTCCACTTCGGCCTGTAGCGTCTCGAACGTTCCACAGATCCACATCTCGGGTCCTCCGTGTCCCTCCGTGCTGTCCGTACCGGGCCTCGGCCCGGTCGACGGACGTGGCTGCCGGGGGACCGGTCGTTCCGGCCACCGGCGGTGGGGTGGTTCCAACGGTGATGTGACTCATCGCCGGACCCCACGGAAGTGGACAGTGCCCCTAAGCCGAGGCGGACGGTATCCGCAGAACGCCGTGGTTCTGGGGTGGGCAACCCCTCAGAGGGCCCTCCAGAAGATCCCCGAGAGGTGTAGGAACGACCGGTAGGAGGGGGCTTCGGCCCCCGGACGACGGGTTCGCGCCTCAGAGCGTCCGCAACATCCGGGTGTTGCCCAAAGTGTTCGGTTTGACCCTGGCCAGGTCGAGGAACTCCGCGACTCCTTCGTCGAGGGAACGCAGGAGTTCGATGTAGACGTCCGGATCGACAGGTGCTCCCTCGATCTGTTCGAAACCATGGTGCGAGAAGAAAGCGACCTCGAAGGTGAGACAGAACACCCGGGTCACTCCCACGTCCTTCGCCCGGCCCATCAGCCCGTCGAGCAGGGCGTGCCCCAGACCGTGACCGCGCCAGGCAGGGGCGACCGCCAGGGTTCTGACCTCGGCCAGGTCCTCCCACATGACGTGCAGGGCGCCGCAGCCCACCACGCTGCCGTCCGGCGCCTGGGCGACGAGGAACTCCTGGACGTCCTCGTAGAACGTGACCCGTTCCTTGCCCAGCAGGATCCGGTCGTCCGCGTAGGCCGCGACCAGGCCCGAGATCGTCGCGACATCTCCGGTCCTGGCCGGACGGACGAAGGGGGCTGAGCTCATCCGCAGATCATGCCACGCGGGACTCGCGCCGCGCCGGACCGCGTTGCCCCCGCAGCCGGTGTAAGCCTAGCCTCCGGCCATGACCGATCCCGTGGCGATAGTGATAGGCGCAGGCCCGGGAACGGGAGCATCCGTCGCACGGCGGTTCGGCCGGGACGGGTACGACATCGGGTTGATCGCTCGTGATCAGGATCGACTCGACGAGTTGGGCACCACGCTGGAGGGCGAGGGGATCCGGACCGGTTGGCTGGCGGTCGACGCCACCGACCCCGCGCAGCTGCGGGCGGCCCTGGAACGGTTCGTCGAGTTCACCGGGAGGATCGACGTCCTGATCCACAACGTCGTACGGCACCGTCCGGCCGGGATCGATCAGCTGACCGAGGCCGACCTCCTGGAGGATCTCGCCGCCGGTTCTGTGAGTCTCCTGACGGCGGTTCAGGCCGCCCTGCCCACCCTGCGAGCCCAGGGCTCCGGGACCGTCCTGACCATCGGGAGCGGGGCGGCTGACCGCCCCGTCCCCGGTGAGGTCAGCCTGGGGGTGCAAAAAGCTGCGCTGCGGAACCTGACCCGGGCGATGGCGGCGGAGCTCGGCGACGAGGGGATCCACGTCGCGGTGGTCGTCGTCCGAGGTCAGATCGCACCGGGCAGCGCGCTGTCGCCGGACACGCTCGCCGCCCTCCTGGCCGGGATCGCGGCGGAGACGGACGGGCCGAGGGAGAACTGGCGCACGGTGGTGGATCTGACGCCCTTCGGCCCCAACACCGTGAGCTGAGAGCGACCGGCCGTAGGAGGCTCCCCCCTCCGCAGGAAAGCGGTGGGCGGATCCCGCAGGATCCGCCCACCGCCCGTGATGCTCCGTTACGGGTGACTTCCCGACGTGCTCAGCCCTCGTCGGTGGCCTGAGCAGCCTCGACCGGGGGGGCATCCGGTAACGGGGTCTTCAAGGTCCCGGTGAAGACGAACTTCGCGTTCTGTCCCTCGCCGGTCGCGTCGACCAGAATGATCTGCCCCGGTTTGAGCTCGCCGTACAGGATCCGTTCGGAGAGCTGGTCCTCGATGTCGCGCTGAATCGTGCGACGCAGAGGCCGGGCGCCGAGCACCGGATCGTAGCCCTTGGCCGCCAGCAACACCTTGGAGGCCGGGGTGAGCTCTATGCCCATGTCCTTGTCCCGGAGCCGATCCTCCAGCTTGGCGATCATCAGGTCGACGATCTGGACGATCTCGTCCTGCGTCAGCTGCGGGAAGACGATGGTGTCGTCGACACGGTTGAGGAACTCCGGCCGGAAGTGTTGCTTGAGTTCGTCGTTGACCTTGGCCTTCATGCGCTCGTAGCCGGTCTTGACATCGTTGCCCGCTTGGAAACCCACTTGGATTCCCTTGGCGATGTCCCGGGTCCCCAGGTTCGTCGTCATGATGATCACTGTGTTCTTGAAGTCGATCATCCGACCCTGGCTGTCGGTCAGACGGCCGTCCTCCAGGATCTGCAACAGCGAGTTGAAGATGTCCGGGTGGGCCTTCTCGACCTCGTCGAACAGGACCACGGAGAACGGGTGCCTGCGCACCTTCTCGGTGAGCTGGCCGCCTTCCTCGTAGCCGACGTAACCGGGCGGGGAGCCGAAGAGCCGGGAGACCGTGTGCTTCTCGGAGAACTCGCTCATGTCCATCTGGATCAGCGAGTCCTCGTCGCCGAACAGGAACTCGGCGAGGGCCTTGGCGAGCTCGGTCTTTCCCACACCGGTCGGGCCGGCGAAGATGAACGATCCGCCGGGGCGCTTGGGATCCTTCAGCCCGGCCCTGGTGCGCCGGATGGCCTGCGACAGCGCCTTGATGGCGTCGTGCTGCCCGACGATCCGCCGGTGGATTTCTTCCTCCATCCGCAGCAGACGCGAGGATTCCTCCTCGGTGAGTTTGAAGACCGGGATGCCCGTCGCCGTGGCGAGGACCTCGGCGATCAGCTCTTCGTCGACCTCGGCGACGACGTCCATGTCGCCGGCCTTCCACTGCTTCTCGCGCTCGGCCTTGGCCGCGAGAAGTTTCTTCTCGGTGTCCCTCAGAGCTGCGGCCTTCTCGAAGTCCTGCGCGTCGATCGCGGATTCCTTGTCCCGCCGGGTCTGCGCGATCTTCTCGTCGAACTCCCGCAGGTCCGGCGGGGCCGTCATGCGACGGATCCGCAACCGGGCCCCGGCCTCGTCGATGAGGTCGATCGCCTTGTCTGGCAGGAAACGGTCGTTGACGTAGCGATCGGCCAGGTTGGCGGCGGCGACCAGCGCGGCGTCGGTGATCGACACCCGGTGGTGCGCCTCGTAGCGGTCCCGCAGGCCCTTGAGGATCTCGATCGTGTGGGCCAGGGTCGGCTCGGCCACCTGGATGGGCTGGAACCGGCGCTCGAGAGCAGGGTCCTTCTCGACGTACTTGCGGTACTCGTCGAGGGTCGTGGCGCCGATGGTCTGCAGCTCGCCACGGGCGAGCATGGGCTTGAGGATGCTCGCTGCGTCGATCGCGCCCTCAGCGGCCCCCGCGCCGACGAGGGTGTGGATCTCGTCGATGAAAAGGATGATGTCCCCGCGTGTGCGGATCTCCTTGAGGACTTTCTTGAGCCGTTCCTCGAAGTCGCCGCGGTACCGCGAACCGGCGACCAACGCCCCCAGATCCAGGGTGTAGAGCTGCTTGTCCTTGAGGGTCTCGGGGACCTCGCCCTTGACGATCCCCTGGGCGAGCCCCTCGACGACGGCGGTCTTGCCGACCCCGGGTTCCCCGATGAGGACAGGGTTGTTCTTGGTCCTGCGCGACAGGACCTGCATGACCCGCTCGATCTCCTTCTCACGACCGATGACGGGGTCGAGCTTGCCCTCGCGGGCCGCCTGGGTGAGGTTCCGGCCGAACTGGTCCAGGACCAGGGAACCCGAGGGGGTCCCCTCCTGGGGGCCGCCCGCCGTGGCGGGCTCCTTGCCCTGGTGGTACCCGCTCAACAGCTGAATCACCTGCTGACGGACCCGGTTCAGGTCTGCCCCCAGCTTGACGAGCACCTGCGCGGCCACGCCCTCGCCCTCACGGATCAGGCCCAGCAGGATGTGCTCGGTACCGATGTAGTTGTGGCCCAGTTGCAGGGCTTCCCGCAGGGACAGCTCCAGGACCTTCTTGGCCCGCGGGGTGAAGGGGATGTGGCCGGAGGGAGCCTGTTGGCCCTGTCCGATGATCTCCTGCACCTGTTCGCGCACAGCGTCCAGGGAGATGCCCAGGGACTCCAGCGCCTTGGCCGCGACCCCTTCGCCCTCATGAATGAGACCGAGCAGGATGTGCTCAGTACCGATGTAGTTGTGGTTGAGCATCCTGGCCTCCTCCTGGGCCAGGACGACGACACGGCGGGCGCGGTCGGTGAACCTCTCGAACATCTGCGCTCCTCGTGCGGTCGTGCGGTGGACGGCGGTCCTCCGGCTGACGTGTTGATGCTATCTGTCGATACCGGCCGGATCACCCCTCGATCGGGAGATGACACCTGCCCAGTACCCGTCCATCGGCCAACGGTGACCAGCACTTTCGTGTTCCTCACGAGTCCGAGGAAAAGCCGATGTTCGCTTGTGGCGGAAGAGCGGACACGCACCGTCCCTGCGGAACAGACACGCCAGAACACCCGTGAGGGACATACTGCACCCGCCTCGGGGGTCCCGAAGGCCCCGTCCGGAGCAGTAGGATATGGCAGAAAGTGGCAGGAAAAGGTCGGTGCTCAGCGTAATAATGTTCCGGCCGGCAGCTCGGAGCAGGACAGATCGGTCACCCTGCCCCCGGGCCCCTCGCCCGCCCCGGTCCGGACCACGTGGAGGTCCGTCGATCCTCTCCCCCCTCCCCGTCCGTGCGCTCCCGCCGGAGAGGTCTCCTCCCAGAGATTGAACTCCGCCCGGAGCAGCAGGGCGCCTTGGGCCCGCACGTGGTCCTCGACCAGGGCCACCGCCATGGTGGCGTCCCCGCGACGCACGGCCGTCAGGAGAGCCGAGTGCTGCAGGCGCAGCCCGGCACAGGTGGTCTCCCAGCCGTGGCTCTGGGCGCTCGGGTCGGGGACCAGAGGGCGTTCGGCCAGCGCCAGAGCGCCGATCAACGTCCTGAGCAGGGGATTTCCCGCAGCCCTTGCGAGAGCGTCGTGGAAGCGGGTGTCCAGTTCGTGAAATCCGACCGGGGAGATCTCCGGGTCACGCATCTGACGGCCGACGGCCTCCGCCTCCCGCAGCAGATCGGATGATTCCCCCGGCGCTGTCCGTTTCCCGCCGCCCCCGGCCGCGGGGTCGCACCCTGGGGGCACGAGAAGTTCCGACAGCGTACGGGCGACAGCTGTTTCGAGCACGACCCTGGTCTCGATGAGATCCGTCAGCGACAGCCCGCCGGTGGCGGCGTGCAGACGCAGAGCAACGGACAGAGCCTCGCTCGTCCGACTCGTGATCACGGTATGGGACTCGCGCCCGCGGCCGCTGACGGTCCGAAGAAACCCGAGGGTCTGCAGAACACGCAGGCCCTCCCGCACACTGGCCCGGCTGATGCCCAATCTCTCCGCCAACGACCTCTCCGAGGCCAGCCGCTGCCCCGAACGCAGATCACCATCCCGCAGTTGCCGCTCGACCTCCGCCAGCAGGGCCTCGAAGCTCTTGGCGCCGGGGGAAGGGTTCGGCAGTGAACCGGACGCCCGTTCCGGGGGGTGGGGCCGGGTTCGGCGACCGATCGGCCCTCGGGCGAGAAATGTGATGTCCGGCACATTCGAAGGCTACCCATCGAACCGTTCCTCTGCCCGGACCGGCGCGGGCAAGAAGTTGCTCGATCCGCGGTGATAGAGGTCCCGCCCCTACGCGAGCGGCCGAGCCGGGGGCGGAAAGGATCCGTCCCCGACTCGGCCGCTCGCGGGCCGTCCCTCCGTCAGGCGAAGACGCGGACGACCGTACTGAACTGTTTCAGTGTGCCTTCTCGTAGGCGGTGATGATCTCCGAGGAGACCCGACCGCGGTCGCTGACCTGGTATCCGTTCTCACGGGCCCAGGCACGGACCGCAGAAAGGTCCTGACGGCCCGCGGAGGCGGAACCCCGCGACTTACCTGCGCCACGGGGACGAGAACCGGCGCGCCCGGCGACCCGACGAGCGTGAGTGAGCCACGGAGCCAACGCGTCACGAAGCGACTGGGCATTGGACTCCGAAACATCGATCTCGTAACTCACGCCATCGAGTGCGAAACTCACTGTCTCCGAGGCTTCGCCGCCGTCGACATCGTCGACAAGGATGACTTGCACCTTCTGGGCCATGGAGGCTCCCATCCTGGGATGCTGAAGAGGGACTCGACGCATGAATAGTGACGGTTGAATCGCCCAATGTCAAAGTGACACGTCGGAATTCGTCCGGATCACCACGCGGAGTAGCCCCCCAGCCTAATCCGAGGTTTCTCGCGGCTATGAGGGCCATTGCCACGTGGCCTGCGCTCCTGGAGTTGAAAGGGCTCCTGCGACCGCGTCGGACAGGGGTCGCAGGGCGCGGAAGCTCCGATACCCCTGTCGGCGTTTCACCACGCGGATGTGTTACAAAACACTTTGCCGCGTCCCCGAGGCCCGGGGGTTGATGCTTCCTCGGGCCTTGCGTCCGGCGCCGGGGGACCCCGTCCGTCGTTCGGCTCCGCCCTCAGGCCCACCCCGGGGCCCCGGGACAAGTGTACGCAGGTCAAACCCGACAGATCTGGGTGAGGGAAGCCCGGCTGCCGATACGCCCGAGCCGTGTCGGGGGACGGCCGGTGGCGGCCGGTGGCGGCCCTCCCCGCCCGACGGGCGGCCAATGCCAGATCTTCACAAAGACAGCTCCTGTTGGTTAGCCGGAGCGTCCCGGTAATCCCCGAGAGGTCGGGGATCCTGGAGCATCCGGGTGTTCTCGCTCGGGTACCGACCGACCGAACTGCTCCTCGAACAAGTGCCGGGAGTCCTTCCCCTGCTCGACGACCCGGATGAAGCCCCATCAGTACGACGGCCAGGCCTCAGCGTTCGATCAGCTGCCCGCTGACGCGAGCTGCCGGTCTCCCCCGAGCCTGACCGGTGTGGCGTTCGTCGCCGGTGGGATTACGATCGGTGGAGGCGAGTCGCCGTGCCCGACTTCACCCCTTCCGGCAAGGTTAGAGCATCCCGCAATTGGAGTCTTCGATCAGGGAACCACGGGCGGAGGGATGACCGGCGGGGCAGCATTCGTTCAGTTGTTCCCCGGAGGGGAAGCGAACACCGGTTCTCCGGGAAGCGTGTTCAGTTGACACCTTCCCCCGCAGGGGATTCCACGGCCCCCACCTGAAGAGGAAGGTTATCGATCAACCGAGTCCGACCCACCCGGGCCGCCACGGTCAGCAGGGCGGATCCTGTTCGGTCCTCGGGCAGATCCTGGAGGGTGTCCTGATCGACCAGGGCCAGATAGTCCAGGTGACAGTCCTGTTCCTGCAGCAGGACGTCCTCGGCGGCCCTGCGCACGGCTTCTGCCCCCTCCAAAGCTTTTTCCTGCCCTGCTCGCAGCGCTCGGAACAGAACCGTGGCGACGGCACGATCGTGCGAGGACAGGTACGAGTTCCGGCTGCTCAGGGCGAGCCCGTCGGATTCACGGACCGTCGGAACCGCGCAGACCTGCACCCCCATTTCCAGGTCCCGCACCATGCGTCGGATCAAGACCAGCTGCTGAGCGTCCTTCTGACCGAAGTAGGCCCTTTCGGGCCTGGTGAGCCCCATGAACTTGGCGACGACGGTCAGCATGCCATCGAAGTGCCCGGGCCTGCTGAGCCCTTCGAGCACCTCTCCCAGGGCGCCGGAGGCCACCCGGACCGCCGGCTCGCCGTCCGGGTACATCACCTCGGCCGGGGGCGCGAACACGGCGTCTGCGCCCTCCCGTGTGCACAGTCGCAGGTCTTCTCCCAGCGAGCGGGGGTACCGGTCCAGGTCCTCCCCCGGGCCGAACTGCAGAGGGTTGACGAAGAGGGTCACCAGGACGCTCCCGGACTCCCGCCGCGCCCTGCGGATCAGGGCAGCATGCCCCTCGTGCAGGGCGCCCATGGTCATGACGACCCCCACGGGACCGGGCAGGGCGGCGCGCACCTCCGCCAGACGGTCCTTACTCGTGATCACTTCACAGAGGCCGGCCGTGTCCTGCACGGTCGGTGGGGCGGCCGGTGTCTCGCCACCCGGTGAATCCTTCTCGGTCGGCATGTCACCCTCCGCAGACGTCTCCCCGGCACGCTATCCGAGCCGCTGCGGGACCTTTCACCCGACCGGTCCGCGTTGGGGAGGTCCGGTCGGGGGCACGGGCTCGTCCAACCATTGACGGATCTGTTCCGAGGTCGCCGGCGAGGTGTCCAGGACGTGCGGAACGAACTGCCCGGAGGTATCGGTCACCGGACCGCCGGACTCCCTGACCCCCAGGCCCGCGGAGTGCGGGCCGATCATCCACGTTCCCAGGACCGGGTGGTGTCCCTGGAAATTGGGTGGGTCGATGTACTCCTGGAAGACCGGGGCCTGGCCCAGCGTGTGCGCAGCGTCCTGGCGGTGGTGCCCGTCCTGGGTGACGACCTCGATTCCGGCCCCTTCCCACCCGAAAACCGGTTTGCTCACATACCGTTCCATACCCCGCGGAGAGTCCAGGAAGGCCGGCACGAGATTCTCGTGGCCGGGAAACATCTCCCAGAGCACGGCGAGCAACGCCTTGGAGCCGGCCAGGAGCTTCCACGCGGGTTCTATCCACCGGGTCGGTGCCCCTCCCGGTAGCAGGTGCTCACCGAAGGGCTCCTGGAGCATCCAGTCCCAGGGATACAGCTTGAAACACACGTCCACTGGCCGACTGTGCGAATCGACGAACCTGCGGTCCGCGTGGTGCCAACCCAGCTCTTCCATGGTGATGCCCAACGCGGTCAGACCGGCTTCCTGGGCGGTGTCCCGCAGGTAGGCGACCGTGGCCCAGTCCTCGGTCGGCTCGTTCTGCCCGACGGCGAAGTGGACGATCCTCCCGGGCATCCGGTCCTCCAGCAGGCCCCAACGCTGCACGAGCCGTTCGTGCAACATGTTCCACTGGTCCCGGTGGGGATAGACGTCCTGAAGCCAGAACCACTGGATCACAGAGGCCTCGACGAGTCCGGCGGGGGTGTCGGCGTTGTACTCCAGCATTTTCGGGGGACCGGTGCCGTCCCAGAAAAGATCGAACCTCCCGTAGAGGCTGAGGTCCTCCCCGGCGCCCGCCTGCGCCACCGAGGCCTTGAGCAGCTCGTGGACCTCGGGTTCGAGTCCCATCCGGACCGTGAGCCCCGGGTCCTCCGCCATCCGTTGCACGGCTTGCCAGCACATCCCGTGCAGCCGCTCGGTCACCTGTTCGAGTGTTGTGATCTCCTCTTCGGAGAAGAGGTAGTACGCGGACTCGTTCCAGTAGATCTGTTCCGTACCGCTCTGATCTCGATCGACGGCGAAGGACAGCCCTTGGGACTCGACCGTGGCCCGCCATCCGGTCCGCGGTTCGCTGGGCAGACGCAGCATCAGCCCCCCACGCTCCCCCGGGAAAGGCCGAACCCCCCTCGGGACACGGTGGCGCCCGAGGCGGAGACCCCGCCCTTGCGAACCGAGAACCGGCCGGGGTCGGGAGCCAGGGAGCTGCCCCCCATGGCCTTCTGTCCGAGGGCCGGGGCCCTCCTGCCCACCGGGACGTAGTACCAGTGGTGGCTGCGCCGGGACGACCGGACACCGACAACGCCGTGCGAGTTGTCCTCCTCCTCGCAGACCTCGTCATCGACCCGTTCCTCGGTCAGTGAGTCGGTGCAGACCGACTGGTAGTCGACGTCATCGTCCCGAAGCGCGAAGTACAGGAACGGCGTGATCAGGGCACCGGTGCTGCCGACGACGACTGCGGTGGAACGCCAACGCCGTTTCTTCGAACGCCCGCCCGTGCCCCTGTACGCCCCCCCGGACCCGGAATTCTTCCCGATCTGCCCCATCCCCGACCATCCTCCTGAGTTCCATGTGTCCCGATGCGTTCGATGCGCGCGGACACGATTGAGTTCCCTCGACTTCCGGTTGTGCAGACTCTGCAGGTTCTCCTCGGTACGGCCCCGTCCGGTCAGTACGGCCCCGACCGGCCCCCCGGGCCCCGGGCCCCGGTTCGGCACATCATGCTCCGATCGGCTCCTGCCGCGCGTGCCCCACCACACGGCCCGTACGACGTCGCGCCGTGAGATCGGTCACGGCCGGAGGGGTCGGTCCTCGGCCAGGGCCTCCAGCAGTGGTTCTGCCTGTGCCGGTCGCAACCGTCCCGAGGACAGCGAACGATCCGCCGTGATCCGGGCCAGGACCCGGTAGGCCACGAGGGCGTCCGGCACCCCGCTGGAGGCCACGGCCTCGACGTGCGTGCGGACCGTTCCAGCGTCGCCCCGCGACACCGGCCCGGTGAGGGCGGCGTCCCCCGACCTCAGAGCATTGTCCAGGGCTGCGGAGAGCAGGGGGGCCAGGATCCCCGCCGGGTGTTCGACACCTGCGGCCCGCAGCAGGTCGAGGGCCTGGGAGACCAGGGTGACCAGGTGATTGGACCCGTGGGTCAGGGCGGCGTGGTAGAGAGGCCGCGAGTCCTCCGGGACCGTCACGGGTTCTGCCCCCATCTCGACCACGAGGGCCTGCGCGATGGGCAGCACGGTCGCGGGGGCGCTCACCCCGAAGCAGCACCCGGTCAGACGGCTCAGATCCAGGCTGGTGCCCGTGAAGGTCATCGCCGGGTGCAGGGCGAGCGGTATACCGCCCCTTCCCACGGCGGGTTCGAGCACCTTCCACCCGAACCGACCGCTGCAGTGCACGACCAGCTGCCCGGGCTGCCAGGCCCCCGTCTCGGCGAGTCCCCCGACCAGATCGGGCAGGACGTCGTCGGGCACCGTCAGCAGAACCAGTTCCGATCGGCGGACCACATCGGGCACGTCGAGCACCGGGACTCCCGGCAGCATGGCCTCGGCCCGTTCCCGGCTGGCCCGTGACACCGCGGAGACCCCCACGACGGCATGTCCCGCAGCCCGCAAGGCACTGCCGATCACCGATCCCACCCGACCCGCGCCCACGACCCCGACGCCCAGACGTCCGGGACGGTGGCGGGTTTCCGGCGGCGGCGACGTCCCGCTGTCCTCGCCTGCGCTCATGGCCTGGGCCTCCCTGCTGGACCGCCGCGGATGTCCCGGGCTCGTGAAACTTGTCCCCGAACGGGTCTTCGAAGGCCCGGGCCCCGGACGGGCGAGAGCCGACCCCTGCCCGTCCCCTGGACGGACGTGAACAGGATGAGGCTAACCTGGCGCGGTGGGACGGCACGATCGCATCGCCGAGCTGGCGAACCTGAGCCCTTCCGACACGGGTGAGCCGCTGCAGGTGGCAGATCTCGGCAGCGGATACGGCCGCATGACCAGGACGCTCCTGGCGGCGGCCGACGGGCCTGTCCGTCTTCACGCCGTCGATGCCGCGTCGTCCCTGGACGACGACGTGCTCCACGACGAACGGGTCCGTTCCGTGATCGCCGACCTGGACGACCCTCTCCCTTTCCAGGACGCGAGCCTTGACCGGGTCGTGTCGGTCAACGTCGCAGAACACCTGGCGGATCCGAGGGCGCATGTGACGGACTGCCACCGTGTGCTGCGTCCGGGGGGACTGCTCGTCCTGGCCCACAGCGACTGGGACACCACCCTCTTCGCCGGAAGCGACGACACCCTGACCAGGGTGTTGGTCGACCGTTTCGTGGCAACTGTCCCGCGGTGGGCGCAGCGGGCCGACGGCTTCATGGGCCGCAAGCTGCTGGGCCTGGCCGGGGCGGCCCCCTTCGAGATCATCGACGTCGACACCTGGGCCGACTGCCACCGCCGTTTCGACGAGGACTCCGTGGGATGGAAGGTCGCCCGGGGAGTCCTGGCCGCGACAGCGGACGACGAGGTTCTGCGGGCCAGGGCCGAGGATTGGGTCGCGAGCCTGCATCGCCTGGCAGAGCAGGGGCGTTTCCTGTTCACCGTGACCGACGTCGCCGTCGTGCTCCGCCGCCTGTGAGCTGAGAGCACTGTGAGCTGAGAGCACTGTGCGCCGGGTGCTGCCGCGCAGGCGCGGACGGGCCGCTGCGGACCTGGTGGTCCGAGCGGCCCGTCGGGGTAGCGCGGGGCAGGATCTCCTGTTCTGTTCCTCGCCGGCCAGGACTATGCGGTGGCCAGGACTATTCGGTGGCCAGGGCCTGGGTCGGGGGGATCCGGGCGGCCTTGCGGGAGGGCAGGACCGAGGCCAACACCCCGGCCACCGCAGCGACCGCGCAGATCATCAGGAGCCTCGGCACGGGCACGACGAGCGGGAAACTCTCCGTGACCCCCGCGAGCAGGGTCCGGGTGCCCAGCCAGCCGAACGCGATGCCCAGGACCACCCCGATGGTGGTCCCGACGCCCGCGAGCAGGAGGGCCTCCAGGGCCAGGGACCCGCGCAGCTGCCGCCGCGTCATCCCCAGGGCCCGCTGCACCCCCGATTCCCGGGTCCGTTCCAGAACCGACAGCGACAGCGTGTTCCCGATCCCCACGATCGCGATCAGCAACGCGACCCCGAGCAGCCCCGTCACGATCCACAACAGGATCGACATGACCTGGTCCAGGACGGCGCGCTCGGCCAGGGCGCCCATGACCTCGCTGCCGGGGATGTCCTTCACGGCCTGACGC
>JAUPKJ010000178.1 GCA_030837505.1 Actinomycetota bacterium
AACCGAGGCGGACCTTGACCTTGGTCTTGCCCGCGGCCTTGAGCAGCGACTTGGCCTTGGCGACGTCCACGGTGTCGTAGGCCTCGTGGCCGTTGCCCTTGACGAACTCGTCGTACCCGGGCTGGAAGGAGTAGAGCATCCGGGACTGGAAGATCTTCGCCTCGGGGGCCTGCGGCTTGATCAAGTTGTTGATCAGGTCGGCGCGGGGCACGCACAGGGCGAAGGCCTCACGCACACGCTTGTCGGCGAAGGCACCCTTGAAGTTGAAGTCGAGGTGCTCGTAGCTGTACTCGACGCCGGTCTCGTACCAGACCTTGTCGCCGAGGTTCTTCAGCTGGTTGACGATGTCGACCTGCGGCTGCGGCTTCATGATGTTGATCTCGCCGTTCTGCAACGCCTGGGCCTGCGCGTCATCGGCGATGAACCGGAAAATGATCGTCTCGGACTTGGGGGGGGTGCCCCACCACGCCTTGTTGGGCTTGAGCACGAGGGACTGCCCGGCCGTCCAGGAATCGATCACGTACGGGCCCGTCGAGGGCATGATG
This sequence comes from Actinomycetota bacterium, assembly GCA_030837505.1. Classification (GTDB taxonomy): domain Bacteria; phylum Actinomycetota; class Actinomycetes; order Actinomycetales; family Kineosporiaceae; genus JAUPKJ01. Next base: position 546 of record JAUPKJ010000178.1, read on the forward strand.
TCTTTCTTGAGCGTGCCAGGGTTCAGCTGCCAGCCCTTGTTGTAGAACTCGATGGCCTTCTTCAGGCCGGCGTCCTTGGGCTTGGCCGCGAGGTCAATGATCGACTTGGTGAGGCCGCCCTGCTGTTCCACGATGTGGGCCGGCAGGATCGACGTCCAGTTGAACATGGCGTCCCAGTCGGCGAAAGGCTCGGTGTAGACAATGGTCACCTCTTTGTCGCCGGCCTTGCACTGGGGCTTCTTCATCTGCTCGTAGCCGGCGGGGGCCGCGGAGCTGAACCCGCCCTCGCCCGTGGCCGTGGAGTTCGCCAGCCAGGTGAGGACCATGTCGTCGCAGTCGACGGGCTTGCCGTCCGACCAGACGGCCTTGGGGTTGATCGTGTACTTGACCGTCAGCGGCTTGTCCGAGGTCTTCTCGTAGGTACCGAAGTCGGTGTCAATGGTCACTTTGCCGTCGGGGTCGAAGTAGTTGAAGCCCCGGAGAACCTGGTTCAGTACGGCGCCGTTGGCCAGTGAGGGCCCGTCCTCCGTCACCATGTTGTAAGCGGCAAACTCCTGACCGTAACCAAGTTTGATCGTGGCCGCTGTGGTTCCGCCACCGTCGGACTCGCTGGACTCGTCGCTGCTGGTTGCGCACGCAGACAGGGCCAACGCGGAGCCGACGAGCAGAGCCAGTGCCTTGGCACCGGTGTGCATCGTGCTCAACCTGAGGTCCTCCTTGTTCTGATACACGGGGAGGCCCGGGATCCCGCAAAGTCGGCGTTGTAATCATCCGACTACCGGCCGAGCTGTTCCGTGCGTAGGTCGGAGACAATAAATCTTGCGGGTACCCCGCCGCGCAAGCCGCTCGCCCCGGTGTTATAGAGCTGCAACCATGCCGACCGAGGCGGCGCCAGCACACGGGCCGGGACGAGTCGGTCGATCTCACCCCACCTACCCGCGCGTTGTGAGTTACGTCACTCCGGCGTGCCGGTCGGCACGCGGCCCCACCCTAGTCGCCGCAGCAGCCCGCCACCCCGTAGTCCACAGACGTCGAAGCGGGACTCCCCACCCCCACCCGACGAATCCACCTCACCGCATCTTCGCGACCTTCACCCCACCCACAGCAAGCCCCAGGAACCTCAAGTAACTGGGCTCGGAACTCACGTGAAGCCTCCTGGCCGGGCTCCCCTTGGTCGGATGCTGCGAACCGTCATCAGGGGGCCTCGTCGACTGCCGAGTCGTCTTCGTTCTCGACCGGATCGTCGCCCTCATCGTCCGAGGTGTAGACCAGCCGAACGTTCTGGCCTCCCAGCATCTCAACGGCGAGGTCCCGCGCACGGCGTCGGATCGCGAGGAAGTCGTCCGGGTCCCACCCTCTCAGACTGCCGGATCGGCTGGGAGAACTCCTACGCTCGCCGGGGCCTGCGGAGGGGCGGGCTCAGACGTTGAAGCGGAAGTCGACGACGTCGCCGTCAGCCATGGGGTAGTCCTTGCCCTCGATCCGGACCCGGCCCCGGGCCTTGGCCTCTGCCATGCTCCCTGCGGCCACCAGGTCGTCGAACCCGACGATCTCCGCCTTGATGAAACCCCGCTGGAAATCGGTGTGGATGACGCCCGCGGCCTGGGGCGCCGTCCAACCCCGACGGATCGTCCACGCCCGGGACTCCTTGGGGCCGGCCGTGAGGAAGGTCTGCAGTCCCAGGGTGTGGAAACCGACCCGGGCCAGTTGGTCCAGTCCCGATTCCTCCTGGCCGACGCTCGCCAGGAGTTCCGCGGCCTCGTCGTCGTCCAGTTCGATCAGTTCGGACTCCAGTTTGGCGTCGAGGAACACGGCGTCGGCCGGGGCCACCAGGTCGCGCAGCTCGCGTTGCCGTTCGGCGTCGGTCAGCCCGTTCTCGTCCACGTTGAACACGAAGATGAACGGCTTGGTCGTCAACAGGGACAGCTCGCGCAGCAGTTCCGTCTCGATCCCGGCCCCCGCGGCCCCCGCGTACAGGGTCGTGCCCTGTCCGAGCAGCTCCTCGGCCTTCTGCGCGGCCTCGAGCACGGCCCTGTCGGTCTTCTTGCCCTTGACCTCCTTGTCGAGGCGGGGCAGGGCCTTCTCCAGGGTCTGCAGGTCGGCCAGGATCAGTTCGGTGTGCACCGTGCTGATGTCGTCGGAGGGGTCCACCTTCCCCGAGACGTGCACGACGTCGTCGTCGGTGAACACCCGGACGACCTGACAGATCGCGTCGGCCTCCCGGATGTTCGCGAGGAACTTGTTCCCCAGGCCCTCACCCTCGCTGGCGCCCCGGACGATCCCCGCGATGTCCACGAACGACACCGTGGCCGGGACGAGACGCGCGCTGGAGAACAGTTCACCGAGGACCGCCAGCCGGGGATCGGGCAGATCGACCACGCCGATGTTGGGTTCGATCGTCGCGAACGGGTAGTTCGCCGCCAGGACCCCGGCGCGGGTCAGCGCGTTGAAGAGAGTGGACTTGCCGACGTTGGGCAGTCCGACGATACCGATGCTGAGAGCCACGGGGCCTGGAGTTTACCCGCAGGGCGGACGGCCGTGGTCCACGCTGTACCCATGAGTGCCACAGCCGTTCTCCTGATCGCTCTCATCTGTCTGTTTGGGGGCTTCGCCGCCGGGGCCGTGACGGCCTCCAGGGTCCTGGGCCTGCGCACCGGCGAGCAGACCGCCCGGCTCCGGGCCGAGCGCGACCTGCTCGGCGAACGAGTGATCGATCTGGAGCGTGCCACGGGACAGGACAGGGAGGTCGTGGCGACCCTCGCCCCGCTCGCCGGCACCCTGGCCCGGGTCGAGGAACAGGTCAGGACCCTGGAACGGGACAGGACACAGCAGTTCGCCCGCCTGGACACCCAGTTGTCGGCCGCCCACGCCGACGCCGCCGACCTGCGCCGCCAGACGGCGTCCCTGGTGGGGGCGCTGCACTCCCCCAGCGCGCGCGGGGTCTGGGGGGAGGTGCAGTTGCGCCGCGTCGTCGAACACGCCGGGATGCTCGCGCGGGTCGACTTCACAGAACAAGTGACGGCCCCGACCCCGGACGGGCGCACGGTCCGCCCCGACATGGTGGTCCACCTGCCGGGGGGCAAACAGATCGTGGTCGATGCCAAGGCCCCCCTGGCGGCGTTCCTGTCCTCGCAGGAAGCCGACGCGGCACCCTCGGCCGCAGCGGCTCTGGCCCACGCCAAGGCCCTCCGGGCCCACGTGGACGCCCTCGCGGACAAGGAGTACTGGGCGGCCTTCGACCCGGCGCCCCAGCTCGTCATCTGTTTCGTACCCGGGGAGAGTTTCCTGGCGACGGCCTGCACGGCCGACCCGAGCCTCCTGGAGCACGCCCTGGGACGGCGGGTGGTGCTGGCGACCCCCACGACCCTCCTGACCCTGCTGCGCACCGTCGCCCTCACGTGGCAGACGGAGGCCCTGACGGGCAACGCCAGGGAGCTGTTCGTGATCGGCCGGCAGCTGTACACGCGTTTGGGAACTCTCTCGGGTCACACCGGTCGACTGGGACGCAGCCTGCACCGAGCGGTCGAGGACTACAACGCCCTGGTGGGGACCTTGGAACGGCGGGTCCTGGTGACCGCGCGCCGCTTGCAGGACCTGCAGCTGACGGACGAGGACCTCCCGGCGCCCCCGGGTCTGGAACAGGTCCCCCGCCCCCTGACCGCCCCGGAACTCACGGACCCCGACCTCACGGACCCCGAGCCGGCAGCCGCCGAGGCTTCCGGCCCGGAGACGCTCACCGTCGGGGCTCTCGAACCGCGGGGGGCAGGGAGAACCGCAGGTCCTCCTGGGCTGTGACGATCTCTTC
>JAUPKJ010000179.1 GCA_030837505.1 Actinomycetota bacterium
CAGAAAAGTGGTGGTGGGCCGGGTCTCGGAACCGAGATCGTCCACCACCTCCCGCGGCACGAGCATCTCGGCGGCGAGTCTGATCACCCGACCATGTTCCCGGTAGCCGTCCCAGAAAAGACCCAGGGGATTCCCCCGGCCCCCCAAAGCACCCCTCACCCGCGCCGCAGCCTCCGTCAAGGTCCCGTCGGCCAACGCAGCCAGGAACTCGATCACGTCGAACACGTTGCTCTTGCCCATCCCGTTGGCGCCCGCGATGCACGTGAAAGGACCGAAGTCGATCTCGACGTCGAGCAGGTTCTTGAACCCGTCGACCTCGAGGCGCGTCAGCATGGCACCAGCCTAAGGCCTCTCCCGGTACCCCCGGGGAGAGACGGCCGTAGCCCGTAAAGCGCGTTTCGTTCCTAAAACGTGTTACTGAGGTCCTGGGGCCGACGGTGTGACATTCATGTAAAAACCCACGCCGGACAGACTCGGATTCCGGGGAGGGCCCGTGGCCTCTGGCAGAATCGGGCCGCATGTGCGGACTGGCAGGCGAGATCCGTCAGGACGGTTCCCGGGCCGACGTCGCTGCAGTCGAACGCATGGCCGCAACGATGGGCGACCGGGGCCCCGACGGATCCGGATCGTGGTCGAACGGGCCGACAGCCCTCGCCCATCGCAGATTGAAGATCATTGATCTCTCCTCGGCGAGCGACCAGCCGATCGTCGATCCCGTGTCCGGTCTGGCCGGGGTCTTCAACGGCTGCATCTACAACTACCGGGAACTGCGTGAGGAACTGCAGGCCCGGGGACACTGCTTCTTCTCGCAGGGGGACAGCGAGGTCGTCGTCAAGGCGTACGCCGAATGGGGAACGGATTTCGTCGATCACTTGATCGGCATGTTCGCCGTGGCGATCGCGGAACGGGACTCCGGACGTCTCGTCCTGGCCAGGGACCGGCTCGGGATCAAACCCCTGTACGTGGCCGAGGTCCCCGGAGCTGTTCGCTTCGCCAGCACCCTGCCCGCCCTCCTGGCGGGAGGCGGGGTGGACACCGACCTCGACTCCGTGGCGCTCGCGCACTACCTGAGCTTCCACAGCGTCGTCCCCGCGCCGCTGACCATCCTGCGGGGGGTGCGCAAACTACCGCCGGCCACAGTGCGGGTGTTCGAACCGGAAGGGAGGATCCACGACCGTCTGTACTGGGATCCGGTGTTCTCCCGCCACCCGGACCACCGGGACTGGTCCGAGCGGGACTGGCAGGACGCCCTGATGGAATCGCTGAGGACGGCGGTCCGCCGACGGATGGTGGCCGACGTCCCCGTCGGAGTGCTGCTGTCGGGCGGCCTGGACTCCAGCCTTGTGGTCGCGCTGCTCGCCGAGGGCGGACAGCACGACCTGGCGACGTTCTCGATCGGGTTCGAGACGGTCGCGGACCGGGTCGGGGACGAATTCGTGTACTCCGACCTCGTCGCACGCACCTTCGAAACCGACCACCACCGGATCGAGGTGGCGACCGGAGACCTGATCACCCCGCTGAGGGCGGCCGTCCACGCCATGTCCGAGCCGATGGTCAGCCACGACTGCGTCGCGTTCCACCTGCTGAGCCGGAACGTCCGCGAACACCTCAGCGTCGTGCAGTCCGGACAGGGGGCTGACGAGATCCTCGGGGGGTACCACTGGTACCCGCCCCTGGCCGCCGTCGGACGCGAACAGGCCCTGGACACCTATGCGAGGGCGTTCTTCGACAGGGACGCAGCGGGGCTGGCCAGGGTCCTGGCCCCGGAACTCCTCGTCGACCCGTCGGCCCCCCGCCGTTTCGTGGCCGAGCACTTCGACCGGCCCGGTGCCCATACCGCCGCCGACGCGGGACTGCGGATCGACACGACAGTCATGCTCATCGACGACCCGGTCAAACGGGTCGACAACATGACCATGGCCCACGGGCTGGAGGCCCGGGTGCCCTTCCTGGACCATGAATTCGTGGAGCTGGCGGCCGGCTGTCCTCCGGAACTCAAACTGGCCCAGGGCGGCAAGGGAATACTCAAGGAGATCGGACGCCGGGTTCTGCCCTGGGAGGTCATCGACCGTCCCAAAGGCTATTTCCCGGTGCCGGGGCTGACCCATCTGGAAGGTCCGCTGCTGGAGCTGGTGCGTGACGCATTGCACGCCCCAGAGGCCAAGCGACGGGGCCTGTTCCGCGCCGACTACGTCGACGCGCTGCTGCGAGAACCGAACGCCGAGCTCACCCCGCTGCGAGGCAACAAACTCTGGCAGCTCGGCCTGTTGGAAATGTGGTTGCAGACCCATGGAATCCGTTGACCACCGTTTCGGGGGACAGCCCTCGTTTCCCGCGCAGGCCCCCCGGCAACAGGAACAACAGGAGCATTGCGAAGCCGTCGGGCCGGGAGGGGACCCCGTGATCCCGGCGGAGGAGTCCCCCGGTGCACCGGCCGACCGCCCAGACCGCCCCGAACACACCAAGCGCACCGAGCACACCGACCGCCTCTGCCCTCCGACGACGGCCGGCCCCCGACCGGCGGAGCCCACCTCTACGACGCCGGACGGCGACCCCGCCGGCGGCGTCGTGGTGGACTGCGGGTGGGGACGACTCGTGTTCGGACAGACCTTCCCCTGTCCCTCGCAGGTCGCGGACGTCCTGCGCTCGGAGGCCGCGGGAGCGCGGGACATCTGTGTGTACCTGCCCGACCCCCATCTGCTGGTCGCGAACCTCCCCGACGAACTGTTCATCGATCCTTCCCTGACCTACCGCCTGGACCTGCACGTGGGATGGCAGGACGACCGCGGGCTGGTCCCGGGGCTACGGGTCCGGTCCCTGGCCGATGCAGCGGATGCCGAGGCCGTCAACCGGATCTATTCCTTCAACGGGATGATCCCGGCCCCGGTCGACGTCCTGGTCGAGAACGCCTCGGATCGGCGTTTCGTGCATCTGGTCGCGGAGTCGAGCACGGGGAAGGTCGTGGGGACCATCACCGGCGTCGATCACGTCCAGGCGTTCGGTGACCCGGAGAAGGGTTCCAGTCTGTGGTGTCTGTCGGTCGATCCGAACCAGGCGCCGCGCGGGACCGGCAAGGCCCTGGTGTCCGGTCTGGCCACCCTCCTGGCCGCCAGGGGCAGGGCTTACGTCGACCTGTCCGTGCTCGCCGAGAACGAGGGCGCCATTCGCCTGTACGAACGGTTCGGGTTCCGCCGAGTTCCGGAACTGTGTGTCAAACGCAAGAGTCCGATCAACGAGAGGCTCTTCCTGGCCAGCCTGCCCGCCGGGTACGAGAACCTGAATCCCTACGCCAGGATCGTCGCCGACGAGGCGATGCGCCGGGGTATCCGGGTCGAGGTCGTCGACGCGGACTGGGGCGAGCTGCGGTTGAGCAACGGCGCGCGCACCGTGGTCACCAGGGAGTCGTTGTCGGAGCTGACCAGCGCCGTCGCCATGAGCAGGTGCGACGACAAGCGGGCCACCCGCAGGGCGCTCGCCCGCGCGGGGTTGAGGGTCCCCCGGGGTCGGCAGTCCACCGGGGACGCCCAGGACCTGGACTTCCTCGCCGAGATGGGCCAGGTCGTCGTCAAGCCGGCCCGCGGGGAGCAGGGCGCCGGGATCACCGTGGGGGTCCGCGACGAGGAGGGCCTGCGGGCAGCCGTCGCCCTGGCCCTGGGCCATTGCCCGGACGTCCTCATCGAGGAGGTGTGCCAGGGGGAGGACCTGCGGGTCCTGGTGATCGACCACGAGGTCGTCGCCGCGGCCGTCCGCAGACCGGCCGCGATCACGGGGGACGGCGTCCACACCGTCGCCGAGCTGATCGAACAGCACAGTCTCCGCCGACAGAGCGCGACCGGGGGCGAGTCCCGCATCCCCCTGGACGACGTCACCCTGAACGTCGTGCGCGACGCCGGCCGGACCCTCGACGACGTCCTGCCCGAGGGACAGGTCCTGCCGGTGCGCCGCACCGCGAACCTCCACACCGGGGGAACCCTGCACGACGTCACGGGCGAGCTGCACCCCGACCTGGTCGCGGCCTGTGTCGAGGCCAGCAGGGCCCTGGCGATCCCCGTGACGGGGCTGGACCTCCTCGTGCCGTCCCCCCGCAGGCCCGACCACGTGTTCATCGAGGCCAACGAGCGTCCCGGTCTGGCCAACCACGAACCGCAGCCGACGGCGGAACGCTTCCTCGATCTGTTGTTCCCCGGGACGAGCGCGCCACAGAAGCTGTGGTCCCCCGCCGGGCCCTCGGCGTCGTAGGGCGGTGTTCCGAAGGCCAGTAACATGCGGCGGAGCTGCGCGCCGGATCAGCACCGGCAGGGCGGCCGCCGGGTTCCCGGGGGGATAGGGCACTCTGGAAATCCTGTTCCTTTCCGAACACCAGCGAGGACGGTGCGTTCCGTGTCCCTTGCCCCGCACGAGCCGAAGCCCCTGGCTCTGGATCACGAGTACCTCCAGAGGGTCATGCTGGAACTGTTGGAGATCCCGAGCCCTTCGGGTCGGACCGACCACGTGACCCAGTACGTCGGCGAACGCCTGACGTCCCTGGGGATCCCCTTCACCCTCACCCGCCGGGGTGCCATCTCGGCCTACCTGCCGGGCCGGAGGACCACCGGGGCGGACCGCGCGATCGTGGTCCACACCGACACCATCGGGTGCATCGTCAAGCGGTTGAAGGAGAACGGCCGTCTGGAGGTCAGCCAGATCGGAACGCACAGCGCGCGTTTCGCCGAGGGCGCGCACGTCCGGGTGTTCACCGACGACCTCGACCGAGTGATCACCGGACAGGTCCTTCCCCTCAAGGCCAGCGGCCACCGCTACAACGAGGGGGTCGACCTGCAGGGGGTGGGCTGGCCCAAGGTCGAGGTGCGCCTGGACGAACCCGTGTTCGACGTCGCGGGGCTGCGGGCCCTGGGGATCGACGTCGGCGACTTCGTCGCCATGCTCCCCCAGCCCACGATCACCCCCGGCCGGTACGTCAAGTCCCGGCACCTGGACGACAAGGCCGGTGTCGCGGCCGTCCTCACGGCCTTCAAGGCCCTCATCGACGCGGGGGTCCAGCCACCGATCACCGCGCACCTGCTCATAACCTGCACCGAGGAACTCGGCCACGGGGCCAGCCACGGTCTGGATCCCGACGTCGCGGAGATCGTTTCGATCGACGCCGCAATCGTCGCCCCCGGACAGCAGTCCCGTGAGGAACTCGTGACGATCGCCATGGCCGACAGCGTCGGCCCCTTCGACTACCACTTGTCGCGGAGGCTGGCGTCCCTGGCCGCCGCTCACGAGATCGAGGCGGTCAGGGACGTCTTCGACTACTACAGGTCGGACGTTGCGGCGGCCGTCGAGGCGGGGGCGCACGCCCGGGTGGCCCTGCTGGGGTTCGGTGTGGATGCCTCCCACGGCCACGAGCGCACGCATCTGGACGGTCTGGAGAGCCTGGCGCAGCTGATCTGCCTGTACGTGCAGGCCGATCTGGTGTTCCCCGAGTGGGACAGCGAGGCCGTCTCCGGGGGGCAGTTGGAGGGCTTCCCGTCCCTGGCCGTCCAGCCGGCTTCCCCCGAGGGCCCCCGAGAAGGACCCATCGGACTCGAGTGATGGAAATGGTCATGTCAGATATATCATCACGTTCGCCACACGGCGTGCACATCATGTTCCTCTCCGGTCACAGAAGCCCGTCGGGACTGCGCACGACGAGTGAGCCGATGGGCTCTTGTACCCGGCCGGGCCCCCATGCTCGGCTTCAGGGCGCTAGCCTGGTCGGGCTTCGACGTTTCCTGTCATCAGACCGCCCAGGACCGGGGGGACTACGGGCGCCGGCCGAGATCCTGACCAGGGAGGAGTGGTGGTCCGCTTCCCGCAGGGCAGCGTGACGAACTCCAGCATGCCCAATCTCCGCAGCCCCGACGGCCGACAATCGCCTCCCGCCGGCATCTCCCGCCCCAATTCGGCGCCCTCCCGCAGCACCCAGGCCACGGAGGGAGCCCGGATTGCCGCGCTCTACTCGGCCGAGGTGGACCGCCTCGTGGCTTTCCTGTGCGCAGGAGAATCCACGCTGAGCTTGCAGGACGCCGAAACGATCGCTCAGGAGGCCACCCTCGCCACGCGGGGCCGTTGGTCCGAGATCGAACGCAACTCCGATCCGGTCATCATCCTCTTCACGACCGCCTATCAGAACCTCGTGCGCCGCGAGCGCACCGGAGGGTGGCCCGAGGCCGACCCCCTGGCCCAGGCTGCCGGCACCCAGGTTCCCCCCGCCGACCTGGAGCGCCTGCGTTCGTTGCAGGACTGCCTGGACGAGTTGGATCCCCTCACCCGCAGGATCGTGCTCCTGCGGGAGCTGTGCTCCTTCGCGCCCGAGGACACGGCCCAGATCCTGAAGACCCCTCAGGAGACCGTCCGCAGCTCGCGGGGCAAGGCCCTCCGTCACCTGATGACCCTGATGAACGATGCCCTCGCCTCGGGCACCGCGCGTCCGGGAGAGCTGGCCCCCGGCGACTTCGTGGCCCTGGGAAGGGTTCTGCGGCGACCGGACAGGCAGCGCACGGCCCAGCGCCAGCGTTTCGTCGAAAGTCTCGTACGGGCCGAGCCCTCCGAGCGCCTCCGTCCCACGGCCTCGGGCCCCGCCCCGGCGGCCCAGGCCCCTGCCGGGCTCTCCCAGCCCCTCAGTCAGTCCTCACTCTCCCAGCCCCTCTCCCAGTCCTCGCTCAGTCAGCCCCTCTCCCAGCCGCTCAGCCAGTCCTCGCTCTCCCAACCCCTCTCCCAACCCCTCGGTCAGTCTCCCCGCGGTCCGGCCGGCCCCTCCGGAACCCCCGGGCTGGGTGTGCCCGCGGCGGGTTTCCCCGTGAACAGGCTGTCCCCCACGGGCCTTTCCGCCCCGGGGCTCACCTCCGACCAGGTGGGCGGTCTGGCACCCTCGGGCTATCTGAACCCGAACAGTTTCGGATCCGGCCGGGCCAGGGAGAACGATCCGCTGACGGACGGCTCCTACATCGACGACGGCGGCTCGACGCCCATCTTCGACGCGATCTCCGCGTGGTTCTCAACCGATTCGAGTGCCCACACCGCAGAGGATGCCGAGCCCACGGGGGAACGACGCCGGTGGGAGTCCCTCAACGACGGCAGCTGGGTGGCGGCCGCCGAGCGGGCGGCGGAGTCCCCGAGGGTCGAGGGCCAGTCCGGGGCCGGCCTGCCCATGCGTCGCCCGGGGGCCAACATGGTGCCCTCGGCCAGGGAGGCCGCCTCGACGTCCCTGTGGGGCGCCTCCTCGCCGCCGCGGGCCAACGCTGACGACGTCCGCCGCCGCCTCGACAGTTTCCAACAGGGGCTGAACACCGCCCGCAGGAACCGGGACCAGACTCCTGATCCGCATGTCGAGAGTTTCCTGGGCCCGGGACAGGACGCCGGTGGCCCCTCGGCCTCCACGAGGTCCGCGCAGGAGCGTTCCTCCGACACCGGTCCGGTGCCCAGGGCCGATCGGTCGACCCGCCGGAGCAGGTCCTCGGAGTCCGAGTCCCGTATTCGCCTGGGCCGGGGCGGGTCGGGCGATCGCAGGGCACCCTTCTCGTCCGGGGACCGACCGTCCTCGTCCGGGGACCGACCGTCGGATTTCGATGCCTTCTACCGCGACCATCTGCCCCACCTGCTGGCCGCGTTGCTCTTCGACGGCGCGTCCCCCCGCGAGGCCGCCGATTGCGCGCAGGACGCCATGGCCGAGGCGTTGCACCTCTGGCGCAGGATCGACGACCCTCAGGAGTGGACTCTCCGCCAGGCCCGCGACAATCGCGGCAAGGGGCCGCGCGACGGGGACGGCGGAGGCCATTTCCGGTCCGAGCTGCCCACTTTCGGCCCCTGATGCGGACAGACCGGCGCGGGGCGGGTGCGCTCCTCCCGGAGGGGAGTCACGCCCTCGCCCCGCGCCAAGGTCACGCTGTCCCGGAGGACTCCGGGTCAGGAGCCTGTGCCCTTCGGGGTCCGCCCGATCGCCCGGTTGATTTCCTCCTCGCTGACTTTCCTGGTGCAGAAGAACCAGTCGATGCACTCGACGTCCTGGTCCTGGCCGTCCATACGGTCCTTGGCCGTTCCGCAGGATCCGGCGGGCGGGACGATGACCGGGTCGCCCGGCCTCCAGTCGGCCGGAGTGGCAACGCTCAGGGCGTCCGCAGTCTGCAGGGCGATGATCACCCGTAGCAGTTCGTCGAAGTTGCGACCGAGGCTGAGCGGGTAATAGATGATCGTTCGAACGATCCCGTGGGGATCGATCACGAAGACCGCACGAACGGCCTGGGTGGTGGCCTCCCCCGGCATGATCATGCCGTACTTGGACGCGACCTGCATGGAGACGTCGTCGATGAGCGGGAACGTCACCTCGACGTCGGACAGACCCCGGAAAGTGATCTTTTCCTTGATGGTGCGCAACCACGCGATGTGGCTGTAGAGGCCGTCCACGGACAGTCCGACGAGCTTGGTGTTGAGCTGTGCGAACTCCTCCTGCAGGGAGGCGAAGGTCATGAATTCCGTTGTGCACACCGGGGTGAAGTCGGCGGGGTGACTGAACAGGATGACCCAACTGCCCACGTAGTCGGCCGGGAAGTTGATCTCCCCCTGGGTCGTGGTGGCCGTGAAGGCCGGAGCGCGGTCCCCGATGCGCGGCATTCCCGTTGTTCCCGATGAGACCGGCTGAGGCAGACAGTTCACTGCATCGCTCCTTCAGGGGTTATTCGACGGTGTCGAACGGTGTCGAACAGATCAGGCGACCATGCTGCGCAGCATCCACGCGGTCTTCTCGTGGACCTCCAGACGACGCACGAGCAGGTCCGTTGTGACCTGATCGGCTGCGTCCTCCGCGACCTGAAGGACCTCGCGGGCCGTGCAGGCGGTGGTCTCGTGGGCCTCCACCAGACGTCGGGCCATCTCCAAGGCGTCGGGCACGTCGTCGTCATCGTCCTCTGGGATCGAGGACAGGGCCGAGAACTGCCGGTAGGTCGCGGGGGCGCGTTCGCCGAGGGCCCGGATCCGCTCGGCAATCTCATCGACGGCGAGGGCGAGCTCGGTGTACTCCTCCTCGAACATGATGTGCAGCGAGTGGAACATGGGGCCGACCACGTTCCAGTGGTAGTTGTGGGTCTTCAGGTACAGCCCGTAGGAGTCGGCCAGGACCCGGGACAGGCCCTTGACCACGTCGAGCCGCTTCTCCTCCGGGATGCCGATCTGCACGGGAACTGCCATGGAGTGCTCCTCTCACGCGCCGAACAGGCGCTCGAACCGGTCCGGGACCCGGACCGGGGCCTGGTCTCGATCCCTCGGAGTGACCAGCGATCCGTCACCAGGAATCTTGACTGACTCCTAAAATAGAACTGTTCCAATAACGACGCAAGGGGCC
>JAUPKJ010000180.1 GCA_030837505.1 Actinomycetota bacterium
GATCGAACACGAACAAGATCCGCGCCGTTCCGACCCGCAGCTCCTTCAAATTCCCGATCGCCGAGCCCCGGATGCGGTCCACCAACGGACGCCCCAGCCCCGGCCCCACCTCGGCCAAGGTGTCGATCGCAGCCACCACCCGCAAGCGCGTCGCCCGGTCCAGGCCCTCGATCCACGTCCTGACCTCATGGACGAGATACACGTCCCAGTCCCCCACCCCAGCATGGTATAGCTATCGCTATACCCCAGTCAAGAGACAACTCAGCGCGCCGAGCCCGTCACCGCGCCCTCGCACCCCGGCACGGCACCCCCGGGAGCGACGCTAGACCCCGCCATCGGCACACGGGCGGCTCCGGATGAGGACGTTGTGCCCATCGATAAGTATGTCCGTGCTGGTCAGGGGCTGTTTGAGGTATGGCAATAGGCCTCGGAGTTCTCCCCCACCCGTCGCTGCCGCCGACTACGCAGTGATGCAAGACCGTGCTGCTGCGACGTGCGTACCTGGGGATCACGAGCACATTCGCGCTCCTGCGGCAACTACCAGGCAGCGACCGCGACAAGGACACAGAGACCCTCGCTCTCCGACACCAACTCCCGGTGCTACAGCGTCAACTCGACGGCCAGCAGGTACGGTTCGACCCAGCCGACCGCGCCTGGAGGGCCGCCCTGCTCCACTACTGCAACCGGTCAAGGGTGCGCTGGTAGAGCGCGTCGGCCAGACCGCGGGCAACGACGTCCCGCGCCACGTCCCCGGAGGTCTCGGAGATGGTCGCGGACAGGCGCACCAGGCGCCAGGGGCGGTTCCGGCCCCGTCGCTCGGGCGCCTCCTCGACGAAGCCGTACTTCGCCAGTTGCCGTAGATGGAACGAGCAGGACGAAGGCGTTCCCCCGACCAACCCGCTCGCTTCTGTCGCGGTCAACGGCCCGGACACCGCCAGCGCGTCCATCAACGCCAACCGGGTCGGGTGTGCCAGCGCGCGGATGACCCGGACATCGGTGATCTCGGCGAGCGGCGCAGCCCCCTCAAGGGGCGTGTCTGCATCCTCCGACATGCTATGAAAGCATGGCTTTCGAAAGATATCTTTCGTAGGGGGGGGAAGGCCTGCCGCCTCGCGAACTGTGCAGTCGATCGCATCATTCGGTCACGCCCCTGGCCCGCCAGAAAATGGGGGCAATGCGGTACCTTCGTGTCGAGTCTGCTGTTACGGCTGCTCGGTCTGTTGCGACTGCCCGGTCCGGATGTCGTTGCTGCCGAAGTCCTGTCGGGAGGGGCTGGTGGGGGATCGTCGGTGTTCGTCGGTTGTTCTGCGGTTGCGTGATGTCTGTCGGCTGTACGGGAGGCCGGGTGGGGAACAGTCTGGTCTGAGGGGTGTCTGCGCGCAGTTCGAAGCGGGGACGTTGGCGGCTGTCTGTGGCCCTTCCGGCAGCGGTAAATCGACCCTGTTGATGTGCGCTGCGGGGCTGACCCGTCCGGCCTCGGGCACGATCGAGCTGTGCGGGGAACGCATCGAGGCCGCCAGCGAGCGCCAGCTCACCAGGATCCGGCGTGACCAGGTGGGTTTCGTTTTTCAGAATTTCCAGTTGATCGAGTCTTTGACGGCGTTGGAGAACATTTATCTGCCGGCCCGTCTGGCGGGTAGGCGTATCCCTGTGGAGCATGCCGTCCGCCTGTTGGAACAGGTCGGGCTGAGCGGTCGTGCTGAGCATCGGCCGGCTGAGTTGTCCGGTGGTGAGCAGCAGCGGGTCGCGATTGCCCGTGCGCTGGTCGCAGGCCCGTCGTTGTTGTTCGCTGATGAGCCGACCGGTGCTCTGGACGGCGCCTCCCGCGAGCAGATCCTTGCCCTCCTGCGGGAAGTCACGAGGGCGTCCGGAGTGTGCGTTGTGGTGGTCACGCACGACCCGGTCGTAGCTGAGTCTGCGGACCGTGTCCTGGTTCTGGTGGACGGGGTCCTGGTCGAGGAACTGACCGGTGCTTCACGGGACGAGATCGCGCGCAGGACGGTTGCCCGAGCATGAACGCTCATCGTCGGCTGTTCACCGCGGAGGTCTGCCGACGTCCGGGGCGGGCTATAGCGATCCTGGTCACTTGTTTGATAACAGCGGCGGCGACGGGTGCCGGAGCCCTTCTCATCGATGTCCTGATCCGAGGGAATCCGGCCAGGGCCTCGACTCTGGAGGGCGTCGATGCCGTGGTTGTTGCGGCCTCACCGACCGGTGGGTATCTGCGGGCGGTTCCCCGGGGGACCCTCGATGCTGTCCGGGGCGCGGACGATCGGATCCGCGCCGCGGAATACAGGGACCGTTGGCTGTCCCTCCTTGGTGAGAACGGCACCGCAACACCAGGATCGGACGGCAGGCCGACCCGTGTGTGGAATTGGTCGGCGGCGCAACTCCTCGGCCACCGGATCACCGCTGGTGAGCCACCCACAGGAACCGGTCTGGTCATCGACGAGCGCCTTGCCAGGAGAGCTGGCCTACATGTGGGCGACCTTGTCCATACGATCGGGGCCTGCGGCGCTGTGGAACGACGAGTCACAGGACTGGTACGCGCCCCGACGTCCCGAACTGACGTTCTCCTGGCTGACGACACAGAATTCACCCGCTTGCCCGGCAGCCCACTCGCACAAGCCGTACTGGTGAAAGCCGACCCAGGAGGCCCGAAAGCGCGTTCGCGCGCGGTAACCGCAGTGTTCGATGCGCTGAAACAGCGTCTTCCGGGAACCTCCTACCGGGTCCTCGACCCAGCCGACTACCACCCGGGCCTCCCGGACCCTCTCGCCGAGGAGATCGACGACGCCCTGAGCCTGTTGACCCTTCTGTTGTTCGTCCTGCTCACCTCGGCCGCTGTGGTCCTGGGGACAACCGTGTCGCTGTGGGTGTGGCAGCGGCTGCACGACCTGACGATCCTGCGGGTCCTGGGAAACACCCCCTGGCGGATCCGCTGGCTTCTGGTGCGTGAACTCATCATGCTCGCGGCCCCAGCCAGCGCAGTCGGGGCGTTGCTCTGCGGCCTGCCTCTGGCTGACGCAGCCCGTTCGACCCTGGTCGACTCCAGGGTCCTGCCGGGCAACGTGCCGTCTGCCGGTCTGACGGGCGGAACCCTCGCCGTCTGCGCGCTCACTGTGCTGTTCACTGTTCTGCTGACGCTTCTGGCTGCTACGAATGCGGTGGTCGCTTCTGGTCGTGTGGATCCGGCATCGGTCCTGCGGTCCCAGGCTCCCGTGGCACGGCTGGGGAAACGTCGCGGCCGGTTGATCGCGGGCCTGGTGCTGGCCGTGTTGGGGATCCTGCCGCTTGCGATGAATGTCACGGCGGGGCCGATGATCCTCGGCGCGGCTTCCACGGGGGCGGCCCTGATGCTCGTGCCCGCAGCGGCGATCCTCAGCCCTTGGCTGGTCCCGCCCCTGGCCAGGTGCGTCGGGTCGTTCGTCGCTGTTGTCGACCGGACGGTCGGGCCTCTGGCCGCGGCCAATGTCCGAACAGCATCGGTGCGCACTGCTGCCTTGGCAGCACCAGCGCTCCTGGCCATGGGACTGACCACTGTCATGCTGGGAGCGCCACGGACCATCGACCGGGAAATCACCCACCAGACCGGGCAACGCCTGCTGGCCGATTACGTGGTGACGGCGTCGGACGGTGCGGCGCTTCCGGTGACCGGCGCCTTCCCGGCAAGGTTCCCGGCCGGGACAGGGACCGCGCCCACTGACGGGACCACCACCGGTCTGGTGTCGCTGTCCGTCCTGCCACCCGCACAGACCGGGACAGGTCCTCGACGCTGGCTCACCGCCGTCAGCGTGGACCCGGCGTCGATCGAACGTGTCCTCGACCTGGACGCCGGGAAAGCAGGGCTCGCGGGTCTGACCCAGGACACTTTCGCCGTCGGGAGAAGCACCGCCGATCTGTACGGATGGACGGTCGGCGACACGATGGAACTGACGTTCCCCGACGGCACCCGGCGGTCCCTGCGAATGGTCACGATCTACGCCCGTGACCTCGGATTCGCAGAGATCGTCCTGGACCGTTCCGCCGTGAACCACGTACCGGACCCGCAGGCCAACACCCTGCTCCTCCCCGGAGGACCTCCGCAGGAACCACCCCCGTGGACGACCGTGACCACCCGGGCCCAGTACCTGGCGGATCTGCGCCCCCGGAGCGCCGCTGACACCTCAGCCATGATGTTCCTGTCGTTCGTCCTGGCTGGCTACGCCTTGTTGTCCCTGGCGAACACCGCGGCCCTGTCCCAGACCGAGCACAGTTCGGAACGAAGAACCCTCCGATTCCTGGGAGGCACCCGGTCCCAAGTACTGCGACTGGTCACCTGGGAGATCTGCATTGCCGTCACGACAGGAACCGCAATCGGTCTCACCGTCGCGTATCTCGGCCTTGCGCCGTTGGGCTTCATCACAGCTGGAGGACCACTACCTGACCTCGAACCGGGCTGGGCACTCGGCTTACCCGTGATGTGCCTCGCAGCAGGGGTACTGCCAGCGGTTTTCTCCTACAACACCCAACGCAAACTCACGCGACAGTGACATCCCCATGACGATCCGACCGATAAAGACGAGGGCGGCGATGAGACGCAGCATTGTTTGCTTCGCGGCGGCAACCGTTATCGCCACCTGCTCGATCGTCAGCCTCGCCGGTGTGGCTTCGGCCGACGCGCGGACAACCCCTGCTCCATCGGACGTGCAGGAAATGTTCCAAGGCGGAGCCGTCAAGCAGGTGCAGGGCCAGTTGCAGAATCTTCACCAGAATCCCCAGGGATCACTGAACTCTCACCCTCACCGAGGACACTGATGGGGCCGCACCGGCACACTTACTCACCGAGGTGATGCCCGTCATCCGGGCCCTGGGTTTGCTCTTCCGCGGTACCAGGGACGAGGACTCGACGACGAGGGCCGGTCCCGGAGTCGGCCGGCCTGGCCCCACCTCGATCAAGGCGGGACCAGGCCGGAACGGGCCGGCAGGGGTCAGCTGCAGGCCGTGCCGTTGAGGCTGAAGGACGACGCCGCGTCGCTGTTGCCGGTGTGGGTCGCCTGGAACCCGACGGTGGTCGAGGCACCGGGAGCCAGCGTGTCGTTGTGGCCGACGTTGGTGGCGGTGACCGTTCCGCTGGACGGGCTGTAGGACGCGTTCCAGCCGGCCGTGATTGTCTGGCCGGAGGGAAGGGTGAACGTGAGCTTCCAGCCGTTGATCGGGGAGCTGCCTCGGTTCGTGATGGTCAGGTTCTCGGTCAGCCCGTTGTTCCACGCGTTGACCGCGGCGGTCACCGAGCAGGTCGCCGCCGGCGAAGTGGTCGGCGTCGGAGTGGGCGTCGGAGTGGTGGTCGGAGTGGTGGTCGGAGTGGTGGTCGGCGTCGGAGTGGGCGTCGGAGTGGTGGTGCTGCCGAGTTGGGAGATGAACTTCCAGGCCTCGGCCCCGGTCCAGGTACGCGCCCCGTCGTACCCGTTCTCCCCGTCCACCGGGGACGCGGTGTGGTCGCCGTCGAAGGCGCCCCACCACACCGGGTAGCCCGCCTTACAGCCGGAGTACGCCGTGACGATGTGCCGCAGGCTGCCCTGAGCCGGCTCGGGCGGGTTCTGCTGCGTGCACCCGTTGTTGCGGACGAACTGGTCGCGCAGGGACCGCCCGTTGGAGACGTTCACCACGCCGTCGCGGATGCCGTGCACCCCGAAGTAGGCGACCGGCTGGGTGCCGCCCTTGCAGCCGCTCAGGTTGCCGCCGGAGAAGACGACGACGCCCCGGAAGACGGTCGGGCGCTCGCAGGCCAGGGCGTAGGTCATTGCGCCGCCATAGCTGAACCCCATGGAGAACAGCTGCGAGGTGTCGACGCACAGGTCGTTCTCGATCAGCTTGACGAGGTCATCGATGAGCGTGAGGTCGCGGCCGTTGGTGTTCGCCCAGCCGGCGTCGAGTCCCTGCGGCGCAACCAAGATCGCGGAGCCGTTCGAGGCGGTCTTCTGGCCGAAGTAGCCCCAGTTGCCACCCGCGACCTCGGCCGCAGACCCGTTGTACCAATGCAGGCCGAAGATGAGCCGGTAGGGGTGGTTGCGGTCGTAGTTGCTCGGGATGTCGAGGATGTAGCTGCGGCTCTGGCCGCCGCTGGTGATGGTGCGCGTGCCGCTCGTCAGCGTCGGGGCCTTGCCGCAGCCGACGGTCGTACCCGTCACCGCGTCCGCGGACGTGACCGAGGTGGGCGCGCCGGACGCCGACGGTGCCAGCAGGGAGCCGACGAGCGCCCCCGCACCGATGAGGGCTACGACGGCACCGATCTGGCGGCGCCGGTGTGATCGGTCCGTGCAAGCGGGAATCGGTCCGAATACTGGCATCTTCGTCCTCCTGTGCCTGGAACTGCGACCTCGCCCGTTACTGACACCTTCGTCCTTCCGCGCCTGGAACTGCGACCTCGCCCGTGATGAGCGTTGACCTGCCTCGTCCCGACCTGCCCGGGCGTCAACCAAGCGCCGGAAAGTTCCGGTGCCAGGCTCCGGCGGCGCACTGCAGCAGTGCCCCCAGGGCCACGACCTCCTGCCGGTCTGCGCAGAGCGACCGGAACTCCGTCCCTTGCCGAAACGCGAATCGGTACCGGTGAAGACTTTGTTGGCCAACTCGCTGTGATGGCGGTCTGGAGGTAGAGCCTGGTCATCGTCCGGCACCTTCTTGCCGACCCGCCAGCACACCCCTCCCGGTTCCGCTGCGCTCCGCCGGGACGCTGCCGCGCGCCCGCTCACGAGGTGTTTTCCGGTCAGGAGGCGGTGCAGGTCACTGTGGGTGTGGTCACCGAGGAGCCGGTGGAAGCGCCGAGGAGGCCGACGTCGGTGCCGGCGCCCGGGGCGAGGGCTGCGTTCCAGCTGAGGTTGGTGACGGTCACCGACTGCCCGCTCTGGGCCAGGTCGCCGTTCCAGACCTGGGAGATGGTCTGGCCCGAGGGCAGCGTCCACTGGATTCGCCAGCCGGACAGGGCCGTGGTGCCTGTGTTACGTACCGACACCTTCCCCTGGAAGCCGTCGCCCCACTGGTCTGTGACGGTGAAGGTGGCCGTGCACTCGCGCTCAGTTGGGGTCTTGGTGGGTGTGACGGTCGGGGTCGTGGTGGGTGTGACGGTCGGGGTCTTGGTAGGCGTGACGGTCGGGCTCGTGCCGGCGTACTGCCCGGCGACCTGGGCGAGTTCGGCCCCGGTGCCGTTCATGTACGAGGACTTCAGCCAGGAGGTGAAGGCGGTCAGGACGGCGGCGGAGGAGGTGGCCGACCACTTCTCCTCCTTGTCCTGGTCGAAGTACACGAGCATCTTCAGGTCGGGGTACCGGCCCGACTGCAGAGCCGTGTTCATGTCGTTGATCCACTGAGCCTTGTTGCCGCCGTCCTCACTCGAGGCGTACTCGGCCACGGTCACCGGCCGCTTGGGGGCGATGGACCGGGCCTTCGCATAGGAGCTGTCGAAGGCGCTGGTGAAGCTCACCCAGTGGTTACCCGTGGTGTCCCAGGAAGGGCCGTAACCCCAGTTGTAGCCGTCGATCCCCACCCAGTCGACGTAGGAGTCGCCGGGGTAGGACGCCGCGGGGTCGTTGTAGCCGGCGTCGGGCGACGAGCCGTTGTTGAAGGCCCAGATCCATTGCACGTTGGTCGCGCCGGCGGCCTTCACCAGGTCGTGGACGCGGCGGTAGGCCTTCACGTACAGGGAGGGGTCGGAGTTGTTGTTGGCGATGCCCCAGGGGTACCAGTTGCCGTTGAACTCGTGCCCCCAGCGAACCATGATAGGTGAGCCGACCGCGGCGAACTCCGCGCCGCGGGCCTTGATGTAGGTGTCCCAGCGGCCGTTGATGATGTCCTGCAGGTGGATCTGCCCGCTGTCGGAGACG
>JAUPKJ010000181.1 GCA_030837505.1 Actinomycetota bacterium
CCACCGGCCGCGGCGTTCTGGCTGCCCACGTGCGGAACACCCGGCCAGAAGATCCAGCGGCCGTGTTCGCCGGAGGACAGGCGGCCGGGCAGGAGGAGCAGGCCGGGCAGGAAGGTCAGGGCCGCCAGGGCCGCTGCGACGATCCCGACGGCGCCCACGGGTCCCAGCCCGCGGATCTGCCCCAGGTCCGACAGCAGCAGGCACAGCAGTCCGAGGACGATCGTGCCCGCAGAGGCCGCGACGGGTTCGAGGGTTCGTTTCCAGGCCGAACGCATGGCCGAGTAGCGCTCGTCGTGGCGACGGAGTTCTTCCTTGTAGCGGGCGACCAGGAGCAGGGAGTAGTCGGTGGCCGCGCCGACGACGAGGATGAACAGGATTCCCTGGGCCTGGCCGTCCAGGGCGAGCACGTCGCCGTCGGCCAGGGCGTAGACGGCAACTCCCGCGAGGGAGAGCGCGAACAGGGACGTCAGGATGACGAACAGGGGGATGACGGGGCTGCGGTAGACGAGCAGGAGAATCGCCAGGACCGCGAGGAGCGCCGAGCCCAGGAGCAGACCGTCGATCCCGGCGAAGGCCGCGGAGAGGTCCGCCACCTGACCGGCCGGCCCGGCGACGTAGACGTCCACGCCGGTGGCCTCGAGTTCCTTCTCCTGTTCCCGTACGACCTGTACGGAACGGGACACGGGCCTCTTGCCGTCGGCGAGGTTCTCGGAGGTCGTTGTGGTGTCGAAGGACAGCAGTACGAGCAGGGCCTTGCCGTCGGCGGCGGGGACGACCCTGGGTTCTCCGGCCAGGAAGTCCCCGACTCGAACGGACGGGTGTCCGCTGACGGGGATCGACAGGCCGGGGAGACCCTCGGCGAACTGACGGGAACGGGCCACCTGCTCGTCGGTCAGTTGCTGTTCGGATTCCACGACAACGAGACCGGGCAGCGCTTCCTCGGTGGCGAAGGTGCGCTGCAGTTCGGTGACCCTGGTCGACTCCGCGGAGTCCGGCAGGAAGGAGCCGGCGTCGTTGCTCTGGACCTGGCTCAGCTTGCCCAGGTACGGACCACCGACCCCGCCGATCGCGAACCACACGAGGACCGCCACGGCCGGCAACAGCCACCGCAGCCGGTGCCCGCTCCAGGAGGAGGGCGCAGATGCACTGTCGGACGCCATGGTTCCTCCGGATCGGGACTCTTGCCGGGGCTGAGGATCCTAACCTCACTGCTCGACTTCGACCCCGCAACTCGAATCCTTGACGCGCCGTGCCCGTCCGAAACAGCAGGGAGGCGGGCTCGCCCCGTCGGCCTCCCCCCGCGGGCGGGAGGCCGGCGGGGGACCTACCCTGCTGAGGTGAGCACGAACTCGTCCGTCGCCCCTGGCCCGTCCCGGTCCGCCGTCCACGCCTGCGCGGACGGCGATCTGCGGTTCGAGTTCCCCGGTTTCGGCCCCGACCGGGTCGAGTACCTCGACGCCTGGGAACGGCAGCGTGCGGTGCACGCCGCCGTCGTGGGCGGCAGCGCACCGGACACCGTGATCCTCCTGGAGCACCCGCCCGTCTACACGGCGGGTCGCCGCACGGCCCACTACGACCGGCCCGTCGACGGCACCCCCGTCGTCGAGGTGGATCGCGGCGGGCGCATCACGTGGCACGGTCCCGGGCAGCTCGTCGGGTACCCGATCGTGCGCCTGGCCCAGCCCGTGGACGTCGTCGCGTACGTGCGACGTCTGGAGGAGGCGGTCATCCGGGCCTGCGCAGACCTCGGCCTGGCCACGGTGCGGGTGCCCGGGCGCAGCGGGGTCTGGGTCGCCGCCGACGACCGCGGCCGGGAGCGCAAGGTGGCGGCCGTGGGGGTCCGGGTCGCGCGGGGAACGACCATGCACGGGTTCGCCCTCAACTGCGACCCCGACCTGTCGTGGTTCAACAGGATCGTGCCCTGCGGCATCCCCGACGCCGACGTCACCTCCCTGACCGCTGAGCTCGACCGGCCCGTCACGGTCGAGGAACTTGTTCCGATCATGTGCCGTCACCTGCACCAGGTCGACCTGCCGGGCCACGGCGGCCCGGGCGCCTTCGCGGCAGGGGCCTGACGCCGTCGGATCAGGGCTGCTCGGGCATCTCGGGCAGCTGGGGCGTCTCGGGCAGCTGGGGCATCACTTCCGCGGCGATGAGTTCGAGGTGGTCGAGGTCGTCCAGATCGATCAGCTGCAGGTAGATCCGCCGGACCCCCAGTTCGGCGTACGCGCCGATCCGATCGACGACCTGAGCGGGCGTGCCGGCCAGCCCCACCGTCGCCAGGGCCGGCAGGTCCGCCGCCGCGGCGCTCCCCCGACGGCGGACCTCACCGTCGTCACGCCCCACCACGGCCGAGGTCGTCCAGGACAGGACCAACTCATCAGGCTTCCGGCCGACGGCCTCGCACTGACGGCGCAGCCCCTCGTACCGCTCGCGAACGTGATCGACGTCGCAGAACCCCACGTTGAACTCGCCTGCGTACCGGGCCGCGAGGTTCGGGGTCCTGACCTTGCCCGAACCACCGATGATGATCGGAACGCGGCCGTGGACGGGCTTGGGCAGGCCCGGGGCCCCTGTGAGGGTGTAGTGCTCTCCCGCGTGGCTGAAGACCTCCCCGATCGGCGTGTCCCACAGCCCTGTGATGATCTTCAGTTGTTCCTCGAACCGATCGAATCGCTCCTTGACCCCGGGGAAAGGGATCCCGTAGGCACGGTGTTCGTCCTCGTACCAGCCGGCCCCCAACCCGAGTTCGACCCTTCCACCGGACATCTGATCCACCTGGGCCACCTGGACGGCCAGCATTCCGGGCAGCCGGAAGGTCGCCGGTGACACGAGGGTGCCCAAACGGATCCGGGAGGTCCGGCGGGCGAGGGCCCCCAGGGTCACCCAGGCGTCGCTGGGCCCCGGCAGACCGTCCGTCCGCCCCATCGACAGGACGTGGTCCGATCGAAAGAACCCATCGAAACCGGCATCCTCAGCGGCCAGCGCCATCCTCTCCAGTTGGTCGTGGGAGGCGCCCTGCTGGGGTTCTGTGAAGACTCGCAGCTGCATGAGAACCATCCTGGCCCGTACGAGCCGGGCCCGCCACGCGCCCTTCCGCCTGTCCCGACGCCGCGAGCTGCAGGGACGAGGCCCGTCGTTCCCGCAGGGGGGCTCCGGCTGTATCCCTTCCGGTGGCAGGGGTGCGGCACGGCGGCCTAGGGTCGGGAAGGACGGCACCGGCAAAACCGAGGAGCGGCTGCGTGACCATGACGCCGGAGGGCAGGCGGATGCTCCGTCTGGAAGCCCGCAACAGCGACGTGCCCATCGAACGCAAGCCCCCGTGGATCCGGACGACCGCGAGGACCGGCCCGGAGTACCGCCGCCTGACCGACCTGGTCCGAGGCGGTGGCCTGCACACCGTGTGCCAGGAGGCCGGGTGCCCCAACATTTTCGAATGCTGGGAGGAGCGGGAGGCCACCTTCCTCGTGGGGGGCGACGTCTGTTCCCGCCGATGCGACTTCTGCCAGATCGACAGCGGCAGGCCCTCCCCCCTCGACGCCGACGAGCCGCGCCGCGTGGCCCTGTCCGTGGCCTCCATGGGCCTGCGCTACGCCACCGTCACGGGCGTCACCAGGGACGATCTGCCCGACGAAGGCGCCTGGCTGTACGCGCGGACCGTGCGGGAGATCCACGAACGCTGCCCGGGCACCGGCGTGGAGATCCTCGTGCCCGACTTCTCGGGCAGGGCAGAGCTCCTCGAACAAGTCTTCGCATCAGCCCCCGAGGTCTTCGCCCACAACCTGGAGACCGTCCCTCGGATCTTCCGTCGCATCCGCCCAGCGTTCGACTACTCCCGTTCCCTGGAGGTCCTGGACCGGGCCAAGGACGCCGGGATGGTCACCAAGTCCAACCTGATCCTCGGACTGGGCGAGGAACGCCACGAGATCACGCAGGCGTTGACCGATCTGAGGGACCACGACTGCGACATCGTGACGATCACGCAGTACCTGCGGCCGACCCCCCGGCACCACCCCGTGGAGCGGTGGGTCCGCCCCGAGGAATTCGTGGAACTGCGGCAGGAGGCCCAGGATCTCGGCTTCGCCGGGGTCATGTCCGGCCCGCTCGTCCGTTCCTCCTATCGGGCGGGCTGGCTCTGGGCCCAGGCCATGGCCCGCTCCGGACGCGCGCTTCCTCACGACAAGGCCCATTTGCTCGCCGCGGGACCGGCCACGCAGGAGGTCTGACGCGCCGTTTCGCGCGGGCCGGTTCCGCCCGGACCGGTCCCTCGGGAAGCGGCTGTGAACCCACCGGTCCAGGAGGCGGGCACCCGGCGCGCCGCCCAGACCGTATCCTGCTGACCATGCCCCGTTCGAAGCCCGAGTCCTCCTCCCCGGCAGCA